>JBFMDL010000081.1:0-13485 GCA_040753635.1 Nitrospirota bacterium | reverse complement strand
GAATACATACTTGTCCAAAATAAAACAATAGGAAGGCAGAAATGACTCATAAACTCTATGAATCGACAGGACAATTAAATGTTTAACCTGATTTTTGATCAAGTCTCTTTTATTGAAAACACTCCCATAGGGTCTTTAAATTGCAATTATTGGTTCTTTTTTCAAGGTGTCGTCATAGAGTTTCTTCGCCATCCCTGCCTTCCTTATAATAATTCAGATTATTTTGGACAGTAATGTCAGGAATATTGATCTAATTTTATAATTTTCACTTATTCCCCATCAATGCCTGCACCGGCTTGAGTCCATAAGGACTGCCTTGTTCAATCGCCGTAAGAACGGTGCCCCCGCCGGTGAAAAAATAATATTGTGTGTTGTCAAGCACGGAAAGATAAAGCCCCGGGCAAAGGTCTTTGAATTCCTGCAGGGTATCGCCTCCGCCGTACATCTTGAGCGCTGTCCTGTTGTGATCGATAGTGCTGTCCAATGCCGCAGAACCCGCTGAGAAGTGCGGGGTAAAGCCCATAACTGCATTGACAAATATAGTCTTTGCCTCCGACAGGTTTCTGTATACCTCCTTGTCCTCGAATGACTTCGGGTCTATGTCGAGGACATAATTATATTTATTCCCCTGTTTGAAATCTTCTATGGATATCGTCCGGTATTTGCCTTCTGTTCTTCCATCAAGTATATCCGACTCTATAATATAGGGAAGTTCGACGATTTTGTTGTTGCCCCTGTCTTTTTCGACAAGGTCTTTTGCGGCTGTAATATCCCCCTCTGAAACACCCGCAATGCTTATTCCATATTTTGCACAGAGATATGTGTTATATATCACTCCGCCGAGCATCAGTTTGTCCACCTTGTCGTACAACGCATACAGGGGCTTGATCTTCGTGTCATATTTTGCTCCTGCGACAACAGCAATGAACGGCCTTTCCGGGTTGATGACAGAGTTCAGGTTGATTATCTCCTGCTGCAATAAAAAACCTGCATAAGAAGGAAGATATTTTGTTATGTCGTACGTAGATGCATGAGGCTGCCAGGAGCCGAATGCGTCATTTATGAATATGTCTGCAAGTCCGGCAAGCTGGAGGGCAAAATTTTCTCTCACCTTTCCCTCACCCTCCTCACCCTGGAACCACCGTGTGTTCGGAAGATATATTCCGCCGATCTTTCTTTCTCGAAGGTTGCGGATGGCGAGATTGATCGATGTATCAATGCCTGTTATGCCAACCCCCGGAGTTATATTGAATTCAGGGATATGGAACTTGATATGCAGTTTTCTCTCGAGATAATCGATAATCGGTCTTACGGATTCCTCCTCCCTGCAGATGATCTGACCTGACTTCTTGTCCTTTGGCCTTCCGATATGGGTCATCAGGATGGGTCTACCTCCCCTCTCGACTATGTTATAAAGCGTGCCGAGTGTCATATCAATCCTGTAGGGATCGCGTATCTGGCCCTTTTTTACGACATTGTGATCGAACCTTACAAGGACGACTTTTCCTTCAAGCTGTGCATTCTGTATTACGGAAAGCCCCGGATCCAGTGCGCTCATATGAAACCCCCGATTATTTATTTATGAATGGATTCTTCAAGATAAATTGTAACACAAATGCAATCGGGTCTTAACCCGAAAAATGCTTTTATTAAGCGTTATCTTTATGATATTCCTGGATGGACTTAATGCTCACAATATTCTTTTTAAGCATCTCAATGGCGTTCACAACCGCTTTTGCCCCGGAAACTGTAGTTGTATATGGAATTCCGTACTGCAGTGCACTCCGTCTTATCGAAAAGGAATCCCTCTGTGCCTGCGCACCGCTTACTGTATTGATAACAAAGACTATCTCCTTGTTCTTTATCAAATCCACTATGTGGGGCCTTCCCTCGGCAACCTTGTTTATAACATCAACCTCAAGACCTTTATTCCCGAGAAAAGCGGCGGTGCCCTTTGTTGCGACAACAGAAAAACCGGCAGCATAGAGCCTCTTGACCAGATCGCATATACCCGGCTTGTCCTTGTCCCTTATGCTTATCACGATTTTGCCGGAGAGCGGGATCCTGTTGTTGCATGATGCCTGTGCTTTTGCGAATGCACGGCCGAAGTCCTCGTCAATGCCCATAACCTCGCCTGTTGACTTCATCTCCGGTCCGAGTATCGTGTCAACACCGGGGAATTTATCGAACGGAAAAACAGCTTCCTTGACAGCAATATGCATTATCGACTTTTCCGATGTAAGTCCGAGTTCTTGCAATGTTTTGCCGGCCATGATCTTGGCCGCCACCTTTGCAAGCGGAATGCCTGTTGCCTTGCTCACAAAAGGTATTGTCCTGGAAGCACGCGGATTCACCTCAAGTATATATATTTCATCCTTCTTTACTGCAAACTGGACATTCATAAGTCCGATAACCTCCAGTTCCTTTGCGAGCGCCTTTGTCTGTCTTTTTATCTCTTCTGTGATATCCTTATTCAGGGAATATGGCGGGAGAGAACAGGCCGAATCACCTGAATGTATCCCGGCTTCTTCTATGTGTTCCATTACACCGCCTATGATTACACACTTTCCGTCTGATAATGCGTCTACGTCAACCTCTATTGCGTCGTCGAGATATTTATCGATAAGGATAGGATGTTTGGGCGATACTTTTACAGCCCGCTGCATATAACCGCGGATGGATTCTTCGTCATATACGATCTCCATCGCCCTGCCTCCGAGGACATATGAAGGCCTCACCATTACAGGATAGCCTATCTTGTTAGCTGCATTAACAGCCTCTTCAACCGACATGGCTGTGTCGCTCTCAGGCTGACGGAGTTCAAGTTTATGCAGAAGCTCCTTAAATCTTTTCCTGTCTTCTGCCCTGTCTATGGCATCCGGGGATGTTCCCAATATCCTGACCCCTTCTTTTTCGAGGGGTACGGCAAGCTTAAGAGGTGTCTGACCGCCGAACTGCACTATCACACCGACGGGCTTTTCGGTCTCGATTATATTCAGGACGTCCTCGATTGTGAGCGGTTCAAAGTAAAGCCTGTCAGAGGTATCATAATCCGTACTGACCGTTTCAGGGTTGCAATTGACCATTATCGTCTCAAACCCCAGTTCCCTTAATGCAAAGACTGCGTGCACACAGCAGTAATCGAACTCTATGCCCTGCCCTATCCTGTTGGGACCGGAGCCGAGGATCACAATCTTCTGTCTATCGGTAGGATTCGCTTCACATTCAACAAATCTCCCCTCACCCCCCTTTACTAAAGGGGGGATGGGGGGATTAATTACCTCTTTACTCATTATCTTATAAAAAGGTCTTTCATACGTTGAGTACAGATAAGGGGTGAACGCTTCAAACTCCGCAGCGCATGTATCCACCATTTTGTACACGGGGCGAATATTGTTTTCTCTTCTCGATTCCCTGATATCACCCTCACTGACATTCAGAAGCTGGGCAAGCCTTCTGTCGGAAAACCCGTATTCTTTGGCTTCACGTAATAGTTCAATCAGTCCGGGGTTCACCCCCCCATGTCCCCCCTTGCCAAGGGGGGGATTAAGGGGGGGGATGGTGTTCTCTGAATGCTGAATGCTGATTGCTGATTGCTGTATTTTTTCTTCCATCTCGATTATCTGCCTGATGTTATTCAGAAACCAGGGGTCTATCCAGGTATATTCATAAATCTCTTCGATCGTCATGCCTGAGCGTATAGCCTGTGCAATATACCACAGTCTTTCCACTCCTGGGATTTTGAGCTTTATCTTGGTCCTGTCAGGATCACTGTCAACATCTTCCAGACCGTAACTTCCGGACTCAAGACTCCTTAAAGCCTTCTGCAGGGATTCCTTGAAAGTCCTTCCTATTGACATCACCTCTCCCACAGATTTCATCTGGGTAGTCAGCACAGGGTCCGCCTCAGGGAATTTTTCGAATGCAAACCTCGGAAATTTTGTTACAACATAGTCAATAGCCGGCTCAAAAGATGCCGGGGTTTCGCGGGTTATGTCATTGTTTATCTCATCCAGCGTAAGACCCACCGCAAGTTTTGCCGCTATCTTTGCTATCGGGAAACCGGTCGCCTTTGAGGCAAGAGCCGAACTTCTGGAAACCCTCGGGTTCATCTCTATCACGACCATGCGTCCATTTTCCTGGTTCACTGCAAACTGTATGTTGGAACCGCCTGTGTCAACGCCTATCTCGCGTATGATCGCTATCGAGGCATCCCTCATGCGCTGGTACTCCCTGTCTGTAAGGGTCTGTGCAGGGGCGACTGTAATAGAGTCTCCTGTATGGACTCCCATAGGATCAAAATTCTCTATTGAGCATATTATTACAACATTGTCCTTCTTGTCCCGCATCACTTCAAGCTCATATTCCTTCCAGCCGAGAACGGATTCCTCTATAAGCACCTGGGTTACCGGACTTAGCTTAAGCCCCTTGTCCAGCAACCCTTCAAACTCTTCGATATTGTATGCAATTCCACCGCCGGACCCGCCGAGCGTAAACGCAGGTCTGAGGATTGCAGGAAACCCTATATTTTCAATCGCATCCATCCCTTCTTTCAGGTTCATGACAGCAGTGCTCTTCGGCACTTCAAGCCCTATTTTTGCCATAGCCTCTTTAAACAGCTCTCTGTCCTCAGCCTTTTTTATTGCGTGAAGCTTGGCGCCGATAAGCTCTACATTGTTTTTTTCAAGGAATCCCGATTCTGAAAGTCTGACTGCAAGGTTTAATGCAGTCTGACCTCCCATCGTGGGCAGAATAGCGTCAGGACGCTCCTTTTCGATAATCAGTTCGAGTATTTCCGGCGTCAGAGGTTCTATGTAAGTAGCGTCAGCCGTTTCAGGGTCGGTCATTATTGTTGCAGGGTTGGAATTGACCAGCACCACCGTATAACCTTCATCTCTTAACGCCTTGCAAGCCTGTGTTCCCGAGTAATCGAACTCGCACGCCTGCCCTATCACGATCGGGCCTGAGCCGATTATAAGTATTTTTCTGATATCTTCTCTCTTTGGCAAATTGACCTCACAAAAATATATTTTTACAAAAATTGACCATCTCTGCTATCCAGTTTTCCGTCATCCCGGCTTCTCCGGAATCCTTATTAAGGAAACTCGATGCGAGTCCCGAACGTTTCTCAAAGGATGTCAGACCTCTAAATTTCATTTTTGCTAACCCGCTGCTTTTGCGCTTGTTCCTGTATTTTCAAAAACTCCTTTATCTCCTGATGCGCGGTCATCACATCATGCATACTGATGTCGGCATAAATAACCCTGTCACTTCCGTCAGACAATTTCAGTTTAAGCATATGGAATATCTTCTCTTCCCCGAACCCCGGTATGACCATGCCGTGCTGCGCGGATATCTTTTCGACAAAGGCCACTCCGTCAGGGTTTTCGATGCCCGTCTTCCTGCTTTCGACTCTTACTTCCCTGACATCGCCTGTAGCGAAGATTTCCCTCTTTTTCCCGAAAACTCCTGTTAAAGATATTTCGGTCGTGCCTGAAGAATTGTCGAAAATTGTTTCCATATATCTTCCCTTGAAAATGAATTTCCTGAAAAATGCAAATCCGGCAATCAAAACAAGCGTGCTCAGGATAAAGGCAACAATTTTATTATGGAAACCCATTACGAATACCAAATAAAAAACCCCTGCAACAGCTATCGAGGCAAGGATGGAAGTAAGTTCCCTGTTATAAATATCACCGTGCAGAACACTGCCCTTCTCAGCTTCAAAAAATGAAGTTTTGATAATAAGCAGATTATCCGTTTTTTCTATGCTGTATTTCTTTTCCGCACCTTTAATCAAACCTTGCTACTCTCTATCATCTCTCTGAACCTCCTGAACAAATGCACAGAGTCGTTCGGGCCTGGACCTGCTTCAGGATGATGCTGCACGGAGAATACAGGCAGTTCAACATGCTGCATCCCTTCTTCGGTGCCGTCATAAAGGTTTTTGTGCGTGAGTCTGACCCGGCCCTTAAGAGTGCTTATATCCACGCAATAGTTATGGTTCTGCGAGGTTATCTCGACCCTGCCGGTCGTCAAATCCTTAACAGGATGATTGCCGCCATGATGTCCGAACTTGAGTTTGTATGTCCTGCCTCCCATCGAAAGTCCGAGTATCTGATGCCCGAGGCATATGCCGAATATGGGTTTTTTCCCGAGAAGTTTTTTTGTGTTCTCAATTGCGTAGATTACAGTCTCAGGGTCACCCGGACCATTGCTGAGCAGTATACCGTCAGGATTCATCTCAAGCGCCTTTTCAGCAGGTGTTTGAGCAGGTACAACGGTAATATCAAAACCTGCATTATAAAGGTTTCTCAGGATATTAAACTTGACACCGAAATCATAGACAACAACTCTTTTGAGTGAAGAAGTTCCAAAGTGCAAAAGTTCAGAAGTTTTTTCTCCCGAACTTCTAACTTCTGACTTCTGACTTTTGACTTCTTTAGAGCGCCATTTCCACACATCTTCTTTCCATTTGTATGTTCCGGAAGTTGTCACTTCTCTTACCAGATCAAATGCGGAAATACCGGGATGTTTTCTTATTTTTTCAAGAAGACTTTCAGGGTCAAGATCCGAAGAGGATATTATGCCCATCTGTGCGCCGTTGTTTCTCAGATGTCTTGTCAACGCTCTCGTATCAATACCCTGAATGCCTACTACACCATATTTCTTCATATATTCGACCAGGCTCATGGACGATCGCCAGTTACTCTGGAAAGCACATGCCTCTTTTACAATAAACCCTTCCGCCTTTATTCCACCTTCGGACTCAATGTCCTCTTCGTTGACACCGTAATTCCCGATCTGGGTATATGTCATCGTCACTATCTGTCCCTTGTATGACGGGTCTGTCAGGATCTCCTGATATCCTGTCATGGAAGTATTGAATACCACCTCTCCTGTTGTTTCACCTTCAGAGCCGAAGTTCCTGCCTTCAAAGACGGTCCCGTCTGAAAGAACCAGCAACGCTTTATTCATACAGCCTTCCCTTGCATATTGTCATCACGGGCATACCTCTCAGGACCCAGCCGTCAAAAGGCGTATTCTTGCCCTTTGAAGCAAATCTTTCCGGCTCAACCCTGAAGTCCCTTTTCGTATCCACTATAACAATGTCCGCATCTGCTCCCGCCCTGAGCATACCCTTGTCTATACCTAAAATCCTTGCAGGATTCACGGTTATCTTCTCTGCCAGCTGATTCATATCAAGAACACCTTCATGAACAAGTCCGAGGCTCAGGCTGAATGCAGTCTCAAGCCCTGATATTCCGGAGGGAGACTGGTCGAATTCCCTGAGTTTTTCATCCCTGTGATGGGGTGCATGGTCAGTTGCGATAACATCGATCGTGCCGTCTCTTAATCCCTGTTTGATGGCATCTATATCTTTCTGTTTCCTCAGCGGAGGGTTTACTTTTGCATTTGTGTTATATCCCTTTACAGCATCCTCAGTTATGCTGAAATAGTGAGGACATGTCTCTGCGGTAACATTTATCCCCATCCCCTTTGCCTCCCTTATCAGTCTGACAGAGCATTCTGTCGAGACATGCGCAATGTGGAGCCTTCCGCCGGTAAGCTTTGCCAGCGCTATGTCCCTTGCGACCATCACTTCTTCGGCTTCAGTCGGAATGCCCCTGAGCCCGAGAGTTATTGACAGCAGTCCTTCATTCATAACACCGCCTTCGGAAAGACTCATATCCTCGCAGTGGGAAATCACCGGCACATTGAATGATCTCGCATATTCCAGCGCCCTTCTCATTATAAGGCTGTTCATGACCGGCCTGCCGTCGTCAGAAAACGCTACACAGCCCTCATTGAACATTATCCCCATCTCCGCCAGCTCCTCGCCTCTCTGACCTTTTGTTATAGTGCCTATCGGATATACAGTGCAGGCGCCTTCCTGGATAGCTTTCCTGATAATAAAGTCGGTCACGCTTGAATTGTCATTAACGGGGTTTGTATTCGGCATCGCACAGACTGTTGTAAAACCTCCTTTGACAGCAGCCAGTGTCCCTGTTCTTATTGTTTCCTTATATTCAAAACCCGGTTCTCTCAGATGCGTATGCATGTCTATAAAACCGGGGAAGACATACAGACCTTTGGCATCAATAGTTTTATCAGATTCAGAATGCGTAATATCCGATGCGCGTTTCTTTGATTTTTTATCCTGCATCCTGACTTCAATTATCTTCCAGTTCTCAATTAAAATATCACCGATTCCGTCTATCCCCGTGGAGGCGTCGATTATATGGCCGTCTTTTATAAGTATTCTCATCCCCTCACACCTGCAAGGAGATACATAACAGCCATTCTCACAGCAAGACCGTTGGTCACCTGTTCGAGTATAACCGACCTCGGACTGTCCGCAATCTCGGAGGCTATCTCAACACCCCTGTTCATTGGCCCGGGATGCATTACGATCACGTCATTTCCTGATAATGAGAGCCTGTCGGTAGTAAGTCCCCAGTATTTGAAATATTCCAGGGTTGAAGGGAAAAAACCCTTGCCCTGCCTTTCCATCTGTATCCTGAGCATCATGACCACATTTGCGTTCCGCAGGCCGGAATCCATATCATTGAAGACCTTGACTCCGAGTGATTCGAGTTCCTGAGGCACTAAAGTAGGAGGCCCGATAAGTCTCACCTCAGCGCCGAACTTAGTAAGAAGATATATATTCGACTTCGCCACCCTGCTGTGGAGTATATCACCGACAATCGCGATCCTGATCCCCTCTATCCTGCCCAGCTTTTCCTTGATTGTGAACGCATCGAGAAGGGCCTGGGTAGGATGTTCGTTGACTCCGTCACCTGCGTTTATCACCGATGCATGCACATTCCTTGAAAGAAGATGCGGCGCGCCGGATGATGAATGTCGTATTATCATGAAGTCTGCGCCCAATGCCTGTACATTAAGGGCTGTATCTATAAGCGACTCGCCTTTGACAACACTGCTTGTTGTGACCGAAAGGTTAAGCACATCAAGGCTCAGTCTCTTTTCAGCCAGTTCAAACGAAGTCCTTGTCCTTGTTGACGGCTCGAAAAAAAGATTGACAGCGGTCTTCCCTCTCAGGGCGGGAACCTTTTTGATATCGCGCCTCAGGACATCCTTGAACCCTGATGCGGTATCAAGGATCAGTGTTATCTCATCCTTTGTGAGTTCCTTGATGCCGAGAAGGTCCTTGGAAGAAAGCTTCATTTAAAATAACTCCTTGTAACATAGCACGGGATGACAAACCTTTTTTTTCGGGTCAATGACATTTTCATTCTATCGTCACCATGTCCTCGTGACCTTCTTCCTCGAGGTTTACTTCCACATTTTCATTAATTGAAGTTGGTATGTTCTTTCCGACGAAGTCTGCCTTTATCGGCAGTTCCCTGTGCCCTCTGTCTACAAGCACTGCAAGCTGAATCGCAGCGGGCCTGCCGAAGTCCATAAGCGCATCCATAGCCGCCCTGATGGATCTGCCGGTGAACAGCACATCGTCAACAAGAACTATCTTCCTGTCATTTATCTCGCAGGGCACATCTGTTTTTCTGACCGCAGGCTGCTCATCCCTTATATTAAGGTCATCCCTGTAAAATGAGATATCCAGGGATCCGACCGGGATATCGCTGCCTTCTATCTCTTTAATCTTTTTTGAGAGTCTTCTTGCAAGATGCACGCCCCCTCTCTGTATGCCTACGAGACAGACATTGCCTATCCCCTTGTTCCTCTCGAGGATTTCATGCGCCATGCGCGCAAGCACTCTGTCGATATCCTGTTTATTAAGTAATTCCTTTGGCATTTCAGGCATAAAAAAACCTTCCCGCCTTTATCCGGGAAGGTTTGTCATATATATTTTTGCAGCCCAAACTGTCTCCTTTGCCTTTCCAGCCTCGCCGGGCTATCATTAAAGGCAAAAATATTAAACCATAAAAACCGAAATACTGTCAAACAGTTCACGGTTACATTGCCGGGAATTGAGAAAATACGGCCTGTTGAATCTGGGGTGAAGTCAAAATGAAAAATGACCACAGCAGATGCTGTCGAATATCAATGGTCAAGCATTATACCTTAGATTTGCCCGTCTTCTTCACATGCAGGTCCGGTCCGAAAGCGCCCCTTTTCATTTCTTAGTCGAAATATAAGGCCGTTTTCTGTTATTCTCTTCCGGGGGCATTTCGCTTCAGTATTTAGAACAATATTTTTAAAAGGAGGTTTTTTACATGAATATCTTGATTTTTGGACCCAATGGAAGCGGCAAGGGAACTCAGGGCGCTATCATCCAGAAAAAGTATAACCTGCCGCATGTAGAGTCAGGCGCTATATTCAGAAAGAATATAAGCGGCGGCACAGATTTAGGGAAAAAGGCAAAGGCGTATATCGACAGGGGTGACCTCGTGCCTGACGACATAACGATCCCGATGATCCTTGACAGGCTCAAGGAAGATGACTGTAAAAAGGGATGGCTCCTGGATGGATTCCCCCGCAATGTGGTGCAGGCCGAGACTCTGCACAAAGCCCTGTCCGAGGCCGGCATAAAGCTCGATTACGTCATTGAGATAGCCCTTGACAGAAAGACAGCAGCAGACAGGATTATGGGGAGAAGGCTTTGTGTAAATGACAACAACCATCCAAACCATGTTTATATCGATGCCATCAAACCGGTCGAAAAAGAAGGGAAGATAGTCTGCCGCGTATGCGGAGGCGATTTAAAGACAAGGCCAGATGATCAGGATGCCGGAGCTATTAACAAGAGGCACGACATCTATTACGACACAAAAAGCGGCACTATGGCGGCAGTGAATTATTTCAAAAACATACAGGGGCCGAAGGTGATAGCCGTAGACGGCGCACCACCGATCAACGAGGTCTCCCAGAAATTAATGAGCTTTTTTTCATAAGCTGTCAACACGACTTCTCAGATTAAGAACCTCCCCGAAACTATAGGCTTTTATGGCGCCGGGGAGGTTCAAGAACCTTATCATTTCCCCCAGTCATACTTGTGTCTGGTTCTGTGGTGGATGTATTTTTCGGCGGAAAGGGCTGCGACAGCGCCGTTTGAAACAGCGGTGACGACCTGCCTGACTTCGGTGCATGTCACATCGCCGGCCGCAAATACACCGGGCAAAGGCGTCTCCATCATCCTGTTTATCTCTATGCATTCGTTTTCAGTAAGTTCGAGAGAGCCGTACAGGAAATCCACAATCGGTTTGCTTCCATGTATGTAGACAAATACGCCTGACAGTAAAATCTCGGACTCTTTTTTATCCTGGTCTGTCAGCTTTATCTTTTCAACAGTATCAGTACCTTCTATGGCTGTGACTGTATAGCCCTTCATTACCTTGATATTCCCTGCTTCAAGCGCAGAATGGCTTTCGACCTTCAGCTCTTTTGTAGGTGATATCAGATAGACCGTCTCTGCAAACTTTGTGAGAAAACCGGCCTCTTTCACGGCCTCTTCAGAGTTTCCTATTACACATACAATCTTGCCTTTAAAAAAGGCTGCATCGCAGACAGCGCAGTAACTTACGCCCCTGCCAAGGAACTCGGCCTCGCCTTTAATGCCGGGTTTTCTGCCCATCGAGCCGGTAGCTATGATGATGGCTTTCCCTTCATAGTTTTTATCCATTGTAAAGACCTGTTTTATCTCGCTGTCGAGCTTTACGCCGATTACCTGTACTTCAATATACTCTGCACCGAATTTCAGAGCCTGCCGTTTGAAGATATCGAGAAGCTCTTTCCCTGAAATGGGTTCCTGAACGCCCGGGTAATTCTCTATTTTGCTGGCGTATGCAAGCGCTCCGGCAGTGGCTGACTTGTCAAGGACAATGGTCTTTAGTTTCGATCGTGAGGCATACTGCGCTGCTGACAGTCCTGCAGGTCCTCCGCCTATAATTATCACATCATATAAGTTTTCAGATTCTGACATATACACTCCTTCCTTTTATAAATACGAAAAGAATCTGCGATAAAAAATATAACAGCCTTTTAAATATTGTAGCCATCCCCTCATAACAGGTCAACAAGAAGAGTTTGGAGTTTGATATAATATTTTTATAAGAGAGTAATTATATGATTATAAAGGGTATTATTTGTTCAAGTCTCAAATCAGCGAGTAGTAATATCAAACTTCAGAAAAAGTATTTTAAAGGCTTACCTTTCATCCGCAGACTTTATGATGGGACAATAAATTTGAATATCAGCCCGAGAAAGTTCATTGTTAAGAAAGCTGATTTCGTATTTAGAAGTATACACTGGGGGCCTCTAACAGAGGACTTTGATTTTATACCAATAAGACAAATAAATAGTGGGAGAGGAAGGGTAAGCATTACGGGATATTTATACCTACCATCTCTTAGTCCTAATCGCTATGGAGGGACGGTTCTCGAGATTTGGACTGAATGGATAGATAATATTACAGCAGGAGAAATAATGGAGATAAAGATACCCGATAATAGGCTGGAGATCAAGTAATCCATTTATATTTAAGAAAAATGGATTTAAATGCATATTAAGTTTTATAAAGAAATCCGAACAATTTTTAATCATTTAACAGTCGCCTTCCTTAGCATATATGCTGCGGTAAGGCCGGTTCAAGGATCTCGAATCCAAACTTTCTGTAATATCTTATCAACCTCTGAAGTTTCTCCTCGCCTGCAGAGCCGATTGGTCGTACAGTAACACGTGTGTCCTTGCCTGTATGGTCGGCAAGGAGAAGGATATGATTTATCAACATCGTGCCTATGCCCTGCCCTCTGTATAATGCAGGCACGGTTACAATGTCGATCGAAAAAGAGGTCTTGCTCTCAGAAAATTTCAGGAGTGCGTAATCATCGCCGAGATAGCACCTGATCTCTCCAACAATATTCATGGATATTTCCTGTCTTCTTTACACTAAAATGCATCCAGTGACAGATATATGAACAGAAAAGACTTTACTTTCGCCACATTTGTAAAACCTATAACTACAGATAAACACGTACATTTACATAAATGACGAATTTGCACCATAAAAACCAAATTGCGATTGGTAAAGTTTTTCTGGGCGTATATCTGTCAATTTTTTATAAATGGTATTCTTGTATACATGTAAAAAAGTCTTTCATACGGAAGGCATGGACGATGAAAAACCCTGCCCTGCAACCCCCCTTCCTCCCCTTATCTAAGGGGAGGTGAGGAGGGGTTACGGTTATGTCTGCATTTATGTGGATCATATTAAATCACGTTGTCATTGCAAGGCCTTTGAAGCGCTTCTGCCTTCCGGTTATGAAACAATGAATCACCTCACCCTGCGGCAGAGACCGCAGGGTATCTATAAAATCTCCCCTCCCTTGAGGGGAGGGGACTAAGGGGAGGGTGAAAAAAAGAATTATCACCCCCATCTAACCTCCCCCCTCAAGGGGCATAGGTGTTACTAATTAGTGCATAAGTAAGGCGACATAGTGTATACTATCATGCATGAAAACAACGGATGGCAGGAAACTAAAGCATGATGTATTGGAGGCTATA
>JBFMDL010000080.1:0-13994 GCA_040753635.1 Nitrospirota bacterium | reverse complement strand
TAAACGTATTAACGATAACCCTGTATTTGTGTTATTTTGTAATTGTTTGTGGATTGATTTCCAGGGTGTCGTTATTCTGTTTCCTCAACATCCCGCCTTCTTATGTATATTTGAAATTATTTTGGACTGCAATGAGTAATCCTAATAAATTTATTACAAAAATCTTCTGGTGGCTTTCAATATTTACCGCAAGAAATTCTGAATTATATGTTATCTTAATATAATTCCAAATTTCAGGAGGAGAGATTAGAACCGATATCTGCAGAGAGATTGTTCTTTCGCAGGACGAGGTCGCCCAGAAGACCCATAAGGAACTGTTCTCTCTTGACGGAAGCTGCTATTCACTTCTCGGAGAGAATGTTATTAGTTCCATCCTGTCATCTGCAAGTGAAAGCACTGCCAAACTGCATCTGTCTGCAGGCTGGGAGAATATCTTAAAAGTAGCGCTGTGGACTGCTGAAAGGCCTTCTGTTCACGATGTCCTGTCCCTGGTCAAAAAAGCGGGTGCAACAGAAAGGGATCTGGCGCCCTTTAGAAATTCTGATATAAATGATATCTTCCCCTGGCTCTATTACAGCAAGAGATTTGATATTTTAAGAAGAATCTGCACTGCTGCAAAGGTAAAGACAGAATCTAAAATCGATCGGAAGACATTGCTTGTTTACAGCCATCTTGTTTCTTATGAGACGGGAAAGATTGTCGCAAGCAGCCTCTGAAGATGCTGAACTGCCCCGTGCAGGGCGGAAAACGTGATACAAAAAGCTTGCATATACCGGATTTTCCTGCTATCTTTAATTGAATTTGACAGGAGGTTATATTGGCAAAGGCCAAAGTTTTACTCGTTGAAGATGATTCTCTTCAGGCAAATGTCACAAAAGAGATATTGCAGAAGGCCGGATACGATGTCCTGTGGGCACAAGACGGGATCCAGGCAATTAAGACAGTAAAAACAACAAAGCCTGATATAATTTTGCTCGATGTTATACTGCCGGGTCTTGACGGACATGAAATCTGCAGATGGTTGAAACTCGAGGAATCCACAAAGGGGATCCCCGTAATAATGCTTACCGTAAAGAAGGAGCTTTCAGATAAAATCTCAGGACTTCAGGTCGGGGCTGACGATTACCTCCCGAAGCCGTACAATGAATTAGAGTTAAACGCAAGGATTTATGCATCTTTACGCACTAAGGCGCTGCAGGATGAGCTCAGGATGAAAAACAGGCAGCTCGAGGAACTGCTCTATAAAGTTGAGTACATGGCCATTACAGACGCTCTTACAGGTCTTTATAACCGAAGAAGGTTCCACGATGTCCTGCTAAAAGAATTTGAGAGGGCCAAGAGATATTCCACTCCTTTTTCGGTGGTAATGATGGATATAGACCATTTTAAAAGGATAAATGACAATTATGGTCACATGGTAGGTGACATGGTCTTGCGCGAGGTCGCAGGCTTGATCAAGAAAAATATACGAGAGATTGATACGGCTGCCAGATACGGCGGGGAAGAATATATGGTCATATTGCCGAATACAGACAAGAAAGATGCATTTATTGTCGCGGAGAGGATGAGGGCCAATATCGAAAATAATAAATTTTCAGATATCGAAAATAATATCATTACAGTGAGCATCGGGATTTCCGGAATGGCCGACAAAGACATATACAATGAGGATGAACTGGTAAGATGCGCTGATTTAGCGCTTTACAGGGCAAAACAGAATGGCCGGAACCGTATCGAGATTTCAGAAGGCGAAGATTTAGAGAAAAATCTAAGTTAATTTATAGGGTCCTTCCAGAAAAATGATTTTTAAAATTCTGTCCTGATTGTAGGGAGTCTGACTGCATACATTAGGTTAACCCGAAGTTGCATAAAAGTAAGGCAGATGCACTGTAAAAGTTCTGCAAATCAACAGGATTCAATTATTATTCACATGAATGCAGACTTAACTGATAGCGCATTTTACAGAGAGGCCGGCTGGCCGCGCTTGAGGGCTGCAAGGTGTTGATGGCAGCACTTTTCCATCGCACCTGCCTTCCATTTAAGGAACATGTTTTACAACTGATGGGTTGATTTAATCAAATAAAATTTTGATAATAAAATCACGCGACCTAAAACAGTTATCAGGAGAAAATATTGAAAAAAGGAATATATATCGAGAACACCCCTCTGGATGAAGCGTTGAGGAAATGGCATGAAAAAATTGATGCCATGGGTATCGGCCCTCTGGGAGGCGAGAGAATAATGGTCAGCCGGTCTCTCGGAAGGGTGACGGCTGAAGCTATATTTGCCAGGCTTTCCGCTCCTTTCTACCACTCGTCAGCTATGGATGGATATGCGGTTAAATTTATTGATACATTCGGCGCATCAGAATCTTCACCAAAAAGACTCAAAATCGGCGAGCAGGCTGTTTATGTCGATACAGGTGATCCGATTCCCGACGGCTTTAACGCTGTAATAATGATTGAGGATATCAATATTATACCGGGAGGACGAGGATCTGAAGGCGAGGAAGGCAAAACAGACGGGTATATAGAAATAATTCAGCCTGCAACCCCGTGGCAGCATGTGAGGGTTATTGGTGAAGATATTGTAAGCACAGAACTCATACTGCCCGAAAATCATAAAGTAAGGCCGGTTGATATAGGTGCGATTATTTCAGGAGGACATACAGAGATAAAAGTGCGCAAAAAGCCGGTAGTTTATATTATACCTACGGGATCCGAACTTGTTGAACCGGGCTGTGAGTTAAGAAAAGGTGATATAATCGAATACAATTCCATGATTTTATCATCTCTTGTACATGAATGGAGCGGAGAAGCCGTCAGGGTCGGTCCTGTCCCTGATGAACCCGAAGAAATAAAAAAATCAATACTTGAGGGATGTGAACAGGGTGATATTATAATTGTTAATGCAGGTTCTTCAGCAGGCTCTGCTGATTTCACGGTCAAGGCTATTGCGGAACTTGGTGAAGTTATACTTCACGGTATAAATATCAAACCGGGGAAACCGGTCATTTTAGGATGGGTAAACAATAAACCGGTGCTTGGCATCCCGGGATATCCTGTCTCAGCATATATAACATTTAAACTGTTTGCAAGAAATTTGATTTACAGAATGCAGGGGCTTGATGCGCCTGAACCTGATGTGATTAGAGCAAAACTTTCCCGTCAGGTCGCGTCTTCCCTGGGCCAGGAAGAATTTCTCAGGGTGAAACTTGGAAAGGTGGGGAATAATCTTATTGCAACGCCGATAAGCAGGGGTGCCGGGGTGTTGATGTCCCTGGTAAGGGCTGATGGTTTTGTCAGAATCCCTGCCATGTCGGAGGGTTTCGGGGCCGGCGCAGAGATTGATGTCGAAATGATGAGACGAAAGACCGATATAGAAAATACAATTGTATGTATCGGTAGCCATGACAATGCGCTGGATCTGCTCGCAAACATACTCAAGAAAAACCATCCGAAATTTTCCCTGTCATCAGCGCATGTCGGCTCCATGGGCGGTTTAATGGCATTGAAGAGAGGAGAGGCGCACATAGCAGGCACTCACCTGCTCGATGAGGAAACAGGCGAATATAATATCCCTTTTATAAGAAGGATCCTCGGCGTTAAGAAAACAGTTCTGATAAATCTCGTTTACCGGCAGCAGGGGCTTATGGTGTTAAAAGACAATCCTAAGGGTATTACGTGTTTTGAGGACCTCGCAAGAAGAGACATTGTTTTTATAAACAGGCAAAGTGGCGCCGGGACGAGACTGCTTACAGATAAGTATTTAAAGCAAAAAGGGATTTCGCCGACAGATATAAGGGGTTATGAAAAAGAGGAATACACCCATATGGGGGTTGCATCAGCGGTTCTTAGCGGCATTGCGGATGCCGGAATGGGCATACTGGCTGCAGCGAATGCTCTTGCTCTGGACTTCATTCCTTTAGCGAAAGAGAGGTACGACCTTGCAATCCCTGAAGAATATCTGGATGCAGAAACTATTGCCGCGCTTTTGAAGCTTATAGAACATAACGTGGAATTCAGGGAATTGGTCAAAAATTTGGGTGGTTATGATATATCTGATATGGGGAAAATAGTATATGAATCATAATCCGATCGCCTTCCCATTTAACATTAAATTGACTCCTCCATCCCCGGATGACAAGACCGCAGATGCCGAAAGGCTCAGGAATAGGCTCGGGGAAGCAGGCCTGAATGACGTGACCATCCCTTTGAGGGTTCTCAGGAAATTACCGGAGGAACTTCGCAAAAACCTTTTTGAATTGGAACTGGTTATCGGGATAACTCCTCAGACAGCCTCTCTGTCGGAAAAGGGAGGGAGAGATTACGCCTTTAAAATAATGGATATCTGCAGAAAAAATATTTATGGAATAGCGATCGATATCGGCACCACCAATATAGAATGTTCATTGTTTAATCTTGTTACCTGTGAAAAAGCAGATGTTCTCGGGATTGAGAACCCGCAGATGAAATACGGTAGCGACGTCCTGACAAGGGTTCACAGAGCAATGTCCGGTGAATTCGATATCCTGGCCGAAGAACTCCTTAAAGGAATCAATATCATGATTGACAGGATATGCGTGAAGAACAACATACTGAATGAAGATATCTTTGCATCAACAGTTGCCGGCAACACCATAATGCAGCATTTTTTTCTCGGACTGGATGTGAGAAACATACCTGTCAGTCCTTATATCCCGGCAGTCAGCAGCGAGGTTTTTCTTAGCGCGGAAGAGGCGGGGATGAATATAAACAGGGATGCAGTTGTTTATGTGTTTCCGAATTCAGGAAGTTATGTCGGAGGGGATATTATAAGCGGAATGATCTTTTCAGGAATTTACAGGGAAAAAGACCCTGTGCTTTTTATTGATGTCGGGACAAACGTTGAAATAACATTGGGCTGCAGGGACTGGATCATGGTTGGTGCAGGGGCTGCAGGGCCGGCGCTTGAGGGGGGGATATCGAGCATAGGGAAAAAGGCTGAAGATGGAACTATTTACGGGGTAAAGATAGACCGTTCAAGCAAGGATATTGTTGACATAAAAGTTATATCTGACATCGAGCCCTCCGGCATATGCGGCTCCGGTATGATAGACCTCATCTCTGAAATGTTTTCTGCGAATATCATCGACCAGGCGGGCAGGTTTACAGATTTGGGGAAGGGCGTCATGGAAAAAGAGGGTGAAAAGGCATATATTCTGTACTGTTCGGATAAGACAAAGCTGTTTATAAAGGAAAGAGAGATACAGAATTTCCTTCTTTCAAAAGCTGCGATGTTTGCTTTCCTTTATGTGTTCGTCAAATCTGTAGGCCTGACGTTTAAAGATATAAAAAAGGTCTATATTGCAGGCGCTCTGGGCTGCGGGATCAACATTGAAAATGCTGTTAATATCGGCATCCTTCCGGATTTGCCGAGGGAAAGATTTATACCATTGGGAAACTCTTCACTCGGCGGTGCGGAGATGGCGCTGCTTGACAGAAATCTTTTGCATGAGATTAACGGTATACTTCCAAAGATTACCTATAGGGAGATGAACGAAGATACAGACTTAATGAACGCCTTGCAGGGCGCGCTTTTTATCCCGCATACAGAGCCCGAAATACTTAAGGGATAAGCAGGCGAGAGTTCAACAGCGGATTGCATTCCACCAAAAAATAATAAGGATATCTAAAACGGATAATTCATAGCGAACTCTGTTCCAATGGTTGCTTATGATGCCCGGATACCTCATCAACATAATTAATCGACGGGGCATATTGAGACTGCCCGCCTTTATCTGACGAGATGCTTATCGGGCGCACGTTTCTACGACCTGTTTTCGGGCATTGGAATCCTGTTTTTTTAAGGTGTCGTAATCATGTTGCTTCGGCATTCGGGCATCCTTCAATATCTTAAATATTTTTAAAGATCTTTGGAAACTTATAACATAAACTATGATAATAACGAAAGGACATAGTATTCCCGGTCACCTTTAAGGAAAATTTATGAATGATAGTGTGGGTTAACCCGATGGCTTTTCGGATTTTTCCTCTGATGACAGCAGTCTTTTGCCGCCTATGAATCTTTTCAGATAGTACGGAGTATCGAGACTGTCGACTCTTACCTTTTTGTTTCTTGAAGATGCGTGTATAAAAAGGTTGTTGCCGAGATATATTCCCACATGTGAAGGAAATGATGCATAGGTCCTGAAAAAGACGAGATCCCCGATGGATAAATCTTCTTTTTCCACGGATTCTCCGGTATTGAATTGTTCCCTGGCGGTTCTGGGGAGATCAATGCCTAAAAATCCGTAGACTTTCTTGACATAGGCCGAGCAGTCGATCCCCAGAAAACTATTACCCCCGAACTTATAAGGAATATTCATCAGTTTTCTGGCGAATGCAATGAGATTTTCAGAGGGCGACTTTTCTGAAAAATCTTCTGCATGAGATATCTTGTCCAGTTCTTCCTCGATATTTTTTGTGAGATGTTGCCCGTTAATATCATCGGGATCATTCTGCTCAATCTCTTGGAGCAGCAGTTTCTGTCCGATTTTCAGAGAAGGTGAATCCAGTTCATTTATGACCATCAGGTCATCGGGGTCGATGCCGAATTTTCTTGCGATCACCCATATATTGTCACCTTTTCTGACGGTATAGGTCGCCGGCACTGAACGTTTTACCAGGAGTTTTTGGCCCTTCTTCAGTTTTGATGATTTTAGATTATTCAACCCTTTAAGTTCGGCCGGGGTAGTTGAATATTTCTTTGCAACAGATGTTAATGTCTCCCCCTTTTTAACGGTATGGAAAATATCATCAATCTCCGGCTTCGAAGATTTTACATTTTTGTCGGCGGGAACAGGGGAAGCCTTTTTGAGGGATTTAGTTTCAATGTCATGCCTGTCGTCAAAGCTTATTCCTGCAGCGCTACCATCAACCGGGAGGGTGATCCTGCTGCCCGGTTTCAGTTTTTTTGCGGAAACCTTATTGATATTTTGAATTTCTTTAACGCTTATATTATGCCTTTTTGCGATTTCATAGAGGCTGTCTCCCTTTTTAACCGTATATACAATATTTGCATGTGCATTAGAGATAAAGAAGATAAAACCGGATATTAATGCAATAAGTATTGTTTTTATATGTTTTTTATGCAACATCTCCATTCCCGGAATGCTTAAGCGGCTTCCTCCCTCATCAGATCTTTAAGTGTTGGGAGTTCGGTCAGGTCTTTTAGTCCGAAATACTGGAGAAATTCCCTTGTGGTTCCATAGAGCAGAGGTTTGCCCGGCACTTCCTTCCGCCCTAATATCTTTATGAGCCTTCTGTCCAGAAGGGTCTTAATTACACCGTCCGAATTTACACCTCTTATCTGCTCGACTTCCGCCTTTATTATCGGCTGTTTATAAGCTATTATCGCAAGTGTTTCAAGTGCAGGCACAGAAAGCTTGTTTGAAGTATTTGCGCCCTTGAACTTCTTTATCCAGTGAGCATAAACAGGATTGGTTATCATCTGGTAGCCACTGGCAATTTCTGTAATAAGAAGACCCCTGTTGTTCTGCCTGTAAACCAGGATCAACTCTTCAATCATCTGTTTGATTTCCGTCTCGGATAGATCGGTAATATTTTTTAAAGCAGAAAGTGTAACAGGTTCACCCGAAACAAACAGCAGGGCCTCAATAAGTGATTTCTTTTCTTCGGTTTCCATAAAATACCAGATGAAATTCTACCAGAAAAACCCATAAAATTCAAAAAAAATAGGGGTCTGTCGGACATATTTCCGGACAAGCGCATATTTGTATGCGCTTGTAATATTGAAATAAATTTTATAAACTTTAATATTAAAAAACAGAATAAATCTTATTTGAGAGGGACTATATGCAAAAATGGAAATGCACTGTATGCGGTTATGTTTACGACCCTGCCAACGGCGACCCTGACGGAGGTATCGCACCCGGCACCCCTTTTGAGGACCTCCCGGATGACTGGGTCTGTCCTGTATGCGGCGCTTCAAAAGACCAGTTCGAAAAGGAGTAATCCCTCCAGTTGCAAAACATGTTCTTGATATGGAAGGCAGGTGCGATGGAAAGGGGCTGCCATCAACGCCTTACAGCCCTCAAGTGCGGCCAGCAGGCCACTCCGTAAAATGCACTCTTAGTTAAGTCTGCATTCATGTTAATAATGATTAAATCATGTTGATTTGCAGAACTTTATACAGCGCATCTGTCTTCCTTCTATGCAACGTTTGGGTAATTTTAAAAAAGGGTTCAGGTAGCAGGTGGTCAGGTGATGGAGTTATTTTTGTGATTCTCTTTTACCCTGTCAGGGAAAGCCGCCATCACTGTTGACCTGTTGGAGACCGAAGGTCTCTAACGGCGTTTACACGAACCCTCGAATCATCGGATCCTGTAACCGGACTATTTCAGTCCGAGCACATCCTGCATATCATACAGTCCAGCCGGTTTTCCTGAAAGCCAGATAGCTGCTTTTAATGCCCCTCTTGCGAAGGTGTCCCTGCTTGAAGCCTTGTGTATTATTTCTATTCTTTCGCCAAGGCCCCCGAATATGACGGTATGCTCTCCCACAATGTCTCCGGCACGGACAGTCTGAATCCCTATCTCCTTCTTGGTCCTTTGACCTATCAGTCCCTTTCTTGCATAAACTGCAACCTCATCAAGATTTCTGTTTGCAGCATCTGCAAGGACCTGAGCCATTTTGAGCGCTGTTCCGCTGGGTGCGTCTTTTTTCAATCTGTGATGCGCCTCGACAATTTCTATATCGTAGTCTTCTCCAAGTGTTCTGGCGACATCATGCAGGACTTTCAGCAAGAGGTTTACCCCGAGGCTCATATTTGAGGCCATGACGCAGGGTATTTTTCTTGTCAAGGGCTCAATTGCCTTTATATCATCCTTTGAAAAACCTGTTGTCCCTATGACCATTGCCTTGCCTTTGTCAGATGCGGCTTTAAGATTTTCCTTTGTTGATTCTGCAGACGTGAAATCGATTATCACATCAACATTATCGATTATTTCATTTATGCTGTCGGAAAGCTTAATGCCTGATTCTCCGATACCGCTTAATATACCTATATCGCTGCCTGTATCTTTATGCCCTTTTTTTTCGAATGCCCCTGCAAGCTTAATCCCTTCGTATTCCTTAGAAAGGGCTGTTATCCTGCTGCCCATTTTCCCTGCCGCACCTGCAACGCCTATTCTGATCATGACACCCTCCATATCTTAATAGATTTGACCTTATTCTTTTTGTTCCTTCTCATCTTCCTCCTCTTCTTTCTTGCCTGCAATCCTGTATTCCTCTGAAGCCCATGCACCCAGATCAATCATTTTGCAATGTTCAGAACAGAAAGGTCTGTGAGGATTTTCTTCCCATGTTGTTATATTTTTACATATAGGACAGGTGATCTTCATGTTATTAATGCGCTACATTTTGAAATTTTTCTTCATCTTTTTTCAACATATTAATCAGGAGTTCGGAAACGATCCCGTTTACGACCCCGGTCAAAGTGCCGATAAGTATAATAACAGGACTGATTACAAGCACTGCCTCAATCCTCTGGATGAATAGAAAGTATGCTAAAGTCAACTGCGCAAGATTATGGAAAAGAGCCCCGAGGAGGCTGAGCCCTATCGGACCGAAGAGTTTTTTGTGCAGGGCATATACAAAACCCATTACGGCCGTGCTCGAGATGCCGCCGCCGAGACTGAGGATAAATGCAGGTCCGAGGAATGTCCCTTTAAAAATGGATGCGAGTATTACCCTGATCAAGGTTACCGTCATGGCGGTCCTGAAACCGTAGAGTAAAAGCGCAACGAGGGTTATGATATTTGAAAGCCCCAGCCTGAGCCAGGGGATCGGGGTCGGAAGCATACTCTCGAACCCGTGCAGCGCAAGTGCATATGCAGAAAAAACGGCGATCCGATATTTATCCTGTGATTGCATCAATATCTTTTCCGGGGTTGTTGCCGCTGCCGACGATGATGAGGATCCTGTTTGGGAGACAAACTATCACCCCTCTGGAAATCCATCCATTCTTAACACATAACTGGTTTGGACAGTGCGCCTCCATTATCCGCACTTTTTTGTCTTTTATCTGAATCCTGGTAATTCCATATGGACCGTTAACCGATATTGTTTTATCTATGTTCAGGGGTAATGTATATTCTGGCTTTCCGTCAATTTCGATAATTACATCCGAACCCTGAGGCAATGCTTCTTTCGATATAAAGATCCCCGAAATTGATATCACTATCAGGAATAAAAAGAGTATCCTGTCGGCAATGGTTGTGCGTTTAATCGAATCTTTCAATCTTTATTTTCCGCTTGATGTTTTGTGTTGTGAGGATCCGCCCGTTATTGTCGATTATCACTGCATCCATCCCGAGTTTCTGAACAAGTTCCAATCCTTTTTCAGGCCCGAGTATGAAGACAGCGGTAGAGAATGCATCTGCGAATGCCCCCTTGTCTGCAATTATGCTGACGCTGCGGCAGCAGTCCGCGGGACGTCCTGTCCGTGGAACAAGTAAATGGTGATAGCGCTTGCCGTCCTGCAGGAAATATCTCTCGTAATCTCCCGATGTTGATATTGCCATATCGCTAAGCTTTATTTTGGCAATGACTTCATCGGATTCACTCTTCTGTCTCGGATTCCTTATCCCTATATTCCATGGATTGCCGTCGGGTTTTGCCCCGAATGTCTTTATATCCCCAGCTATCGCAACTATGCCGGCCTGAATGCCGTTTCTCTTAAGATCAGCAACAGCCATGTCTGCCGCATATCCCTTTGCTATCCCGCCGAGGTCCAGCAGCATGCCCTTCCGTTTCAGAAACACTGTTGATCCATTCCGGTCAATAACTATATTTTTATAATTTACCAGATGCAAAACCCCGCTGATTTCCGTGTAAGAAGGTTTTATTTTTTTATAGAAATCCCACAGCTTGATTAACGGCCCTATCGTCGGGTCAAAGGCCCCTCCTGATTTTTCCGAGACATAAACGGCATTCTCTATTAAATCAAGGGTTTCAGGAGATACCTTGACTTCTTTTACCCCGGCGTTCTTATTTATTAATGAAAGTTCGCTTTCCTCTGAAAAAAAGTTGATACGATTGCCGAACCGTTCCATGACCGTAAAAGCGTTATCAATGGAAGTTTCAGCCTTTTCCTTTGAGTCGGAAACAACAGTAATGGTCACAAATGTGTCCATCAGTGTTTTGCTCTTCCTGTAAGTTGCCTGTTTGTTTGCGGAGCATGAGAGAGCGAACATAAGACCGAGCATGAAAATAAACAGAATGGGTTTCCGGAAAATATTCAAGGTGTCAAACTCCTTTATGCCTGTGCCGATGCCTCTGCCATATCCGTTCTGGCAATTTTTTCTTTAAGGAAAAAACCGGTATATGAATCAGGGTTATTGATTATTTCTTCAGGATTCCCTTCGGCTATAACCCTGCCCCCGTTTTCTCCGCCTTCAGGCCCTAAATCAATAATATAATCGGCAGATTTTATGACGTCAAGGTTGTGTTCGATCACAACAACCGTATTCCCCTGATCCACCAGCATATTAATTATATCAGTCAATCTCTGTATGTCAACGAAATGAAGACCTGTCGTAGGCTCATCAAGAATATAAAGCGTATCGCCTGAAGATTTTTTGCCGAGCTCTCTTGAAAGGCGCATTCTCTGCGCCTCACCTCCTGAAAGAGTGGTTGCCGGCTGCCCCATATGAATATACCCCAGCCCGATATCTTCCAGCATCTCAAGTCTTTTACGTATGTGGGGGATATTGTCAAAAAATTGAAGGGCTTCCGAAACAGTCAGGTCAAGGACTTCGGCGATATTCTTGCCTTTATATCTGATATCAAGTGTTTCGCTGTTATATCTCTTCCCCCTGCATCTGTCGCACAATATATACACATCGGGCAAAAAGTGCATTTCGACCTTGATCATACCATTGCCGCGGCATGACTCGCATCTGCCGCCGGCAATATTAAAACTGAATCTCGAAGGGGAATAACCTCTTATTTTTGAATCAGGCAGCATCGAAAAGAGGTTCCTGATAAAAGAGAAAAGTCCTGTATATGTTGCAGGGTTGGATCTCGGCGTCCTGCCGATCGGCGACTGATCGACGGATATTACCCGGCTTAATAAGTCCAGGCCGGTTATCTCCCTGTGCCTTCCGGGAAGAGATACAGCGCTTTCTTCAGAATGAGAGAGCTTTTTTTGGGCAGCTCTGTGAAGTATGTCCAGAATCAGGGTGCTTTTGCCGGAACCGGAAACGCCGGTAACACAGGTGAACAGTTTTAATGGTATCTTTACATCGATGTCTTTTAAATTATGTTCCGAAGCTCCCTTAATATGGATGAAATCCCCTGCGGGTCTTTTCTTGAACGGCATTTCGACAGAAAGGGAACCATTAAGATATTTGCCGGTAAGTGATTTTTCATTATTCTGTATTTGCAAGGGAGTGCCTTCAGCAACGACCCATCCCCCCCTGATTCCGGCCCCCGGACCCATGTCCACAATATAATCAGCCCGTCTTATTGTCTCTTCATCATGTTCCACAACAATAACAGTATTCCCGGCATCCCTGATAGATGAAAGGCTTTCGAGGAGTTTGATGCAGTCCCGGGGATGAAGTCCGATACTCGGCTCATCGAGCACATAAAGAACGCCGGTGAGTGAGGATCCCATCTGCGTTGCAAGCCTTACTCTTTGAGCTTCTCCACCGGAAAGCGTGAGGGAAGGCCTGTCTAAGGTCAGATAACCAAGCCCCACCTTTTCGAGAAATGAAAGCCTGTCATTAATTTCTTTAATGATTCGTGATGATATTGTTTTCTCCCTTTCCGTCAGCTTGAGACCGATTAAAAAAACGACTGCTTTATCGACTGACATGCTGCAGAATTCTCCTATATTCAACCCACGAAATCTGACGCTCAATGCCTCTTTCCCGAGCCTGAACCCGTTACATTCCCCGCAGGGCTTTTGCTCCGTCAATTCAGTGGAATCTTCGCATAAATTTTCGAACCCAAGCCCTTTGCATGCGGCACAGGCTCCGGATCTGCTGTTGAAAGAGAAAAACCTTGGATTTATTTCGGGATAACTTATTCCGCATTTAAGGCATGCTGCGGTCTTTGAGAAAAGAATGTCTTTATTGTTTTTCACAATATTCACCACAATGGTGTCGGAATATTTAAAGGCTGTATCAATTGAAATGCCCACCTGTCGCTCGATGCCGTTTTTGATTATGATTCTGTCTATAACTATCTCGATTGTATGACGTTTCTTTTTTTCGAGAATTATATCCTGCGTAAGGTCCATCATCTCATTGTCAATCCTCGCCCTCACAAAACCTTCGCTGCGCATTTCCTGCAGTTCTTTTCTGTAATTTCCTTTGCGGTCCCTGACTATGGGAGCAAGTATCTGGACTCTTGTGCCCTCAGGGAGTGAGAGGATTGAATTTGCGATATTTTGTGACTCCTGAGTGGATATCCCGGTCCCGCAGTTGAAGCAGTATGGCGTGCCGAGTCTTGTATAAAGAACACGGAGATAGTCATAAATCTCGGTTATAGTCCCGAGTGTCGACCTCGGACTCCTGTTGACTGTTTTCTGGTCAATTGCGATTGAGGGCGAAAGGCCCTCAATATAATCGATATCAGGTTTTTGCATTTGTTCGAGAAACTGCCTTGAGTATGCGGAAAGGCTTTCAACATATCTTCTCTGCCCTTCTGCGTATATTGTGTCCATGGCGAGAGATGATTTCCCGGAGCCGGAAGGTCCGGTTATCACAGTGAGCGCTTCTCTCGGTATAGATATGTCGATATTTTTGAGATTGTGCTCCCTTGCGCCTTTAATATTGATAAATTTCTGCATTTGCCTGACCTTATAATATAACTTAAATACAATGATTATGTTAACCCAAACGTTGCATAAAAGGAAGGCAGATGCGCTGTAAAAGTTCTGCAAATCAACATGATTTAATCATTATTAACATGAATGCAGACTTA
>JBFMDL010000079.1:0-14615 GCA_040753635.1 Nitrospirota bacterium | reverse complement strand
CTTTTTTGTCATTTCGAGTGAAACGAGAAATCTTAAGAGCCGTTATGATCCAATAAGTTTTAAGATTCCTCGTCGCCTTCGGCTCCTCGGAATGACACAAAAACTTAGTTTTTCAGCAGCCTGATAAGTAAAAGTTTTTTTAGCCCACATATTCCATAAACTTTATAGATATGAAGAAGACAGCGGCGTTTGAACCTTCATTATTCATAAAATTCCCTGACAACAGAAAGGACATAGTATTTGAGCGGCTTTATTTGGCCGATACTCAGACACACCCCCCTTGGTCCCCCCTTGATAAGGGGGGAATTCAAGGGGGGTATAAAGAGGCCGAATATCTCGGAGGTCGAAGACCGGGAATGAGAGAGGATACTATGTGCTTTCTGTATTATTATAATTTATGAATATGGGCTAATATGAAAAATTTAAAGATGCAATTCAACACACGGCTGGAAGGCAAATAAGAAGAAAATTATAGTTTCAGGATTGTTTTGTAGATGCCGAGGACAAGTTCAGACATTTTTCCATAATCAAGGGTGTCGGCGGTATCGCCGGGACCATGGTAATACGGGTTCCTGTAAAAGGCCGTATCAGTTATCATGAATGCAGGATAGCGAAAACGCCAGAAGGATAAATGGTCTGAAAAATCAACGCCCGGTATTAGAGATAAGGCATTCAGTGATTCAACAGGGATTGAAGAGACATCTTTGAAAATTCTGACGAATTTGTTTGTGAACGATTTAGAGCGCAAATTCCCGACAAAGGCGATGTAGTCGCCTACATTTGGATAAAACCATCTGAACGCCGGAAAAGGATAATATTGCGCTCCCTTCTCTTTGTTGAAATAGCCTATCATTTCAAGTGAAATCATTCCTTTTACCTTAATATTTTTTTTATACATGCTTGATGCGAATATGAAGCTTCCCATATGCTTCGTCCTGAAAAAAGGGGGCTCTTCAAGTGTGAATGCCGCAAATTTCACTGTATATGGCGCAGGGGCCTTTGCAATGAGTCTTGAAAGTTCGAGCATCCCGGCAATTCCGCTCGCATTATCGTCTGCTCCCGGAGATCCGCCAACTGTGTCATAATGGGCGCCTATAACAAGTATTTCATCAGAGGCTCCGGTTCCTTCGACCTCAGAAAAAATATTATGGTAGTCATTCCCCTTGAGATTGAATGTCTGTCTTTCAGGAACAAGCCCGCGTGATTTAAACTGATCTTCAATAAAACAGGCGGCTTTTTCGAGGTTCTCTGTCTCTGCATGGCTTCTCGATCCTATATCACCGGCAAGCACGCTGACTATTTTGCTCAGATTATGTTTCAGGGCGATTGAAATTTCGTTAGCGTCATTCATTCCGGAATTTATTTTAGCACGGGATCTCTGCCGCAGAGTTTCTCATGAGCTGTATTTCAGGATTTCTTTTCTTGCAACGCCTGTTCTATGAACAGCCTCTTCGACGCTCGATGCAACTACAGATGTAACGTTCTTATCGAATATGCCGGGGATTATGTAGTCTTCTGAAAGTTCATTTTCACCTATCATCGATGCAATTGCACCGGCAACGGAAAGCTTTATTTCATAATTGACTTCTTTGGATCTTGAGTTAAGAAGACCCCTGAATAACCCGGGGAAACAGAGCATATTGTTGATCTGGTTCGGATAATCCGATCTTCCGGTCGCAAATATTCTGACATAAGGCAGGGCATCTTCAGGAGAAATCTCCGGTTCCGGGTTTGCAAGGGCAAAAACCACGGGGTCACGCGACATCTTTTTTATATCATCAACAGTGATAATCCCGGGCGCTGAGACACCGATAAAAACATCTGCCAGGTCCATTGCATCAGATATGGAGCCTTTTATATCATCAGGGTTCGTATTCAGGGAAAGCCAGTCTTTTACGCTGTTCATATGTTCTTTCCTGTTCTTATAAATAATTCCTGCCCTGTCGCAGATTATGATATTGCGGGCGCCTGCTTTCAGCAGAAGTTTGGCGCACGCTGTCCCGGCTGCACCGGCACCTGAAATTACAATTTTCATATCAGCCGTCTTCTTTCCAACAATCTTTGCGGCGTTCGATAATGCAGCAAGGATTACGATCGCCGTACCGTGCTGGTCATCATGAAATACGGGGATGTCAAGATCATTTTGGAGTCTTTCTTCTATTTCAAAACAGCGAGGCGCTGAAATATCCTCAAGGTTTATCCCGGCATATACAGGGGAAATATTCTTAACTGTCCTGATGATCTCTTCTGTATCCCTTGTCGCAAGACAGATCGGGAAAGCATCGATATTTGCGAACTCCTTAAACAGCATTGCCTTGCCTTCCATTACAGGCAGAGCAGCCTCGGGGCCTATATCCCCAAGTCCGAGTACAGCGCTTCCATCAGTGACAATGGCGACGGCGTTCCTTTTAATGGTGAATCTGTATGCCTTATCCCTGTCCAGGCTTATAGCCTTGCAGACACGCGCTACACCCGGAGTATACACCATCGAAAGATCAGCGCTTGTCCTTACAGGGATTTTGTTCCGGATCTCGATCTTGCCGCCGTGATGGGAAAAAAACGTCCTGTCAGTGATGTGTATGATCCTGACGCCTTTGATTCTTTTGACAGCCTCTATAATTTTTTTCTCGTGATTTTCATCGCGGGCATTGACGGTCAGATCCCTGATGATAGCCCCTCTGGCAACACTGATGATGTCTATTGTGCCTAAATCGCCGCCTGCTTTGCCTATTGCGGTTGCGATCTTACCGAACATCCCGACTTTATTGGGAATCTCCAGTCGTATTGTGATGCTGTAACTGGGGCTTGGCCTGAACATAAAAACATTATATACCAAAACATGATTATTATTTATAGAAACCTTATAATATTCTATGACTAAAAGACAGATAAAATTCATATCGATAATTGTTCTTTCATTGGCAACTCTTATATATGGAACTATCGGAAGCTTTTTTTCGGAAGACAGACAGGCAGCGGATAATTCAATAATAATCAAAAAGGTCCATGACGGAGATACCATATCAGCTGTAGTTAACAATAAATATGAAAAGATCAGGCTCATCGGGATAGACACGCCGGAGATGGGGCAGAGACCCTGGGGATCAAAAGCCGGAAAATATCTTGAAAATCTGATCGATGCTTCATCAGGGAGGGTACTCATCGAATATGATGTCGAAAAGAGGGATAAATACGGCCGCATCCTTGCGTATATATGGACAAAGGACGGAAGGATGGTCAATGAAGAGATGTTGAGAAACGGTTTTGCCCTGTTATTTACATTCCCGCCTAATGTGAAATACGTGAATAAATTAATGTCTGCCCAGAAAGATGCGCGCGACAAAAAGATAGGGATATGGGGTAAAAACGGGATTAAACAGAGGCCTTATGACTACAGAAGAGAACACCCCCGGCATAACCAGAGATGATTATTATAATATTCTTTCTCTTTTGATGGCATCAGCAACCCTTGCAACCCTTGCCATCTCCTTTACATCGTGGACCCGTATTATATCGGCCCCTTTTATAATGGAGACCGCAACCGCCGCCGCCGTCCCTTCAAGCCTTTCTCCTGCCGGAGCTCCGTCAAGGATTTTGCCTATGAAGGCTTTTCTGGAGGGTCCGATAAGTACGGGTTTTCCTAAAGGTGAAAATTCATGGAGATTGTTTATTATCTCAAGGTTGTGATCGAACGTCTTTCCAAAACCTATCCCCGGGTCGATGATTATAAGGTTTTCAGGGATTCCGGACCCAACGGCAAACCGGATGCCTGCTCTGAAGTAATCGGTAATCTCCGGCAATAAAGCTTCGTATATCGGATTATTCTGCATATTTTTAGGATTGCCCTTTATATGCATTATAACAACCGGCACTTTATGCCTTGAAATTACCTCCGGCATATCCGGGTCGAATCTCATGCCGCTTATATCATTGACAATGCTGGCCCCGGCCTCGATCGCTTTTGAAGCGACTTCAGACTTGTAAGTGTCGATGGATATGGGGATATTTATTTTCCCTGAAAGGGCTTCGATTACCGGAATTATGCGTTTTAATTCTTCTTCAGCAGCAACAGGATCTGATCCGGGTCTTGTTGATTCACCGCCGATGTCTATGATATCGGCGCCTTCATCAATCATTTCCAGTGCACGGTCGATTGCCCTTGATTTTTCGAAATGAATGCCGCCGTCTGAAAAGGAATCCGGAGTTACATTCAGGATTCCCATCAGATAGGTTTTTTGAGAGAAGTCCAGACAGAAATCTTTCCAGACGAGCTTCAAGAGACGAACCTCAGGAGTTTGAGACTTTCTGTGTTCCCAGATCCACTATAAGCTGGTCTATCTCCTGAGAATCCAGCGTCTCTTTCTCAAGGAGGGCCTTTGCAAAGGAATCGAGCGTATTATAATTTTCCGTAAGAATTCTCTTCGACTCCTCATAAGCCTCTGTAACAAGTCTTTTTACTTCGTCATCGATCTCTTCGGCTATTTTTTCACTGTAGTCCTTGTGTTTTGCGATCTCCCTGCCGAGGAATATCTGTTCGTCTTTCTTGCCGAATGTGAGCGGGCCGAGTTTTTCGCTCATACCCCATTCAGTGACCATCTTCCTTGCAAGGTCTGTCGCCCTTTCGAGGTCATTGCCTGCACCGGTCGTCATGTGTTTGAGAGCGATCTCCTCAGCAGCCCTTCCGCCCAGAAGTACCTGCAGGGTCTTTATCAGAAAATCTTTCGAATATGTGTATCTGTCATCAATCGGAAGCTGCTGTGTTACTCCCAGAGCCCTTCCTCTCGGTATTATGCTCACCTTGTGGATGGGATCGGTCCCGGGTGTGAGCTTTGCAACAAGCGTATGGCCTGCCTCATGATATGCGGTATTCTTTTTCTCCTCTTCGCTTATAATCATGCTTTTCCTCTCAACACCCATCAGAACTTTATCTTTGGCAGATTCAAAATCGGAATTTTCGACTTTTGTCTTCGATTTTCTGGCTGCAAGGAGAGCCGCTTCGTTCACAAGATTTGCAAGGTCGGCGCCTGAAAAGCCCGGAGTCCCTCTCGCAATCCTTTCAAGATTCACATTTTCGTCAACAGGGATTTTCTGAGTATGCACTTTTAAAATCTCGAGCCTTCCCTTCACATCCGGCTGCGGGACGACTACCTGTCTGTCAAACCTGCCGGGTCTCAGCAGGGCAGGGTCAAGGACGTCGGGTCTGTTTGTTGCGGCAATGATTATTATGCCTTCATTGCCTTCAAACCCGTCCATTTCAACAAGCAGCTGGTTCAGCGTCTGCTCGCGTTCGTCATGTCCTCCTCCGAGTCCTGCGCCGCGGTGTCTTCCAACAGCGTCTATTTCATCGATAAAGATTATACACGGGGCATTTTTCTTCGCCTGTTCAAACAGATCTCTAACGCGGGACGCCCCGACTCCGACGAACATTTCGACAAAATCAGAACCGCTTATACTGAAAAAAGGCACTCCCGCTTCGCCGGCAATAGCCCTTGCCAATAATGTTTTGCCTGTGCCGGGCGCCCCCACGAGCAGGACACCTTTTGGTATCTTTCCGCCTAATTTCTGGAATTTTTGCGGGTCTTTGAGGAAGTCTATTATTTCCTGTACTTCTCCTTTTGCCTCTTCGATGCCGGCGACATCTGCAAAAGTGATTTTGACCGATTTTTCAGAAATAAGCCTCGCCTTTGATTTGCCGAAAGACAAGGCCTTGTTCCCTCCGCTCTGCATCTGACGCATGAAGAATATCCATATCACGGCAATGAATATAATAGGACCCCATGTGAAGAAGAAATTGACATACCATGGACTCTGGTCGGGAGGCTTTACCGTGATCTTTACGTTCTTGGTTCGCATAACATTAATAAGTTCAGGATATTCGGGTGAATAGGATTTGAACTTTGTGCCGTCTTTCAATCGGCCTGTAATGCTGTTCTCTTTTATTATGACTTCATCGATCTCTCCCGCGTCGAGCTTGGTCATGAACTCGGAGAAGATTATCTCTTCCTGAGTCTTTTGCGGAGCATTAATAATATTGAACAGCAGGATTATCATTAATCCGATAAGCAGCCATATAAACAAACTTCTATATACGTTCAAAATCAACCTCCATAATTGTCTTTTATTCTAACATATAAAAAAACTTATTTGCATTAAACAAAGAATATGAATTTTTCCCCGATTTCAGAACATGTGGCTTTATAGCTTCTTTATGTTTCAGATACTGATCGAATCAGGAATATTCCGGAACATCTCTTTTTGGATTGATATCAGCCTGTCTATCCCTTCCTTGCCGAGATTTATGAGCTCATCCAGTTTCTTGAGAGAAAAAGGTTTGCTTTCGGCCGTGCCCTGAATTTCGACGATCTCTCCATTGCCGGTCATAACAATATTCATGTCGACTTCCGCTGAAGAGTCTTCATCATAACAAAGGTCGACCACCGGCACACCGTTCACTATCCCGACACTTACAGCGGCCAGATAATCCCTGCAGGGATTTTTTGCAATAAGGCCGTTGCTTACAGCATGATTGAAAGCGTCAAGCAGGCATACAAATGCTCCGGTTATTGCTGCTGTTCGTGTGCCGCCGTCAGCCTGTATGACATCACAATCGATCCAGAAAGTCCTTTGACCTATAAGATCAAGATCCACGATCGACCTCAGCGACCTCCCGATAAGCCTTTGTATCTCATGGGTTCTGCCGCTGATCCTGCCCGCTGTGGATTCCCTGAGGGTCCTTATCTGCGTTGCCCTGGGAAGCATTGAGTATTCCGCCGTTATCCATCCCCTGTTCTGGTCCTTGAGAAAAAGAGGCACCTTTTCTTCAATTGATGCGGTGCAGATGACACGGGTTTTGCCCAGTTCTATAAGCACAGAGCCCTCCGCCGTCTCTATAAATCTTCTGGTAATTCTTACGTCTCTTATCTCGTTGTTTTTCCTGCTGTCCGGTCTCATCGGCTAAACCTCCGTTTCGAGCTCTATTTTCTTTATGTAATCAATCTTCCTGCCTAAAAATTTTTCTCCTACATTAATAAATCTCTCGGGTGAATCCGTCACATAAAACTCGCGCAATATTTCACCGGAGCCGGGTTTAAGCAGAGAGAGTGAGTCAAGGGTTGACCTGACCTCTCTGGCAGTCTCAATCGCTGAATCGATAAGACTTACATTTTCACCCATTACTTTCAAGAGAACTTTTTTTAAGAGAGGATAATGGGTGCAGCCCAGTACGAGTGTATCGATGCCTGTGTTTTTGATACTCTCAAGATATTTTTCAGCCACCATTTCAGCTATCTTATTGTCCGTCCATCCTTCTTCAACAAGAGGGACAAAAAGAGGACACGGCAGGCTGAAGACCTCCACATTGCTGTCGATGGCCTTTATCGCTTTAGTATAGGAATTGCTTTTGATTGTTGCTTCTGTCCCGATCACGCCCACTTTCTTGTTCCCGGTTGATGACACAGCCGCCTTTGCGCCGGGATCTATAACACCGATGACGGGAATCGAAACATTTTTTTTAATCAGGTCAAGACTGACGGAAGATGCAGTGTTGCAGGCTACCACGAGCATTTTAATGTCTTTTGAAAAAAGAAATCTTGCGTTCTCAAAGGAATATCTGATCACCGTTTCCGGAGACCTTATGCCATATGGAACCCTGGCGGTATCACCGAGATATATTGTGCTCTCACCCGGGAGTTCAGTGAATATCTCTTTTAAGACTGTCAGGCCTCCTATTCCTGAATCGAATATGCCGATCGGGCTTTCCTTCTTAATCATCAGACCTCCCGGCTGCTTCGCTGATGTCGTAAGAAGGCAGACTTTTCAGTGTATATTTCAGGTAAAAATGGCCGCCCAGTGATTCTATTTCTTTGCCCTCTACAAGTATCTTGAAATCGCTGTAATCCTGGGTGTTCGAAATAAGACTCTCATAAATGCCGCGTAAAAGCAGGTATTCTGAAAGCGCGTCCCCGTGAAAATTCCTGCGAAAATCGTCGGAGAGGTCTATATACAGGATCCGGTCAGCGTCTTTATACAGACCAAGAAGCTTGACATTCCGGGGGACACCGGTGTTTTCAGCGTCCACCGGCCCCTTGAAAAACTCTTCAATTACAGCTTCGGCAATAGATAATTGCCGGGTGCGCTTTGGCAGTCTTTTTTCAACGGTCTGCAGACGATTGCCTGCAGGGTGATAGAGTCTGATAAAAAAAAAGTCTTCCAAATCAGCCGGGATATTTATAACAGTTTTTTCAACAGCCGCTTTTTCGGCCGGGGCTAATTTTTCAAAATAAAGATAACTGCCTGCTGCCCCGGCAAGAAAAAATATTATAATCAGTAAAATCCAGGTCGTCTTATTGTTCATAAGCTGATAGGCCTTTCAATATTGAGCTTATAAATCTGTCGCGGATTTTCTGGTCATGCGACAGGAATTCAGGAGACGGATATTCGATCAAAACAGCGGGGGCGTCAGAAGATTTTAAGACCGGCAAAGGCATTTCCCTTGCAATGACATCGACATTGAACTCACTCTTTATGGATTCCCCGATCCTCTTTGAAAGCTCCCTGCTTTTTTCAATATGCCTGCTCTGCCTCAGGGAGAGGCTGTAAAGTTTAAAAGCCACATCAATGCTCTGATCGTCAGTTGCTGAAGTATATATAACAAACCTGTCGGATGAAGAGGAATGAATGCTTATGAATACATCGGGCCTGTACTTGTTGATGAAATCAATCCTGTCATTTATTGAGAGCGACTGGTCAGCCTTCCGCGTAAGATATGCCTTAATCCCTTTTTTTGATAACATATTGTTCAAATCTTTTGACAGGGTCAGGTTGATATCCTTTTCCCTTGCGTCACCTGAGACTACTCCGTATTCATACCCCCCATGACCCGGGTCAATCACCACGATTCTCACTGTTCGGGTTTTTTCAGGGGGCTGCTCCGATTCCTGCTGCGGGGTTTTTGCAGCCTGTGACAATGGATCAGGCTGTGATTTCGCCGCTGTTTTGATATCTATGACAAGTCTTGCGGGCGAGGATAATTTATATGATCTGATATCCGTAACATTTTTTAAATCTATCACAAGAAAGCGGTCTTTTACCGAAGTTTCAAACATGAAGTCATTCTGCTGTTTAAGTCCGAATTCAGCAGGGAATTCAATTTTTATCGTGGACCGGGAGGTTATGGAGTTGGCTTTCTTAATGAAATCCTCGTCGGATTCCAGCACTATCCTGAATGAATTATCCTGCTGGTTGAATCTCAGCAGAACCTCTTTTGATTTTTCTGCATAAAGAAACGACGCTGTAAAAAAACAGATTATAAATACAATAATCTTCATTTTCATGTCACTATACATTTTCCATATATGAAAGATGTTTTGCAATATTACGAGTTGCAGGCCCGAAAAAGTATTATATGGATATGTTTCGGAGTAATCCGGACAGTTCTTTAGCATTTCTCGGCGCATAGCCGGATGCGTCATTATTAAAATATATAAAAACATCCCTGTTTTTCTTTATATAAGCTTTAATACGCCCTGCGTCTTTCCTGAGAAAATCCTCTGAATAGCATGTATCATACCCGCCCCCGAAGCCGTGCCTTCTTATATATACGAAATCAGATGTGACCGGCAGATCATCATTGAAAACCGGCCAGTCCGACATGCACATACTCATATTGTTCTCCATGCAAAGGCTTATTGTATCCTGTGATATCCAGCTTTCATGTCTGAATTCAAGGGTGTTTCTTACAGGATATTTATTAAGAAGTTTTAAAAAGCCCTTAAGACGGGGGATATTCAGTTTATATGAAGGTGGAAATTGCCAGAGTATGACCTTTAATTTGTTCTTTAAAAGCAGGGCTCCTCTGAAAAACATCTCAAGTGATTCTTCAGGCTCTGCTAATTTCCTCACATGTGTGATGTATCTGCTCCCCTTTAATGAAAATGCAAAATTGTCCGGCGTCTCGTTATGCCACTTTTCGAATGTGGAGGGGAGGGGGAGCCTGTAGAAAGTTACATTCAGTTCGACAGTAGAGAAGATTGAGCAGTAATGCTGTAACCACTTTCGTTGCGGCAGACCCTGAGGATAAAAATTTCCCCTCCAGTGAGGGTAATTAAAGCCGCTGCAACCTATCCTCAATTCAGCCATATAAAAATTGTATCACTTTTTAATTGCCCCCTGGTGGTTTATTGCTCTTTCGAACTTTTGGTTTTAGACTCTTTTATTATGCGTTCTATATCGACTTTTTCAAGCACCTCTTCTTTCATGAGGGCGTCAGCCAGATTATCAAGCGCATGCCTGTTTCCGGTCAATATCTCTTTTGCCTTTGCCTCGGCATCCATAATCAGTTTCTGAATCTCCTGGTCCATAAGCCATGCCATCTCTTCGCTGTATCGCTTAGGCTGTGCAAGTTCTCTGCCCAAAAAAGGGTGTTCTTCGCCTCTTCCGAGATTTAAAGGGCCTATCTTTTCGCTCATGCCCCATTGAGCCACCATCTTTTCGGCAAGTGAAGTCGCCTCTTTCAGATCATTCTGAGCCCCGCTGCTTACGTCATCGAAGACAATCTTTTCGGCATTTCTTCCCGCAAGCGCAACGCTTAATCTGTTCACAAGATATGTCATTGGATAATAATGCCTGTCTTCCTCAGGCAGAAGCTGGGTAACGCCCATAGCCATCCCCCGCGGGATAATGCTGACCTTGTAAATAGGATCGGTGCCGGGAAGTTCCCATGCAACAAGCGCATGACCGGCCTCATGATAAGCTGTTATCCTTTTTTCCATGTCGCTGATGGTTTCTTCTCTTACCGACCCCATCAGAATGATATCCCTCGCCTCTTCAAAATCGTGCATATCTATCTTTTCCTTATTTTTTCTTAAGGCAATAAGTGCTGCTTCATTGGCCAGATTCTCCAGATCAGCGCCTGTCATGCCCGGAGTTCCTCTTGCAATTATTTCAAGATCAACATCATCCGATAATATTTTGCCCCTCACATGCACCTCAAGGATCGGTTTTCGTTCCTTCCATCCGGGCCTGTCAATTATGATATGCCTGTCAAAACGGCCGGGTCTGAGTAATGCCGGATCAAGAACATCGGGTCTGTTGGTGGCTGCCATAACAATCACCTCCTCATGGGGATTAAATCCGTCCATTTCACTCAAGAGCTGGTTCAGCGTCTGCTCCCTTTCGTCATGTCCTCCTCCGAGTCCTGTCCCGCGCGTACGGCCGACTGAGTCGATTTCATCTATAAAGATAATGCTGGGATGATTTGCCTTTGCCTTCTGGAACATATCGCGCACTCTGGATGCTCCGACCCCAACAAACATCTCAATAAACTCGGATGCGCTTATACTGTAAAAGGGGACCCCTGCCTCTCCGGCAACCGCGCGGGCAAGCAGGGTCTTTCCTGTGCCCGGCGGGCCCATTAAAAGAACGCCTTTGGGCACTTTTGCGCCGATTTTTATGAATCTGGATGGGTCTTTGAGAAACTCGATCGTCTCCTGAAGTTCTTTTTTTACATTGTCCATGCCTGCGACATCGCTGAAGGTTATGCCGGGTTTTTTGACATCAAACAGCTTCGCCTTGCTCGAACCGAATGTGAAAAGTCCGCCGGGGCCACCCTGGATCTGCCTCTGCGCACGTCTCATTATTAACATCCATATCCCGATAATAAGCACCCACGGCAGTATGCCTGCCATAAACTGCCAGAAAAGTGATTTTTCTTCAGAAGGCTCAACATTTATTATTACATTTTTATCCTTAAGCTGTGTGAGGAGACCTTCTCCCTGAAAGGAAGGCAGAAAAGTTCTGAAATATTTTACCGGCGCTGTTTTTCTTTCATCAGGCAAAGGGATGTTGACATCCCTTTTGAACTCGCCGGTTACCTTTAAATTTTTTATAGAGACGGATTTGATGTTGTCGGCATTAAGCTGCCCGAGAAACTGGCTGTAGCTTATGTCATACAGTTCGGGAGTTTTTTCGGAAAAAAACAGGCTCCACAAGAAAAAAACAATAAGGATAAGTATTGCTGCTATGGCAGCCCTCATCTGCGGGTTCTTGAACTTTTCAGACAGCTCTTCTTTATCCGGCATGATTTAATTTTATCATCTTCATTTTAAATTACAAATATTGTCTTTGAGGCATATTTTATTTATGACTGTTTGTACTGTCTCCTGGGTCAAGAGGTCGAAAAGCAGCGTGCCAATCCCTGCCTTTTGCAAAACCCCGGCCACAAGCTTGTTTCTTGGGCTCAATCGGCTGCTACCGCTGCCGTGAGCGAATATTGCCAACGCTATCGCATCTTTTGGAATTGTAAGAATGCCGTCAAGTTTTAAGGAATCAGCCGGAATCTTAACCTGTTTTTCTTCAGCCATTTTTATCTTCCTCCCTAAAAGCTCCTGATTCTCTTAGAATCTCTGCGACTTCTTCATCAGTGACCTGAGAAAAATCCCTATAGTAGTTCCCTACGGCCATGAAATCTGATGGTGTGTGGAGGCAGATGAACTCATCAGACATCGCTCTAAGTTCATCGGCAGTTTCGCGCGGTGAAACAGGAATAGCTATAGCCAGCCTTTCTATCTTCTCCTCTTTTAATGTGGCGATCGCCGCCTTCATTGTAGCCCCTGTGGCCACGCCGTCATCCACCAGGATAATTGTCTTGCCCCCAAGCTTGTCAAGCCGCTTGCCGCCCCTGTAAAGTCTTATCCTGCGAACTATTTCCTTTTTCTGAGCGGATATTTCATCTTCAATGTATTTCTTTGATACCCCGCCATAGGAGATGATGCGCTGATTCAGTACCACAGTTCCAGTTTCGGAGACTGCGCCTATGGCAAGCTCTAACTGCCCAGGAAACCCTATCTTCCTTACTACAAGGACATCGAGAGGCGCGCCGATGGCGCGGGCAATTTCGAACCCTGGCACTGCCCCGCCCCGTGGCAGTGCCAGAACAAGTACCCCCTTGCGGCTTTTATAGTGCTTTAGCTTTTCGGCGAGCCGGAGCCCCGCATCCCTTCTGTCAGCGAACATGGCTACCTCTGAGATGTTAGATAGAAAAAGATCTTCTAATAAAATTTTAGCACCATTTCTTGATGTTGGCGAGTTCATCAGTCGTTAACTTTGGGTTCTTCTGAACTTCTTAAATGATTTACAATATAATAAAGTCCTGATATTTATGGCGGGCTGATATAAATAGAAAATCCTTTTGGCTCACTTTTTGCTTTTTAAGGGCTGTTCTTCTTACGTGTGACTTCTTCGGGAACACCTGTTTTTTCCAGAATAACCCTCATCACCTTATTCCAGTCGACATCATTCAATAAACCGGATTTCTTTAAGAGTCTCCGGGCCTCACCCTGCATATCTTTAATTTTTCCATAGACGTCTTTATTCACTTCCATAAAGACCCTCCCGTTGCTGAGGGGAGCGATCTTTATCGGAATATAGAGGCTCTCTCCATGCATGCCGGTTTCAACATTCTCGAACAGTTCTCCCATATCGCCGCTCAGGAGCCTTACGCATCCGTGGCTCCTGAACCGGTATACCGATAACGGATCAATAGTCTCGTGAATAAGGATACCCGGGATACTTGTCTGCAAGACGTATCCTCCTACAGGGTTCTTTGGTCCCGGTGGATAACTCTCTTTCACTGCCAGGCCTTCCCTTCTCATCTCTTCCTGAATCGATTCCGGCACCTTCCAATCAGGGTTCCTCAGCTTGCCTTTAATAGTAAACCTGCCTTCTGGAGTTTCCCAGCCCTTTTCCCCGTTGCCCTTTGGCTTACCGAGACCAACGGGCGCTGCCATCCTGGGAATGCCGCCATCGAAAAGGTAGAGCATTCTACCAGGGATATCAATGAGTATACCCTTTTGCATTGTTTCAGGGATGATCCTGTTTTCGGTGATGCGGAGTTTCTGCCCGGCCCTGAGCGCTTTTGCAGGGTCAAGGTTGTTCTCTCCGGCTATTCTTTTAGAGTCTACGCCGAATTTGACCCCAATGGCGCTGATGGTATCCCCCTGCGCCACCTCATAGCTGATATTCTGCTGAAAAAGCACTCCTGCAAGAGAAGGTGAAGGTAAAAACACTACCATGATAAGAAGAATTCCGAACAGCACCAGAATGCTACTGCTTTGTTTGTTGAACAGTTGATTACACCTCATTCCTGCATCCATCTGTTATTTCATAGCGAACTCTGTTCCAATGGTTGCTTATGATGCCAGAATACCTCATCAACATAATTAATCGACAGGGCATATTGAGACTGCCCGCCTTTATCTGATGAGATGCTTATCGGGCGCACGTTTCTACGACTTGTTTCCGGGCATTGGAACCCTGTTTTTTTAAGGTGTCGTAATTATGTTGCTTCGGCATTCGGGCATCCTTCAATATCTTAAATATTTTTTAAGATCTTTGGAAACTTATAACATTAATGAAAATGTTTTTCCAGCCCGGCATATCCGATTCCTTTTCTGTACCATTTTATCAGATATTTGTCTTGAAAGCCATTATCCGAATTGCCTCATCAAAAATCTATCTGAAAACGGATCGTTGCCTCACATAAGAAATCTACACGAAAAAAAGTAGAAAATTGACTCCTGTGGATACAGAAACAGGAGGTAGAAATGAGGTTAACGATG
>JBFMDL010000078.1:0-14640 GCA_040753635.1 Nitrospirota bacterium | reverse complement strand
CCCTGCGGCAGAGACCGCAGGGTATCTATAAAATCTCCCCTCCCTTGAGGGGAGGGGACTAAGGGGAGGGTGAAAAAAAGAATTATCACCCCCACCTAACCTCCCCCCTCAAGGGGCATAGGTGTTAACTTAAGAAATGCATGAACTATAATCTGACAGAATGTAAAGAATTTATCCGTAAAATCTCCCCTAACCCCTCTCGTAGAGTCGAGTCTCCGACTTTGCCAAAGAGGGGAATCTTGAATCATCCCCCTTTGAAAAAGGGGGAAAGAGGGGGATTTTATGATTAAATACAACATATTTCTCCTTAACTTAACACCTATGCCCTCAAGGGGGAGGAACTATAAGGTAACCCCGTGGCAAGACCACGTGGAATTACAAGTTCACTAACAAATAAAATCAAAATTGTCGCTATGATTTCTTATAAAACTTTATATAGACATATTGTTATAATAATAAATTATCCGGTTTATTAAGGCATTAAAATATGATTTGTGAATATCCGGTTTTTCCTTGTGTAAATTATACCGACATTTAAGCTATGAGATTTTTAATTGCTGGTATTTGATTATCAGATAACAGCTTTCAATTTATAAAGAAATTAAAAAAAATTCTTTTATTTCCTGCGCCTTGATGCAAATATGCCGAAGCCCAGGAGCCCGGAACCGAGGAGAAGTAGGGTTGATGGCTCGGGGACTTGATGGCCGTTAGTTTTCCATGTTACGTCTTTGGAGCCGGGGTTGCCGGCAAGATCTGTATCGTCAACTATTGTATTAAATAACCAGGTTCTACCCACTCTTGTTCTTGTCACATCGGTTTCAGTAACCAAAGCAAAAAGGTCAAAGTGTATCCAATCATAACCTGTAACAACAATATTTAATGTTTTGATCTCACCGGGGACACTGCCTGTTTCGTCAGCTAAATTAGGCACAACACCAAGATTATTGAAATCGCCGATATTAAAAAACATATAATCCTGATCCGGTATCGGAGCATGGTTGCTTGGCGGATTAGGTACATCAAAGCCATCTTTATAAGTCAAGGCGCTATAAAATGGCGATATGCCATTAACAGTCAATGTCCCGCTGCCAAGTGTTCCATCCGGTACTGTTGCCATTAAGACAGCGCCTGCACTATCAAAAATACTACTAAAACCAAAGACAGACCAATTATCGCCTGTCCCGTAAGAACCGGAATATTGACCACCTATAAGGACTATATCACTATATTTATATGCACCAGCTGCGTAAATTGTATTACCTGATGTTATTGCTGTATCTGTTTCAGCAGGATTCGTCAAGTTTGTAATATAATCAGCATAAGAGCCGCTATCTCCCGGCCCTGCCGGAGCACCTACCTGAAGAAGTGGAACAGCCTGTACAGTTGGTGCAAAATAGATGATAAAGCTTATAATTAAAATATTTAATAAAACATTTACTCTCATCTTTATTCTCCCCTTAATGTAATATTTTTTTGCTTATTGTGCAAGTCTTGTGCCAAATATATAACATATTGATTTTAATGAAATTAGAAAAATCCATTTGAGCCGACTGTAAACTTATTCGACAATGGGAAATAAAATTTATTTATAAAAAATTTTTAGTCCATCAAGCAATCCATCCTTTGGAGAGTATCTCAAGAGAACATATGGCACAAACTGTCTCCATTGGATACAAGTTTTTTAGACTTCACCCTTATTGTGTTTCCTTTGGATACATAAACACATCCCGGGCAAATCTATTTAATTTGAATTTTCAATAAAACCAATCAGTTAGCATCAAGGCATTCATTTTGCTTTTTTAAGCCTGTTTGCACCTTAATTCTTAGGGGGATTTTTGAAGAGCAGAAGAATTCTTATAATCGATGAGCATGGGTTCTCGCGTGTATGTTCTGCTATCCTTGAATCTGAAGGCTATGATGTAGAAGTTGTTAATAATATCAGCAACAGGTTGAAGACTAAGATTAGGGACAATGATTTCGGGCTCATAGTGATCAGTTACCCTTATGGTGCATTATTGCTTGATGAAATAAGAAAATTCAATATCTCCAACATAGTCCTCAGTGACAATATAGATGAAAAACTTATAAGCCGCCTCAGGGGTTTTTATAATTCATACTGCATGATAAAACCCCTTGATTACAGTAAATTCAAAAGTCTTGTAAAGCAGGTCATGAGCGGGGATATGGAGCTTCAGAGAGGGTATAACATTGTTTAAGAACATAGTCGTCATATTAGCCCTTTTTTCACTCCTTGCAGGCTGTTCCGACAGATTCAAGACAAAGGAAGAGCTTTTTGAAAAAGGGGTGAAACTCGCAAATGAAAATGATCCTAACACTGCGATCATATATTTCAAGAACGCACTTGAGAAAGACCCAAATTACGTTGATGCAAGATTTCAGCTTGCCAGGGCATATATTTCCGCAGGCAAACTGGATTCAGCGGAGAATGAGCTCCAGAAAGTAATAAGACAAAAGCCCGGTTCAAGAGAAGTCAACATAGAGATAGCAAGGGTTTATCTATATAAAGCAAAGCCTGATGAAACGATTAAGGAAATAGATAAATACATCGGTAGTTCTTCTCGCGATGCCGAAGCTCTTGAGATTGCGGGCGGCGCCTATGCCTTAAAAGGCGACTACGACATTGCTGTTGATCTGCTTAAAAGGGCCCTGTCTGCCGAAAATCCAAAGCCGACAGCCGGGATTACGCTCAGCAGGGTCTATATGAAGATGGGCAAGCCTGAAGAGGCCAAAGAGCAGATCGGCGGGATCCTGAAGAAAGACCCAGCCAACAAGGACGGGCTTTATACTCTTGCTGAGATTCAGATGTCGGTAAATAATTTAGATGCAGCTATCAAGACATATGAACAGATTACAGTCAATGATCCCTCTGAGTTTGAGGCGCGCTTCAGGCAAGGGGCGATCCTGATACAAAAAGGAAATTATGATGAAGCTTTATCATTTGCGGATGAACTCACCGGGAAGTTTTCAAAAAGACCGGAGGGCTACCGTTTAAAGGGGATTGCTCTTTTCTACAAGAAGAATTTTAATGATGCAACTATAGCATTGCAGAAATCTCTAACGATACAGCCAAACATAGGCGCTCATTATTTCCTTGGCCTCTGTCATTACAATAAGAATGAGATCGAGCAGGCATTGAGCCAGTTTCAGTCAGCGCTGAACCTAAGCCCGGCATTTGCCCCGGCGAGGATATTGTCATCATTAATATTGCTGAAAAAGAACAAGCCTGATGACGCCATCGCTGAAATAAGCAGGTTCCTTGAAACTGATTCAAAGAATGCGCTTGCGCACAATATCCTCGGCAGCGCTTATATGACAAAAGGACTATATGAGAGAGGATTGGCTGAACTCAACAGGGCCATTGATATCGATCCGAATCTGGTCGATGTTCATATTAAGAAAGGGCTTTTTGAACTTAACCGCAGCAAATTCAACGAAGCGGAGGCAAACCTCAAAACAGCTGTAAGGGTTGCCCCTGATTTATTGTATTCAAGGGCGCTCCTTGCTTCCTATTATATGAAACGCAATGAATTTGACAGGGCAATAAATACACTCCATCAGGGAATAAAGGGGCAGAGAGCAGATGCCTTCCTGTATACCCTGATGGCAGAGGCTTTTTTCAGACAGAACAAAAGCGCTGACGCTGTAAGATATCTTCAGAAGGCAAAAGATACAGACCCTGAATACGATGTCTCTTATTTCAACCTTGCCGCATTCTACTTCCGGAAAGGTGAGCAGGAAAAGGGTATTCAGGAACTGAAGTCCCTTGTCAGGAAATCACCCGGGAATATAAATGCCCTTTTAAGTCTTGCTTCCATCTATGAAAACAAAGGATTGAATGATGAGGCTTTGCAATACTATGTCCGTGTGAAGGAAACCGGTAAAATCGCAGGTTATACAGAGCTGGCAAAATACTATTTGAGGAAGAAGCTGAACGATAACGCCCTTCAGCTTTTTGATGAAGCGATCCGAAAAAATCCTTCCGAGACAGTCCCGTATGAATTAAAGGGGATGACCCTTCTTACACTCAAAAAGTTCGACGATGCTATAAAGACATTTGAGGAGATGGAAAAGATAAATCCGAATCTTGCCGTTAATTATATTGTGAATGCTTATATTTCAATGAACAAGCCCGAAAAGGCGCTCGAAAGAGTCCGCAGGGCGATCAGCAGGGATCCTGGAAGACCTGAACTGATGGCGGAAGCATCAAGGATCTATAAGATCATGGGCAAAAAGCAGGACGCTATCGAAAATGCAAAGCAGATTATGCTGAAACATCCTCAATCGCCGGTCGGATATATGACACTTGCCAGGGTTTATCAGGATGACAGGGAGATCGACAGGGCAATAGATGTTCTCAGAAATGCATCACCGCTGAAGGATGTGAATATTACAATGATGCTCGGGAACCTGCATTTTCTGAAGAAGGATTATTCAGGGGCACTTGCGCAGTTCAATAAAGCTGAGGAAATAAGAACCGGATATGTCCCTGCTGTTTTCCAGCGAGGCGCCGTGCTCCATGCTATGGGGAAAAAGAGAGAGGCTATTGATCAGTATCAGCGGGTGTTAAGGTTTTCACAGCACCATATTCCGGCATTGAACAACCTTGCATACCTTTATGCTGAAGAGAACAGGGATCTTTCAATGGCTCTCCAGCTTGCAACAAGGGCATACACGCTTTCGCCGAAAGACGGGTTTGTCCTTGATACACTCGGATTTGTTCTATTGAGGAATGGAAAGATCCAGGACGCGCTGACTACCTTGAAAAAGGCTGTAGAGATTATGCCCGGCAACGCAACGGTCCGTTACCATCTCGGCCTCGCTTTTAAACAACATGGCGATAGGGCCGGCGCAGTAGAAAATCTTAAGAAAGCGCTCCAGATGGGCGATTTCCCGGAAGCAGACCAGGCGAAAATTATGCTTAGCCAAATGAACAAGGGATGAGGATTTAAATATGTTGATTACAAATGGCTGTAACTGGTATGCACTTTATGTGAAGTCAAGGCATGAGTTTACAACAATGGATGAGTTGAAGCGGAAAGGGATAAACACCTTCCTGCCGTTTGTAAAAAGATTGCGCCAGTGGAAGGACAGGAAAAAATTCATTGATTTTCCCCTGTTCCCCGGATACCTGTTTGTATCCGTAAGGCCGAACCCTGAGGAGTTTATCAATGTGCTTAAAACAAGGGGAGCAGTCAGCCTCGTTACAGGAGAGCCGGGGCATCCTGTGCCTGTTTCAGAAGAAGAGATAAACTCTCTCAAAATTCTGATTGATAGCGGAGAGGATCTGGACATCTACCCTGAGCTCAAAGAGGGGGCAGGAGTCAGGGTTAAAAAAGGACCGCTCAAAGGCGCGGTCGGTAAATTGGCAAAAAAAGAGGAAAGGCATATTTTCCTGGTCAATATCGATATCCTCGGCAGGTCAGTCGGCGTGAAGATTTTTGCCGACGATATTGAACCGGACTGAAACAGTTAAAGACGTTTTAAAACATTATTTAGAATAGCTCACAGTAAGAACCAAAGGTTTTTAAAGATATATAAGTTGTGAGCTAAAAAACCTTCTCGGTTGCCTGAATGTAACTGAGAAGGCGGAGCATTGCCTGAAAGATGAAATTTTTAAAGAAAAAAAGAGATTTGGAAAGTGCGGGATAAAAAACTCTACATATTATTTTTGGGGGATGTATTTCTCTCAACCCTGGCGATATTCATCGGGTTCTTTCTAAGATTCAAGAATCTGTCAATAACAGATGGTCTGTCAGGCTATGACGGAACAAGGATATTTCTTTTTATGATTGTCGTGATCTTTTCTTCTTTTCTGTTTGAACTATACAGCCGGGATAGGGACTTCGGCAGAAAGGAGATCTTTGCAAGGACTTCCATAGCAATTCTTTTATCCTTTGTTATATTGTCCGTACTCTTTTATATGATACCGTTTATAATGATCGGGAGAGGTTTTCTCGCATGGTCCCTTGCTATATTTCTGTTTTTGCAGTATTTATGGCATGTCGGCTATCAGTTCTGCATTAATCTGCCGGGATTTGCCAAACGCGTTCTCATAATAGGCACCGGACCTCTTGCCGAGAAAATTGGGAATATCATTATATCAACAAACCACAATCATATTCTCAGCGGTTACCTGCATTTTGCGCATGAACCGGTATATGTTCCTGCAACTTCTATCCTGGAAAATACCACCAGCCTTATAGAGACTGTCAAAAGAGAGAAGGCCAGCAAGATTGTGATATCTTTATCCGAACGAAGGGGCACCCTGCCTTTGAAAGACATTCTCAGTTGCAAATTAAGAGGGATCGAGGTTTTGGATGCTCCGTCCTTCTACGAACAGCTTACCGGCAAACTTCTTATAGAGAACATAACGCCGAGTTGTTTTATATTCTCTGATGGTTTCAGGATAACGCCCTTTAAGAATGTGATAAAAAGGATATTTGATATATTATTTTCTTCAATAGGAGTAATAATTGCTTTACCTTTGATCCCTTTGATAGCCCTGCTTATTAAAATGGATTCCCCTGGCCCGGTCTTTTTCAGGCAGGTGCGTTTAGGCTATAGAGAAAAACATTTCGTTCTCTACAAGTTCAGGACGATGCGCCAGGATGCAGAAGGAAAAACAGGCGCTGTCTGGGCAGAGAAAAACGACCCGAGAATTACGAGAGTTGGGAGTTTCTTAAGGAAGACCCGGCTTGATGAGATCCCGCAGCTTTACAATGTCCTGAAAGGCGATATGAGTTTTGTCGGGCCGAGACCGGAAAGGCCGGAGTTTATTGAAAAATTAAAAGACATAATACCTTATTACTCTGAAAGGCACTATGTGAAGCCCGGAATAACAGGTTGGGCTCAGGTAAAATATCCCTACGGCGCTTCGGTTGAAGATGCCATAGAAAAACTCAGATATGACCTTTTTTATATAAAACATATCTCGTTCTTTGTTGACCTCCTGATCGTTCTTGAGACAATACAGGTAGTGCTCTTCGGCAGGGGGGGGAGATAAAAGGAGAAAACATGAAGACTCTTGCATATGCATTGCTGACCGGTATTTTCATTTCCACAATCGCCTTTTCTTATGTATCTGCCAATGAAGGCTACGTTATCGGCGATGAGGACATGCTCCAGATATCTGTCTGGGGAAATTCCGAATTAACTGTTCATATACCCGTAAGGCCTGATGGCATGATATCGGTGCCTTTGATAGGAGATGTGAAGGCATCAGGGCTTACGCCGCATGAACTTAAGAAGATCCTCGAAAAGGAGTTTTCCAATTTTGTCAAGGCCCCGACCGTTAGTGTTATCGTAACCGCTGTAAACAGCTTTAAGGTTTATGTGTTCGGCGGGGGCATAGGAGCAGGGATGACAGGCGGCGCTTCTGCCACCGCAACTTCAGGAAGTACAAATTCATCGGGGATGATCACTTTAAGAAGCAATACTTCGCTCATGCAGTTGCTTGCACAGCTCGGTTCTCTTGGCAACGCAGATCTGAACAGCTCATATGTGCTCAGAGACGGTAAAAGGCTGAATGTGGATTTCTTTAAGCTCATGATCGCCGGCGATATCACACAGGATATCCAGCTGAGACCTAAAGATATTATATTTATCCCGGATAATTTCGAGAAACGCATAAAAGTTGTCGGCGCTGTCAGAACTCCGGGCGTCATACCTTTCAAGGAGGGGATGACAGCGCTTGACGCCATACTGAATTCAGGCGGTTTCACCGAATTTGCAAAACAAAATGATGTTGTTATAGTAAGGAAGAAAGGCAGCGAAGTCAGCAGCATTGAAGCAAAATTAAAGGATGTTATAAAGGATGGCGATATAACTAAAGATGTAATATTGAAACCAGGAGATATGGTCATAGTTAAAACCGGCATATTTTAGGAGAGCATTATGACAAACAGCGCAAATCCAGCTTTTGATATTAAAACAATTCTTACTATAATACTTAGAAGGAAGTATATAGCGCTCCTGGTAGCGCTTACAGTCATCTCGATTTTTACATGGGGAAGTTTTTTTATCCCGAATGTTTATGAGGCAAGCTCAACAGTTTTTGTTGAGCAGAGTTCTATTGTCGATCCCTTGATACGTGGTGTAGGAGTCACAAGAAGTATTGAGGAAAGACTTATCAATCTTAGGGACAGCATTACGAGCAGGAATATACTTGAAAGAGTTATGAAAAAGCTCGATCTCGATGTAAAAGTAAAGAACCCCGGTCAATATGAGGAAATTATCCGCAACATAAGAAATAATCTCAACTTAAGAGTTCAGGGTGGAAGCAGAGCTAACCTTTTTGTTATTTCATTCACTGCAAATGATCCAAAGACAGCAAGCAGTCTGGTTAACACTTTGGTGAGCGAGTACATAGAAGAAAGTCAAAGCATGACAAGGACAGACGCCTATAGTGCATATGATTTCATACAGAATCAGGTTCTGGAATACAAGAAGAGACTCGAAGAGTCTGATGGAGCGATCAGGGAATTCAGGGAAAGAAATCCCAATTTAGTACCCCAGAGCGAAAACACGCTTATTGGAAGGATCGAAACCTTTCAGACTGCCAGAATAGATGCTGAAATAAGGCTGAAAGAACTTACAAGAAAAAGAGAGAATCTTCAGAAACAACTCTCAGGTGAAAAGGAGCTTACAGTCGCCTTCATATCAAATGATAGTTCGCCACAAGGCAGACTTAACTCCCTTAATAATCAGCTTGTAATCCTGTTGAGCAAATATACTGATAATTATCCTGAGGTGATAAAGGTAAAACATGAGATAGAGGAACTTAAACGGCAGATCAGCCAGGCAAAGGCTTCCCCACACAGTTCTGGCTCCGAGACAGCAGCGATCAATCCGATATACCAACAGATCAGACAGGAGCTGACAAATACAGAGGCAGAGATAGAATCTCTGAGAGGTAGAATCTCTGAACTATCAAGGCAGCAGCAGGGGAGTGAAAATATTCTGGGACGCATGCCAAAAGAGCAGGAAGAATGGACAAAGCTGCAGAGGGACAGGAATGTATATCAGAGGATTTATGATGAACTGCTTCAGAAACTTGAAAATGCAAGGGTATCCAAGGACCTTGAAGTAACCAACAAAGCAGGAATTTTCAGGGTTGTTGACCCTGCAATTGTGCCCCCTCTTCCTAAAAAACCTGACAGGGTTAAGATGATATTATTTGGGCTGTTTTTTGGCATAACCTCAGGGATTGGGGCTGCTTTTGGGCTTGACTACCTTAGCCATTCTTTCAAAGATGAAGCAACTATCGAATCAAGGCTAAAGTTGTCTGTATTGGCAACGATCCCTAAAATAGTGACAGAAGAAGATGTGCTTTCCGGAAAAAAGCTTGACAGAAAGGTTTTTACAGCTGCAGCTGCATATCTTATTGTTATCGGAGTTGTGCTTACTGTGGAATTTCTACATAGGTACATAGGTATAAAGATTATAAATTTTTAGGGGGTGTTGCTGATGAGCAAAATAGAACAGGCCTTGGAAAAAGCTGTCAGGATGCGCGAGTCTGTAAAAGATGTTCCTGCTGAGAAGGCAACCGTTCCCGATGAAAATCAGACTGTTATGCATACATTTGAAATTGCGGATGGCTGCATCGATACCTCAAAAGTTGATAAACATATAGTCTGCATTACAGAGCCATACTCAGTTGTTGTCGAACAGTACAAAAAACTTCGTGCAAAGGTTCTAAGGGCAACAACCAAAGATATGCTTAACACTATCATGGTCACAAGCGCTGGAATAGGCGAGGGGAAAACAATGACCTCAATCAATCTTGCCGTTTCATTAGCACATGAAATAGATTATACAGTCCTGCTTGTTGACGGCGATCTCAGGAACCCTTCTGTTCATAAATACCTCGGGATTGATTCTCGTTATGGTCTCAGTGATTATCTGAAGGGCGACGCAGAACTCAAGGATGTGCTTGTTAAGACAGGTATCGGCAAGCTGGTAATCTTGCCCGGAAGCAATCCCCCTGAAAATGCTGCCGAGCTTCTTTCATCAGAAAGAATGAAAATGCTTGTGCATGAGTTAAAAAACAGATATAAGAACAGGTATATAATCTTTGATTCATCCCCCTTGCTTGTGACTGCAGACCCTATTTCTTTAGGAGGTTTCATGGATGCAGTGCTTTTTGTAATCCAGGAGGGCAGAACATCCAGGAAAGCTGCTGAGGAAGCTATATCCCTCATGAAGGGCTGGAATATTCTTGGAGCGGTGTTTAACAACGTGCCTATGCATATGACAAAAACACTCTATCCGTATTATTATCAGTACAGCAGATATGCGTCACAGAAAAAAGATGATAATATATCGAAAAGTGAGGCTGAGAAATGAGCAGAACAAACCTGAAGGCATTTATTTTCATCCCGGTTTTACTGGTCTTATCGCTTTATTCATATCGTGCAGAATGCGCTGAATTTTCAATAAGACCTTCAATTGACCTTATACAGGAATATAATGATAATATTTTCCTCTCAAAGGGTAACCAGGAAAGTGATTATATTACCAGAATTATGCCATCAGTCAATATGAATTATAGAACCCCATTCTGGGACTGGCGGCTTGATTATACTCTAAACTGGTGGTACTACCATAAATTGGGCAAGAATTACGACTCTCACCTTATTAATTTAGCTTCTCATTTGAATATCATAAATAATTTTCTTTATCTGGATGTAAATGACAACTATTCAAACATTGCATTGGATCAGCGGAGGCCTTCAAACGAAAACAACCTTAATGTAAACAGGACAGACACAAATAATTTAACTGTTTCGCCTTACATAAAATATAAGATAACGCCTGTCGATACATTAACAGCTGGATATAGATATACCAACATCTGGTACAGGGAAGAAGAGGGTATAAACAGGCAGATGCATACGGGATATGCAACAATTGAACATGTATTCAACCCCAAGTTTAATGCTGCTATAGGTGTCGAATATACAGCAGACAGGCCTGAAAACACTGAACCCGATAATGATCAAACAGCAGTATTTGTAAGGGGCGCGTATGTTATCAGCGAAAGGACAAATCTTGACGGGACATTGAGATACATATGGATTGACTTTTCTAATAATAACAAAGAAGAAAATATTTCCTATAATTTCGGGCTTGTCCATAGATTTCACCAGATGGGTGAGATCCAACTGAGAATATCGTCGGATATTTTAACCTCAGCGTTATACGGTATCCATGAAAGCAGAACAGAACAGCTGACTATAAGATATGGGGAGACATTTACAGTAAATGGAAGTGTTTTTCACAGAGAGGACAAATATCTTGAGACAGACCTGAAGGACAAAGCAATCGGAATAACCACCGGCTTTGAATACCGGCCTGACCCCAGACTGACTTTTATTATTTCCGGGACTTACGAAAAGAACAATTATCTTCCCGAAGATGAGGATAGGGAGATATACAGAGCTTTCGGAGAGATCGCATATCAGCTTACCCGGAAAGCGAATCTTATCCTGAGAGATACATATACAAAAGAAAACGGACGGACCGGCATCGAAGATTACAGGAATAATATTATTTCTATTAAAGTACGAATAACTATTTGAGGAAGACATGTACGAAACGTTTTTCGGTTTAAAATGCAAACCATTTCAGCTTACCCCTGACCCTGAATTTTTATTCATGAGCAGGGTCCACAGAAGGGCATTAACATATTTGAATTACGGAATTACGGATAATTCCGGATTCATCCTTATTACCGGTGAAATAGGGACGGGAAAGACCACTATCATCAGGAGTATGATAAAACAGATACCCCGGGAAATAAAAATTGCGAGGATCAACAATACAAAGGTCACATCAAATCAGCTTATTTCGATGATAAACGAGGACTTTGGGATAGATACAAAAGGCCGGGATAAAACCCAGATGTTAACTGACCTGACGGATTTCCTGATAAAACAGTATGCAGAAGGCGGCAGGTCTATAATAATAATAGACGAAGCACAGAATCTTTCCCCTGATATGCTGGAAGAGATAAGGCTTTTATCGAACCTCGAGACCGACAAGTCAAAGCTCCTTCAGATAATACTTATAGGTCAACCGGAACTCAACATAACTCTCACAAGGCCGGAACTCGAGCAATTAAGGCAGCGCATCGCCATCAATACTCACATCAGTCCGCTCAGCATTGAAGACACAGAGGCTTATATCCAGCACAGGCTTAAAGTTGCAGGGAATGATGAAGATGGCGTGGAATTCGGGGATGATGTGATAAACACGATATTCGATTTCAGCAAAGGCATACCCCGGTTGATAAATATCATATGTGAATTTACGTTATTAGCCGCCTTTGCAGAGAACCGGAAGACTATAGATGCAGTTCTTATTAACGAAATAAAGAACGACCTGATAAATGAAAGTCCGGAAATAAGGGCAAGTAAGGCGAAGACCGAGCAGGACGTAAAAAAAGATGCTTATAAAAAAATACAGAAGGGCATATCGAGTATATATCTGAGACTCAAGAATCTTGAGGCAGCGGTATACGAATTGCAAAAGGAAATCCATGCTAAAAAAAGCTTAGATATAAAAGGGACGGAACTGAACAAGAATATTGTCGATCTGTTTAAAAGAAGATATGAGTTGGTTGAGAAAGAAGATTATTCAAAAAAGTGACCGGAAGCATCGGAATTATATCAGGATGGATAAAGGCGAAAACCTCTGCAATAATTGGTTCTTCCGGGAAGTGTGTGGATGGAAACATCCGGATTCCCTCTCCCTTGATGGGAGAGGGTTAGGGAGAGGGTGAATCATTGATAGCAGATAGATTAAGTAACTTAGCTAAAAATCTTAGAAGGCAGTCAACGGATACAGAACAAGCGTTATGGAAGTATTTAAGGGCAAAACGCATGGATGGTCTCAAGTTCAAGCGTCAGCAGCCCATCGGCGATTATATTGTAGATTTTGTATGCTTTGAGAGAAAAATAATAATTGAGCTTGATGGCGGGCAGCATTCGCAACCGGAACATATGAAGCGGGATAAAGAAAGAAACAGATGGTTAGAAAGCCAAGGATACGAGATATTAAGATTTTGGGATAATGAAGTATTGAAAAATACAAGAGGAGTGCTTGAGGTGATATGGGAAAAATGTTTAAAACACCCTCCCCTCAATCCACTCCCATAAAGGGAGGGGAAGTAATGTTCAGGTTTCCACAGAGATGCCAGAATAACTCTTACTTTGGACGGCCATGATCTCACGTATATTATGAACGTAACCAGGACAATAGATGATATCCATTTTCTGCCCGCCCGTATGAACACAAAATTTGCAGGACTGCGGGTTGTAGCTCTGGGAGGCGGTACAGGATTACCTGTTGTACTTAGAAGTCTTAAGGATATATTATTTTCATCATCTCAGTATATATACGAACATGACAAAGATAGACTTACAGCAATAGTGACAGTTACCGACGACGGTGGAAGTTCCGGGAGGTTGAGGAAGGAATTCAATATCCTGCCTCCCGGTGATATTCGCAACTGCTTGTCTGCGCTTTCGGAAAACAGCGCCCTTTCTTCTGATCTTTTTCAGTATCGTTTTGGAAAGGGTGATGGGTTGAACGGCCATAGTCTGGGGAACCTCCTCCTTGCAGCCTTAACAGATTTAAAAGGAAATTTCCTGGAGGCTATCCGTTGCTGCGGCAAAATAATGGATGTAAGAGGACAGGTACTCCCATTCACTACCATGAACGTTTCGCTTGCTGCCAGATTCTCAGACGGATATTTTATAAAAGGAGAGTCTTCTATCGCTAAACATAAGGGGTCGATCTATCGTGTCTTTTTACATCCATCGTTCCCTGATCCTCTTCCCCAGGCGATAGACGCCATAGAAAAGGCGGATGTCATCATTATAGGTCCTGGAAGCCTTTATACGAGCATTATCCCGAATCTTTTAGTGAAAGGCATAGCCCTTGCCATAGAAAGATCAAGGGCCAAAAAGATCTATATCTGCAACCTGATGACAGAACCCGGCGAGACAGATGACTATACTGTTTCAGATCACGTAAAGGCCATCTTTGATCATTCGGAACACGGCCTTTTCCAGTATGTCGTAATTAATAAGGGAAAAATTTCAGCGGATCTGCAGGAGAATTACATAAAACAGGATTATTATCCTGTTACTTATACTCTGGAAGAGATAAAAGACCTCGGTCTTACATCTATAGTCGCTGATGTAATATCAGAGCAGGATCAAAAAATCAGACATGATCCGGACAAACTCGGGCGGCTCTTCAGGGAAATCCTATAGAGAATTTTGAATTTATTAAGGTTCTTCCGGAAATCGTGTGGATAGAGAGAAAGCCTTTCAAAATACCCCCCCTTTGGCAAAGGGGGGAAGGGGGGATTTTAAGAATAAATGCTCCACAAGGTCATAGAGCGCTATATTGTTGATTTCTACGGCCCAATCCCCCTAAATCCCCCTTTAATAAAGGGGGACTGAGGGGGATTTAGAACTTGACAAAGGGCAGCATTATGAAAGAACCGGCAAGGAAAAGGATAAAGTGCGTGATGATGTCCTGAAGAGGACAGGGCCGAGAGTTCTCAGGTTTTCCGACAAAGAGGTATTTGAGAATATCGATGCAGTTATG
>JBFMDL010000077.1:0-14650 GCA_040753635.1 Nitrospirota bacterium | reverse complement strand
ACTAAGTTTTTGTGTCATTCCGAGGAGCCGAAGGCGACGAGGAATCTTAAAACTTATTGGATCATAACGGCTCTTAAGATTTCTCGTTTCACTCGAAATGACAAAAAGAGACTTTTTCAGCAGCCTGCTAATTGCTTCCGGTAAACTTCACCTGCGATGCAGATGAGATCATGAATAAATCAAAGGTCTGCAAATACCTGTTTGTTTTAATCTTGCTCTGCGCAGGTAAAATGTCTGCACCGCCGTTGCAGGCTGAAGATAAAACTACGCTCGTGTCTGAATCAAAGATTATCATACTCCCTGTTCCGGTGCTTGCCGGTGACACCTCGATCGAAAAAGCCCTGTCTCAAAGAAGGTCGAACAGGAAATTTAAAGACACGCCTCTGACACTGTCGGAAATCTCACAGCTTCTATGGGCAGCGCAGGGGATTACGGAGCCCTCCGGGCTCAGGACAGCTCCTTCTGCCGGCGCTTTATATCCGCTTGAACTTTATATTGTTGCAGGCAATGTGATCGGTCTTCCTGATGGGATTTATAATTCCTGATCATGCGCTGATGCCGGTTTCAAAAGGCGATAAAAGAAACAATCTCTGCAGTGCCGCATACGGACAGTCGCCTGTGAGAAATGCCCCGGCAGTTATCGTAATATCATCGGTTTACGAAAAGACTACCGTCAAATACGGGGAAAGAGGAGTAAGGTATGTTCATATGGAAGTCGGCCATACCGCTCAGAACATATATCTCCAGTCTGTTTCTTTACATATCGGCACGGTTTTCATCGGGGCTTTTGACGATGATAAAGTAAAAAATATCCTGTATATGCCCCGCAATGAAAATCCGCTCGGCATAATGCCTGTGGGCAGGATAGATTGACCGGGCTCGCATATTATGCAGGAAGGCGCTTGTTCCCTCCGGGTCAAAGGGACGAGAGGCCTGGGGGTTAGTTTATCAAGCGAAAGGGCATTCCAATTGTTCTATCACGGAATTGGAGATGCTTCCCATGCATTCTATCTGATTCAAGCCTCCAATACATTATGATAAAATATCATAGTTGTCCAGAATAAGAATATTGATATGGCTGAACGCCTCATAAACACAATAAATCGACATGATATCAAGATATTAAACCTCATTTTGATATTTGATGTAATCAAGGCTACTCTGTATTATCCTTATAAGAGTATTATGATGTGGATTAATTTTATAAGGTGTCGTTATTGTGTTTATCCGGCATCCACCCATTTTTTAAAATATTTCGGACAGCAATGATAAAATATCATTACGAAATAAACGGAGGTTTCCTAATGGGCATATCTTTTGAAAATGCAGCATCATGCTGGAAGGCGATTATGTCAGACGTTCAGGGAAACAGGGCGCTATTGTCTGATATAGAAAGGTTTGCGCGGGAAAACACTGCGCCCGCTGACATCGTATTCGGCACTTCGGGTTGGAGGGGTGAGATCGGCACTGACTTCACATTCAATAATGTCCGCATTGTGACTTCAGCGATTATCGAAATGTTTAAAAGCAACGATTCATCTGTTATGGAGGCTATGGATGTATCCGGCTTTGACGATATAAGAGAACGGGGTGTTATTGTGGGTCACGACAACAGGTTTCTGGGGCCGGATTTCGCCATGGAAGTCATAGGGCTCCTTCAAAAACAGGGAATAAGGACATGGTATGCCGGTGAGGCAACCACGCCGGAATTTTCAGCGGGCATTGAGGTGTTGAATGCGGCATGCTCCATAAATCTGACACCTTCACATAACCCTGCGAATTACGCAGGGTTCAAATTCAATCCTTCGGACGGCGGGCCTGCGGGCACTGAAATAACATCAGCCATCGAGGAGATTTCAAACAGGATGATGGCAAAATCCCTTGTAATTGAATCTGCAATGCCTGTAAAAACCGAACTTATCGACTTGACTGAGCTATATATCAAATACATTACAGAGAGAAAAACTCTTGATCTGGGGAAAATACGCGACTTTGCAGATAACGGTGATTTTGTTGTTTGTATCGATAATGTTCACGGTGCGACAAGAGGCAAGATAGAAAGGATTCTTGGCAAAAACGAAAAAATCATATATCTCAGGACAGAGAATGATTTCCTCTTCGGCGGTGTTGCGCCCGAGCCCTCTGAAAAGAATATGGCAGGAGTGGAAAAGATATTAAGAAAAAGCAGCTCCGGATTAAAGCTTGGTGCGATTATGGACCCTGACGGCGACCGCATACGATATGCCGACATCAGCATGCAGATACCTATGAACTATTTCGGGGCGATGGCGCTGCACTTTCTCCATGTTCACAAGGGCATCAGCGGAGTTGTTGCAAAATCAGTCGGCACAAGCAATTTTGTGAATGCAATCGCAGAGAAGCTCGGCATACCTGTTAAAGAGACAAAGGTGGGGTTCAAGAACTTCAGACCTTACATGTTAAAGACATCGACTGAAAGGGCGATAGTCGCATTTGAAGAGTCAGACGGCATATCCGCTTATAACCACACTCTCGAAAAAGATGCTCTGTTCGGCCTTCTTCTTGCCATCGAGATGATGGCTGTGACAGGGAAGAATCTCGGCGAATACCTGAGAGACATCATGGATGAATTCGGTTACTATTACCCTGACCGTTCAGGCATAGCGGTTGACCGCTCACTTGTCGGAGAACCTCTTATAAAGAAGCTTTCCGTCATACAGGAACGATACAAGAAAGGCACAACGCTTGATATAGGGGGGATCAGAAGAACCGTCAGTAATGTTATAACAGCAGACGGCACAAAACTTGTGTTCGATGACGGCTCATGGCTTATGATAAGGCCTTCAGGGACTGAACCGAAGGTAAGGTTTTACATTGAGGCGAGGACTGAAGAAGGCAAAAAGGCCGTGTTCGAGGCAGCGGAACAGATGACCAGGAATGCGCTTGGCATGGAATAAGTCTGATATTAATTTGCAATATTAATCACCGGTTCCTGATATAATTGAGCATATTGTCAACTGCAATTGGTATCTCTTGCGCTATGATTTTAAATTTCTTTAAAAAAGGAGGCGCGGTTGGACAGGAGAAAAATATATCTCAATAAAACAGCTGTTTTTATCTTGTTATTCAGCACAATACTCATCGGTTGTGACATATTCTTAACTACCCCGATAAACAAGATACTTGAAAACCCAAGGGACTATAGCGGTAAGACTGTTACGGTATCAGGAGAAGTCACGGAAATCTTCAGTCTTTTTGTCATCAAATACATTGTTGTTAAAGACAATACCGGGGAGATAACTGTAATTACAAAAAGACCATTGCCTAAAAAGGGAACGCTCATCAGGATAAGGGGAAAAGTGGAAGAGGCGTTTTCGATCGGCGATCAGCAATTTATAGTAATTGTTGAAGAAGACAAGAAATAGAGTGTCAGACCCCGATTTTGTCAAATAAACGGATTGGATGAAGTCCGTTGAGAAGACCAATCAGTCTCCTGCATATATGCGCCGTAGAGCCGATTGCGACCATGGAACACGCCGCCCATGTCATGCCCGGAGAGCGAAAAGCGGCTGAAGGCGAGATGGAGAAAATGGCCCACAAAATGGGCCACGGCGCCGGAATGAGTATGGAAGCAATGGTGTGCGACAGTCGAAGTGGACACGCCTGCCCGGGTTGTGGCGCGCCAAGCCTGTCGGGCGCGGGGATAAGTCTCAAACGGCACAGACCATATCTACTGCATCACATACCGGCCACACATGGAAATGAGCGCCCCACTTCTGGCCCACGCCTACCGCTCCCTTGGTGAGATACAGCGCCCATGCCCAGTCAGGCTCGAACATGCTCGTGGTTGACGACCAGTATGCTTCTTTGATTTCACTGAAAGGATGTCCGACCGGTAGCGCAGGACTATGCGCGCTGCAGTCAGTCAGAGATTCGAGTTCATTGATATTCGGCAATCGCCATCTCGATTTGGAGTTTTGGTTGAGTTGCGCTACTGCTGAGAAAGCATCGTTCCACGTTACCTGTCTTCCCCCTGTAAGGTCTGCCTCTCTGAGCCAGCAGAGGCTGGTAAGGCGGTCGATAACCGCATCGCCGACTGCTTCAAACCGGGGTTCAGGCCATGCTTGTCCGAAACGTAACTCACCGTCCTGACCTGAGCCTGCACAGGGGATAAGACGCCCGGCTGAATCATAACACTGCGTCTGGCCTGTAGCAGGTAGAATGTTGTATCCTTTACCCCGCACCGGCCATATCAGAAAGAACTGCTCTTTGCTGCCGTAGAACATGCGTGCTCCTTCCATATGGACATACCAGGCATAGGCGGTGTTTATCGCAGCAGTGGTCGAGGTCCAATACCATCCTGAAAAAATATTCCTGAAGGGATGTCCCTCCGGCAAGGCAGGCTTTCTGGTCTGATGGCTCATAAGACTACGGAGCTCACGACGGTTGGGGAGCCGCCAATCTGAAAAGCCAAAGGTTTTCAAATGATTCATGCCGGCGATATAATCCAGCGATTCCTGCCAAGTCACAGGGAATTCCACGAGATTGGCATTTTGTGTCCACATCAATCCTGTAAGGCGGTCTAAAACGGCCTCATCCTTCATCTCGAATCTCGACACCGGCCATGGTATGCCTCTTTTGAGTTCCGCATCCTGCCCGCTGCCGGGGCAGGGGATCTTGCGGCCGGATGTATCGTGACATGTTGTCTGACCTGTTCGCAGATAGGCGCGTGTATTCATTGAGGTATCTTATCACAACTGTGAGGCTTGCAAACCGGGCGGGACGTGATACTATGAATATATCAGATGAATTCGGTGAGCAAAAAATGAATATGCACTGCCCAGGAATAATTATCATACTGCTTTTCGTCCATATATTCTCATTTACGGCGTCATGCGCGCAAATAGTCGGGGAAGAGCCGCAGAACGTCAAAGATATGTTCCTGCCTGAAGGTGAAAGGGTAAAGGTGACGGTATGGATCGAAAACCTGGAGATACCGTGGTCGCTTGTGTTCCTGCCCGGCGGCAGAGCCCTGGTAAGCGAGCGTCCCGGAAGGATACGGCTCGTACAAAACGGGCAACTTCAGCTTAAGCCCTACGCACTACTTGAAGTTGCACATGAAGGGGAAGGAGGGCTCATGGGACTTGCTCTCCATCCTGAATTCCCTCGGAAACCCTATATATATGCCATGCATACCTATAAGAAAGGCAATGACATCTACAATAGAGTGATAAGGTTGAAAGACAACGGAACAACAGGGATATTTGACCGGGTGATTATCGATAACATCCCCGGAGACAGACTTCATAATGGCGGCAGGATTGCATTCGGACCTGACGGCATGCTGCATATAACCACAGGGGAGACCTTCAAGGCAGAGCTTGCTCAGGACCTCAATTCGCTCGGCGGGAAAATATTAAGAGTAACGCCCGAAGGAGACATGCCGAAGGATAATCCTTTCAGCGGATCTCCCGTATATTCCTACGGGAATAGAAATCCGCAGGGACTTGCATGGCAGCCCGGCACCGGCAGACTTTTCGAATCCGAGCACGGGCCTTCCGGAGAATTTGCCCGTTTCGGACACGATGAAATCAATATAATCATAAAGGGAGGGAACTACGGCTGGCCCAGGGTCATCGGGGCCCCGCATAAAAAGCCCTATATAGATCCGATAATCGTATGGAAGAAGACCACGCCTCCATCAGGAATTACTTTCTACAAAGGGGACCTGCTGAAGCACCTCAAAAACGATCTCTTTGCGGCCACTCTGAAAAGTCAGTCCCTTTTGAGAATACAGTTCGATAAGAACGGCAATAAAGTGATCAGAATAGAAAGGTGGTTTTCCAGAGACTACTCGGACGGGAAATACGGAAGGATTCGGGATGTAGCTGAGGGTCCCGACGGTGCATTATATTTTTTAACAAATAACAGAGACGGAAGGGGCGACCCACAGCCGGGTGACGACAAAATATACCGTATTACGCCTTGAATATAAAAAGTATATTGAGAAAACGCTCATGGGCATTAATTCATAAAAGACGGCGAGAGACTTGGATATCAAAATTTGGTTCATTCGTAATAAAGTTGAAAGAGGCATAAGCCTTACTGGATTCCCGCCTAAGGACTGCGGGAATGACAAGCAAAAACAATCAGTTAGGATTGTCATCCTCGGGCTTGACACGGGGATCCAGGCTGTTTTCAACTTAAATACGAAAGACACATAAATTTTCTCTGAAAGGAGGCGGGCAGAGAGCATTGGGAAAGTTCAGTAAACGCAAAGGCGCCCGGAGCAGGGAGATGAAAATCCCGATGGCCGGTACATGGACGGCTGTTGTAAATATCATGCGTGGCGGGAAGACCAGTTCAGCGAAGTTCAAGTTAGAGGTACATTGAAGAAAAAGCAAGGAGAAGTATGCATCTCGACTTAAAGAGTATTCCTGTCCCGTTAAAAGCCCTTTTCTCGGCGTATCTTCTGACAATGGGAATCTCTTATCTTATCGATGTGGATGGATATAGGTTCCTTGGTGGTTAGGCCTGAATGATGAAGGAACCGATTAACATTATAGGCGCCGGGCCAGCAGGCTTGACAGCAGCAATTGTCCTTCGCAAACACGGATCCCCTGTTCGGGTTTATGAAATGTCTTCTGATGTCGGTCACCGGCTGAATGGAGATTTTCAGGGACTCGAAAACTGGAGTTCGGAGGAAGATGTTACAGAACTTCTTAAAAGATCAGGAATCGAGACAAATTTTCTGTGCGCGCCGTATTATGGAGGAATTGTTTATGCTCCTGATAGGAAACCTGTAGAGATTAAATCTGAGCGGCCAATATTTTATCTCGTTAAAAGAGGCACAATGCCTGGGACACTCGATATGGGACTAAAAGAACAGGCTCTGTCCGCAGGGGTGGAGATCCTCTTTAATCACAGACTCGACAGATTTGAAGGAAAGGCTATCGTGGGAACAGGGCCTAAAGGCGCTGACGCGATAGCTGCCGGCATCACCTTCGAAACAGGCATGGAAGATCAGGCGGTTGTGGTTCTTGATGATAGTATCGCGCCAAAGGGGTATGCTTATCTTCTTGTAAATCAAGGATATGGCACAATGGTTACCGTGCTTTACAGGGAATACAGAAGGGAAAATGAATACTTTGAGAGGATGATGAGTTTTTTCAAAAATAATATAAATATGGATATTAAGAACGCGAGGAAGTTCGGCTGTTACGGAAACTTTTTCATCCGGGACACGCAGATACATCATAAAAAGCTTTATGTGGGCGAATCTGCCGGATTTCAGGACTGCCTCTGGGGCTTCGGAATGAGGTATGCGATATTGTCGGGCTATCTGGCGGCTAAAAGCTTTATAGACGGTTCGGATTATGATATGCTCTGGAAAAGGGAACTAAAACCTATGCTTGAAACATCTCTCATCAACAGGTATCTATTGGAAAAAGCAGGTCATATAGGTTACAGGTATCTGACAAAAAAGTTTGCGCAAGGTAATCCCTGTAATTTTTTGAGAAGACACTACAATCATTCTTTCCTTAAACATCTCTTTCTGCCGATTGCAAAAAAGAAATATGAGAGCAGAGTTAAAGATACGAACTGCAGCCATGAAAACTGCAACTGTGTATGGTGCAGGTGCGGAGAGAAATCATGTCCTTAGATTGAGAGGAATTAGCACTGTGAAAAAAGACCCTGTATGCAATATGGATGTCAGGGAAGAGAGCGCTGTCACGGCGGACTGTGACGGTCTTCTCTATTACTTTTGCTCTGAGGGGTGTAAGGAAAAATTTCTGAAAGAAAGGGCCTGCAGGACTCCCCGCACATTCTATGACCTTATCATCATCGGCGGAGGCCCTGCCGGGCTCACGGCCGCTGTATACGCTTCTACCCTTAAAATGGAGGCATTGCTCATAACAAAAGACCTGGGCGGTCAGGCTATAGACAGCACAAAGGTAGAAAACTATATGGGTTTTGATTTTATAACCGGCCCCGAGCTCATAGAGAAGTTCAGGAATCAACTCGTCCGGTCGCATTATATAGATCACCTGATGAGCGAGGTCGAGAAGATCGAGCCTGCTGAGGGCGGCTTCAATGTCACGACATCCGGGCTGAATAAATACTTCACGAGGACATTGCTCATCTCAACCGGGATGACGAGAAGAAAGCTTAATCTGCCGGGTGAAGAGGAATTTCAACGGAGGGGGATATTTTATGGGAATATTCAGGACCTCTCTTTTGTACAGGGCGAGGATGTTGCTGTGATCGGAGGGGGGAATTCGGCCTTGCAGATCGTTGAAAACCTCCAGACCGTGGCTGGAAATATTTACCTTATATCCGATTTCAATCTCACGGCAGATCCTGCATTAATTGAGCGGTGCAGATTGTTCAAAAACCTGCGGATATACGAGGAATACAAGGTCGTCGAATTCACCGGAGAAAGCGCCCTCTCTCATATAAAGGTCAGAAAAAAGGCCGGTGAGGAGACGGTTAATATCCCGGTTAAAGGGGCATTCATAGCAATCGGGTTTCAGCCGAACTCTTTGTTGATCTCTCATCTCGTTGATCTGAATGAAAAAGGCGAGATAATCATAAACCCCGACTGTTCAACATCTCACCAGGGCATTTTTGCAGCCGGTGATGTTACGAACGCCTTTGGCAAGCGGATCATCATAGCATGCGGCGAAGGCGCCAAAGCGGTCATGGCGGCCAGGCAGCATGTTCTTAATATCAGAAAGAGAAGGGAACTGACAGCGTGAACATATCGGGAATGAAGATCAGGCGATCCGGACCCGGGAGATAGGGAATATTTGTGATGTAATTTTCATAATTTCTTCAAAGTACTGCCGGATAATAGGTAAAAGGGGGTGGATTTATGAAGATCGAAAAAGTAACGAAGAAAAAGGCATTGACTTGCAAGTGTCATAGTTCTTGCTGATGTTTAAAAGTCAATTGACCTGCATTTTTTGCAGGTAGTAAGGAGACAGCGGTATGGAATGGCTTAGAGAAAACTGGGTATTCCTTATATTCTTCATCCTCTTTATAGCCATGCACCTTTTCGGCCACGGAATGCACGGAGGACACGGCGGTCATGGCGGGGAGGAAGAAGGCAAGGAACATAAAGGGCATGGTGAGGGACAAACCGGGAAAAAGGAAAAGAAAGGAGGTCACGGATGCTGCTGAATATAAGAGTTGTAAGCTGGTCAACGGGAATTTTTCTGGCAATAACATATCTGCTCTGTGTTCTTTACGGGCTGATCGTCCCGGCACGATTGCACGGCATGTCTGCATTTCTTGAGTCCGTCCTTCCCGCATTCAGGTGGTTGACCTTCGGAGGGTTTGTCCTCGGACTTGTGGAAAGCTTTCTGTACGGTGTGTATATCGGCATCGTATTTGTTCCGGTATATAATTTCATCAATAAGAAATGGGCTCGGGTGGAGGGAGTATAACCATGCATGGAGAAGAGGTTTCGTATGCCTATGGCTTCTGGAGCCTTGTAGTAATAAATATCGGCCTGTTTGCATTTTTCATCCTGAGTTTTCTAACGCCTGTAAAAAAGAGGGAGTGGCGCTCGATGGGAGCAACTCTTGCCTTTTTTGTAGCGCTTTTCACAGAGATGTACGGCTTCCCTCTCACGATATATATCCTCACAGGCATATTGGGCAGCAAATACCCCGCCCTGAACCCCTTTTCCCATGCAAGCGGGCATCTCTGGCTTACTTTCCTCGGAGGCGGGGCGGCGATGATGACCGTTATTCATCTCATAAGCAATTCGTTGGTATTCATCGGATTTTATATAATGTGGAAGGGCTGGAGCCTGATCCATGCTGGAAAGGGCAAACTTGTGACAGGCGGGCCTTATGCATATGTAAGGCATCCTCAATACTCCGGCCTTTTCATCATAATGATAAGCATGCTGATACAGTGGCCAACAATCATTACAGCTGCGATGTTTCCGGTGCTGATCTTTGTGTATTACCGCTTGTCGAAGAGGGAAGAACGTGAGATGATTGAATTATTCGGGGACGAATACAGGAGATATACAGAGAAAACGCCGATGTTTATCCCGAAACTGGCTGGCAAAACAAAATAACGAGACCGTTATGAAAAGAGAAAAAAGAAGATACCGCCCTTGATATTCTCGAAAAGAGATATGCAGGGGGTGAGATAACGAAAGAAGAATTTGAGAAGATGAGGGATGACCTCACAAAGAGGTGAGCATGGCATGAAAATAGTAACAGCTATAGTGAGGACGACAACTCTTGATCGTATCGTTAAAGCTTTTGAAGATATAGGCATCAAAGGCATGACACTTTCTGACGTTAAAGGGATTGGAGAGCAGGTTGAAGTGTTTCAGTTGTATGTTATTCATAAAAGGATTGATATTATCGTTCCGGATGAAAGGGTGAACGAAGTTACATCTGTGATCGTTGAAAATGGGCATACGGGCTTCGCCGGTGACGGCCTTATCGCTGTGCATCCGATAGATTATATGATTAAGATAAGGACGAAAGAGAAGATAGAATAGAAAAGCTCAAAAAAGAGAAGGAGGTGAGCCTATAAGTATTAAAAAGCTCTTGAAGGTAAAAGGAGTGTCTTGTAAATGTCGCAAATCTTGTTGAGGAGGATGAAAATGAAAAGGTTAGTGATTGTATTGGTGATTTTATTTGGTGTCAGCGCAGTTGCAGATGCACAGATGGGTAGTGGAATGATGGGCGGCAGTATGATGGGTGAGCAGAAAGGAGAGATGCAAAAGGGCGGCATGATGATGGGAGAAGGGATGCCGATGATGCAGATGTGCATGCCGATGATGCAGAACATGATGATGAAGGATATGATGCAGATGATGATGGACATGATGAATATGCAGGAGAGCATGATGAAGGGCATGAAGCCCGAAGAGAAAAAGAAGATGATGAAAGACATGGGTCAAATGAAAGAAAAGATGCAGAAGATGATGTCCATGCATATGGGCATAATGACGGGTACGGGTGATCCTCAGGTCAAACTTCAGTGCGCGGAGCAGTGGCTCAAAAAAGCAATAGACCTTCATGAATTACATATGAAGGACCCTAAAACAACAACTGACGCATCGCAGATGGAACTGATGGATCAGATTAAGAAGGCATATGGCTGCATTACAGGGCCTGCCCCTGTAATAAAAAATGCACCGACAAAAGAACCTGCAGGAGGAGAGAAGAAGAAAGACGCTCATGGACATTAGTTCATAATAAATATAGGACAAAGTCATACTTGTCCAAAATAAGACTTTACAGAAGGCGGAATGCCTCGAAAACAGAATAAATCGACATGATTATTAAATGTCAGACCCCGACTTTGTTAAATAAACGTATTAACGATAACTCTGTATTTGTGTTATTTTGTAATTGTTTGTGGATTGATTTTCAGGGTGTCGTTATTCTGTTTCCTCAACATCCCGCCTTCTTATGTATATTTGAAATTATTTTGGGCAGCAATGGGACAAAGTGAAACTTAATTTTTTTGAGAAACTTATAACTAACAACCCTGTCCGGGCTTCTATCCAAAGGTATATCGAGGGGCCGATACTGAAGAAGATGGGAAGTCAGAGGGCTTATCCGTTAAGCCTTGAGATCGGGTGCGGCGCAGGTGTGGGCGCACAGGTGATAGCAGAACAGTTCGGCTCACAGAAAGTCATCGCAACTGATATAGACCCTGAACAGATTGAAAGGGCAAGAAAGAATCTTATGCCGGAATTCAATAATAAAATAGAATTTAAAGTTGAGGATGCAATGGCGCTGCAAGAGGCAGATGAAACATTTGATGCTGTTTTTTCGTTCGGGGTCTTGCATCATATGGAAGATTGGAGAAAGGCTGTCAAGGAAATCTCAAGGGTATTAAAGAAAGGAGGGGAGTTCTTTTTTGAAGAACCATTCCGTCCCTTTTTAAGAAATTTTCTTGTGAGAACTTTGACTGCCCATCCGGAGGGCGGGGAATTCGATTATGAAGAATTCAGGGAGGAATTGGAGAAGAATAACATCGCAATTATAAATATGAAACGCATAAAAGATATCGCTTTATTTGCTATAGGGAGGAAACAATGAAAGTCACTGATCCTGTATGCAAAATGACCATAGAGGACAAGGAAGCAGCCGGGACTTCATCGCACAAAGGCGCTACTTATTTTTTCTGTTCAAAGAATTGTAAGGATAAATTTGACAAAGACCCTGATGCCTTTATCATAGAAAAAGTTTTAGAACCTCTAAAAACAGTAATGATTTACACCTGTCCCATGCACCCTGAAATACGCCGGAAGGATCCGGGATCGTGCCCCAAATGCGGTATGGCACTTGAACCGCTGTCTCCTCCTTCAACTATTGGCAAAACAGAGTGGACATGCCCGATGCATCCGGAGATAATACGCGACAAACCCGGCAGTTGCCCCAGGTGCGGCATGGCATTGGAGCCGAAAACTTCCCTTTCAGAGGAAGAAGAAAATCCGGAACTTATCGACATGACCCGGCGTTTCTGGTTAAGCGCTGTGCTGACGATCCCTTTGGTGATTATCGCAATGCGGGACTACATTCCCGGTCTTTCCCTTGAAAGTCTAATCTCCCATGAAGTCATGAAATGGATTGAACTTATACTTGCCACGCCTGTTATACTCTGGGCCGGCTGGCCTTTTTTTGTCCGGTGCCGGCAGTCTCTTATGACACGCAACCTTAATATGTTTACATTAATAGGCATTGGCGTGGGGGTAGCTTATGTATACAGCGTTGTTGCCGCGCTTTTCCCCGGAATATTTCCGGCCTCGTTCAGAAAAGACGGAGGCGAAGTCGGGATTTATTTTGAGGCCGCGGCAGTTATCGTGACCCTTGTGCTGCTGGGGCAGGTGCTTGAATTAAAGGCGCGAAGCAAGACAGGCGCAGCCATTAAATTGCTTCTTGGCCTTGCGCCAAAGACAGCAAGGCGCATAAAAGACGGGGTGGAAGAAGACATCCCGCTTGAGCATGTAAATAAGGATGACATCCTCCGCGTTCGCCCCGGCGAAAAAATTCCTGTTGACGGCATGGTTACTGACGGCTTAAGTTCAGTTGATGAATCAATGGTTACGGGAGAGCCCATTCCTGTTCAAAAACAAAAGGGAGACCGTGTTATCGGCGCGACTGTTAACGGGACAGGCATGATTATAATGAAGGCAGAGAAGGTCGGCGCAGACACACTTTTGTCTCAAATAGTTCATATGGTTGCGGAGGCGCAGAGAAGCCGCGCGCCGATCCAGAAACTTGCTGATGTTGTTGCCGCCTATTTTGTTCAGATAGTTATGGTTATAGCAATCCTTACCTTTGCTGTATGGGCCTGGCTGGGGCCTGAGCCAAGCATGGCATACGCAATCATTAATGCGGTGGCAGTCCTGATTATTGCGTGCCCGTGCGCACTCGGACTCGCAACTCCCATGTCCATAATGGTTGCGATGGGCAAGGGCGCTGTAGGAGGCGTGCTTTTCAAAAATGCTGAGGCGATAGAGATAATGAAAAAAATAGATACAATCGTGGTTGATAAAACCGGAACGCTCACGTTGGGCAAGCCCAAGCTTGTAAATGTGATTCCCGCAAACGGGTTTGATGAAAAGTCCGTGCTCCATTTTGGCGCGAGCATTGAGCGCGGAAGCGAGCATCCTCTTGCATCAGCAATAGTAAAAGGAGCTGAAGAAAGAGGCCTCAGCCTTATTGATGTTGAGGGCTTTGAGTCAGTTACAGGCAAAGGAGTAAGAGGCAATATTGAAGGACATAAGATTGCGCTCGGCAACAGAAAGCTTCTTGAAGACATAGGCATTGATCCGGGTGAACTCTCGCAAAAGGCTGAGGCAATGCGTATGGAAGGCCAGACCGTGATGTTTATTGCGATAGACGGAAAAACAGCCGGGCTTTTATGCGTTGCTGACCCCATAAAAGAAACAACGCCTGAGGCGATTAATGCTCTGCATAAGGAGAACATCAGGATTGTAATGCTTACAGGAGACAACCGCACAACAGCTGAGGCGGTCTCAAAGAAGCTCGCTCTTGACGATGTTGTTGCAGAGGTTCTTCCTGATCAGAAGGCAGATATTGTCAAAAAACTGCAAAGCGAGGGACGGATTGTCGCGATGGCAGGCGATGGAATTAACGATGCGCCTGCGTTGGCGCAGGCCCATGTGGGTGTCGCAATGGGAACAGGCACAGACGTTGCGATGGAAAGCGCAGGCGTTACTCTGGTCAAAGGCGATCTCAGAGGAATAGTGAGGGCAAGGCGGTTAAGCAGGGCCACAATGCGGAATATAAAACAGAACCTCTTCTGGGCCTTTGCCTACAATGCGCTTGGTGTTCCTGTTGCTGCAGGCGTTCTTTATCCTTTCCTCGGCATCTTGCTCAGTCCCATATTTGCAGCCGCTGCGATGAGCTTCAGTTCGGTTTCGGTGGTCGGCAATGCGCTAAGATTACGAAGGGCAAAGCTCTGAGGCAAGAAATGTTTTAAAAAAACATTCGGGTAAATGAACTTTAATAATGCCATCTAACTTATATACTTATACTCAGTAGTGTCCGGTAAAAAACTCAGAAAGAGCTTACAAAAGGGGCTATATTCACGTGCTTTATTAGTCCGGACAGCATGAAAGTACCTCTAAAAAGCCTGCAAAGGCATCACTGGCTTAGTT
>JBFMDL010000076.1:0-14801 GCA_040753635.1 Nitrospirota bacterium | reverse complement strand
TTTTTTGTCATTTCGAGTGAAACGAGAAATCTTAAGAGCCGTTATGATCCAATAAGTTTTAAGATTCCTCGTCGCCTTCGGCTCCTCGGAATGACACAAAAACTTAGTTTTTCAGCAACCTGTTAATACTCTAAATCAATCCGCCTAACATCCCTCAGATATTAATTTATTTGAAATTTTTAAAGTATATTGGTAAAGTTATTTTATTATTATGATCTCCATGCTGAGCAGGAAAAGGGAACTGAAGATCAGACAGGCCATTTTCAAGGGCATTTATGAAGAAAACCTGAGAATCATCGGGAAACAGCCTCACCGCATATCAGAAAAAAAAATTTCTTTATTCAGGAGAACCTCTGTAGTTTTTCTGGTTATAATATTTTTCATACTGGGCAACCGGGATTACCTGACCATGTCATTTTTTTCAGAAAAGCAGGTTACAGCCAACCCTGATGTTCAAAAGCTTCCTTTCATGCCTGTTAAAACCTCGGCAAACATATTGGATTATTCAGTAAGGCCTTCAGATTATAAGGCTTTTCTATCCGGTCCCGGTATCCCGTTAAGCCGTATTTTCGGCCTCGGGGTCAAAACGATCATGTTGGATCCGGGACACGGTGGAACTGATTCCGGCACCATAGGGAAAATGGGGACGAAGGAAAAGGACATTACGCTCGATATCGCAAAGCGTCTAAGGCAACGGCTTAAAAGTTACGGATATTACAACATTCTCCTGACACGCGATAACGATGTAACTCTTCCTCTTAACAGGAGAGTGGAACTTGCAAACTTGAGCGGCGCTGACCTTTTTGTTTCAATACACCTGAATTACCTCCCTTCAAAGCCTATCAACATTATCGAGACTTATTATTTCGGCCCCTCATCAGATGAAAAAATACTGAAGCTCGCAGAGCAGGAGAATGCAGGCTCCCAGTTCAGGTTGAGCGAATTCAAGGAGATAATAGAGAAAATCGGCGATACTCTGAAATTGCAGGAATCCGGAGAACTTGCATCTTCCATACAGAAGAATCTTTTTTTAAACAGTAAAAAGCTTAACGGGGATGTTTATAACTTCGGCATCAAGAGAGCGCCGTTTGTTGTTCTGCTGGGAGTGGATGTGCCTTCTGTCCTTGCAGAGGTTTCCTGCCTCAGCAACAGGGAAGAGGAGTTGGAACTCAACACCGTAAGCCATAGAGAAAATATCGCGCGTTATCTGGAAGCCGGCATACTGGATTATTTAAATAAAGGAGAGATAAGCCATGAAGCAAAAAGACGCACAGAGGGAAGATAACATCTTGTTCGTTGGTATCGATCTCGGCACATCGAGAAGTTCGATCTCTGCAAGCAATAATTCAAGGGAATGGATAGAAAGTTACGTCGGCTGGCCAAAGGACTTTATCTCTTTAAAGGTGGTGGGCAAGCCTGTTCTCTTCGGCGAAGAAGCGCTCAGCAACAGACTCTCACTCGACGTCAGCAGACCGCTCGAACACGGGGTCATCAAGGAAGGCATTGAGAGAAACGAAGAGGCTGTAAAGGAAATTATAAAACACCTTATTGAACTCGCCGGACCTGAAGAAGGCCAGAAGATCCATGCTGTTGTCGGTGTCCCTGCTGATACACTCAAGGTCAACAAACTTGCAATCAGAAAGGCTGTGGCGGAATTCGTCCACTCGCTGATGGTTGTAACCGAGCCTTTTGCGGTAGCTTACGGCCTTGATCTGCTTAATAATTCACTTGTGATTGATATAGGCGCGGGAACGACGGATTTCTGCATTATGCACGGCACGATCCCGTCCGAGGAGGATCAGAAGACCATACTGAATGCAGGAGACTATATCGACGACCAGCTTTTCAGTTATCTTGCCGAGAAATACCCAAACTCAAGATTCAACAAGTACATGATCCGGCAGTTCAAGGAAAAATACAGTTATGTGAAAGATGCGCCGGATGATATTCATGTGGAAATCCCGGTTGATGGAAAGCCTCTGATGCATGATATCAAGAATGAGATCAAGCGTGCATGTGAAAGCATTCTCCCTGCGATAGTGGAAACGACTGCTGAGATGATAGCCAGATTCGACCCCGAATTCCAGGTAAAGATAAAAAACAATATTGTACTTGCCGGCGGCGGAAGCCTGATTCGGGGGATACGCGAATACCTGCAGGATGCGCTGAAAGAATACGGCCCGTGTAATGTAATATGCGTGGAAAATCCGCTGTTTGCCGGCTCTGACGGCGCTCTCAAACTCGCACAGGATATGCCGTCGAAATACTGGGAACCCTTATAGGGAAACCTTTTTAGCTCACGAACAGGGAAGCAATAGCATGGCTATTGTTAGCCATGCTTTCATAAATTTTCCGGTCCCCTCCCGCGTCTTTTTTATCCGCCTATCCTCATTGCCTCGAGTCTCGCTATTCTTTCTTCAACCGGCGGATGTGTGCTGAAAAGCTTCATAATGGAACCGCCTCTTAAGGGGCTCACGATAAGCATATGGGATGTAGCAGGGGTCGCATGCGTTGGTATCATCTGCACTCCCTTATGAAGTTTTCTAAGGGCATTTGCAAGAGCCTTGGGGTTCCCATGAAGCTCCGCCCCGCCTCTGTCGGCTGCATACTCTCTTGATCTCGATATAGCCATCTGGATCAGCATGGCTGCGATAGGAGCAACTATCATCATCACGAGCGCTGCAACCGGGTTGCCGCCTTCATCGTCATCGCTCCTGCCCCCGAATATCATTGCCCATCGCGCCATCATCGCAAGATAACTTATAGCGCCTGCAATTGTGGCTGCAACCGTGCCGATCAGTATATCCCTGTGCTTTACATGGGCAAGCTCATGCGCCATAACGCCCGCAAGCTCCTCTTCTGTGAGAATCTGCATTATACCCTCTGTTGCAGCAACAGCCGCATGCCCCGGATTTCTCCCCGTTGCAAATGCATTAGGCGACATATCAGGGATTATATACACTTTCGGCATCGGCATACCGGCCTTCTGAACCAATCTCCTGACAATCCTGTACAGGACAGGGGCCTCTGATTCATTTACTTCTCTGGCCCTGTACATCTTGAGAACTATCCTGTCGCTGAAAAAATAGGTAATAAAATTCATTAGGAATGCCATTATAAGCGCAAATGTCATGCCCTGCTTGCCGCCAAGCGCAGCGCCTCCCCACACCAAAAGCAGTGTGAGAACCAGCAATAACATCGCTGTCTTAAGTCCGTTCATTTTATCCTCCTTGTTAAAATCTGTCAGATTAAAAAACCTTTACTTCGATCTCATTAGACACATATAAGAATCATGCTTATGAACCGAAATAAAGGTCTTGCCTGTTAAACTCTCTTCTGTTTAACTGATTGAGCCGGGTATTTAACCGTGCTGACGACTCAACCAACCCTGTAAAGGAGCTACTCCCCTTTATTTTATATATTTTAAATTATAAAATTTGATAACGTCAAGATAATTACTAATGTTCTCAAAATTGGATAGACATTTTGTCAGAAAATCTCCCCTTGCCCCTCTCGTAGAGTCGAGTCTCCGACTTTGCCAAAGAGGGGTATATTCCTCCCTTTGGCAAAGGGAGGTTGGGAGGGATTTTATTGAAATTATGTGCGTTCTATTATGAGAACCTTAATAACTCTTTCAAAAAAATGATTTTACCGGTTTTTTACAGGCTGAGGGTTTTAATGAAGATAAGAATTGTTTATTCCCCGTTTTTTTGATAAATTACCATGTAATGTTGTATTACTATTTTGTCCCGATAGTCTATGTAGTCCCGGCAATTACTGCTTTTTACATCGGCTTAATACTGAGGGGGAAATCCCGGCAGAATGTTAAAGGCATAAATTATATCAGACTGTTCTATTACTTATGCATGGCAGAGGGACTCCATAATTCATATTATTTTATTGCTGCATCTGCGAGGATTTTCGATAAAGGGATATACGAATCTATGATGATGCCGTTGCCCTGGTTATTCGCTCAGGGCATCATTACTATTACGTTCCTTATGTTTGGATTGTATTTTATAAGGAACAGGGATATTGAGATCGGGGATATACGTCATATAACAGAAACCGCTGATCTATTCAGGGAACTTGCGTATATCGACCCGCTAACAAACCTGAACAACAGAAGGTCGCTTGAAGATATTATGGAGAAGGAAAAAAAACGCGCTGCCAGGGTGTTCAGACCCTTCACTCTTATGATGCTTGATATGGACGGCTTTAAAATATATAATGATTCTCACGGCCATCAGTTAGGGGACAGATTGCTGTCAGGTGTTGCCGATGTTATCAAGAAAAATTTAAGGGTCGAGCTTGATATACCTTTCAGGTACGGCGGTGATGAGTTCTTCATAATACTGCCCGAGACGATTCTTGGTGAAGCCCGCGAAATCGGGGAGCGCCTGAACAATTCTGTCAAATCAATATCAGATGGCAGGATAACCTTGAGCATAGGTCTGCTCGAAATTTCGCCTGAGTGCCGCATGAATACAGATGAGATGATCAGGCTGGTGGATATTATAATGTACAGCGCCAAAAAAGCCGGGGGGAATCGGGTTTCCTCTCTGGCAGCCTGATGATGCAGTTTTATAACACTCTTAAGAAAATTACAGGAGGTGAACATGCCGAAAGCAAAGATAAAATATACTGACGGGATGCAGTTTGTGGGTGAGGCGGATTCAGGCCATGCGATAATAATGGACGGAGACCATGAAGTCGGAGGCAGCGATACAGGGCTCAGACCTATGGAGCTGCTTCTTATCGGCATAGGCGGATGTTCAGGGATGGATGTCGTGTCCATTCTTAAAAAGAAAAGGGTCGACGTCAGAGGAGTGGAGATAAATGTGGACGGCAAAAAGGCCGATGAGCATCCGAAAAAATTTACCGACATAGATATCGAATTTACAGTTAAAGGCAGGAACATTCCGGAAGAAGCCGTAAAAAAAGCTGTCCTGCTTTCGATGGACAAATACTGTTCTGTGAAAGCCTCGCTGGAAGGGACCGCAAAAATAAATTACAGCTATAAAATAATTGAAGAATAAAAGAGCAGCCGGAAACTCAGCGGTACAGACAGTCCTCAAGAATATCGCGACTCTCGGCTTTATCGGATATCTGCCTTATGCCCCCGGTACATTCGGAAGCCTTGTCGGTCTTGTTTCATTTTTAATCTATAAACCTTCATTACACGCCCACATTGTTCTTATTGTCACAGGCACTCTGACAGGTATCTGCGCATCCTCTGCCGCCGAGCGTCTGCTCGGCGAAAAAGACAGCCGGAAGATTGTTATAGATGAATTAATAGGGTTTTATGTTGCAGCATTTTATCTGCCTGAATCTCCTGTATTTATAGTGGCAGCCTTTCTTTTATTCAGATTTTTCGATATACTAAAACCACTTCCAATAAACAAATTAGAAAAAGCTTTAAGTCATGGTTTTGGTATAATGGCAGACGATATTCTGGCAGGTATTTTTACTAATGTAATTTTGCAGATTCTGCTCTATGCCTATAAATTTTTCTAAGGCGCCGCACCGGGCATGGATGTTTATTAATAAACCATGATTATTTAAACGGAGTTGCCGATGGATAATGAGTTTTATAAAATTGTTAAAAAAATATCGGAGATACTTCTTGAAAACAACCTCAGGCTGAGCATTGCCGAGTCATGCACCGGAGGTTTTATCTCGCATGTTATAACAAATCTTCCGGGGGCCTCAAAATTTTTTGAGATGTCGGTAGTCTCATATTCTGAAAACTCAAAAAAGTCAGTCCTTGGGATAAAGGGTTCATTGCTGAAAAAGCACGGCGTGATAAGCGAGGATACGGCCATCGCAATGGCAAAATCTGTACGCAAGACAGGCAATACGGATTATGCGCTCTCTGTCACCGGCATAGCAGGCCCTGAAAAAATGGAGGGGAAAGATGTCGGGCTTATCTATATAGCGGTAGCAAAGGAAGATCTGGTAGAATCAAAAGGCATAAAATTAAAAGGCCGCAGGGAAGAGATCAAGGAACAGGCATCTCTTGAAGCCCTGCAATTCCTTTATCAGGTCCTTAAAATATGGGCATAAGGTGTTTCATATGCATCGAGTTCCCTGAATCCGTAAAACAGTCTATAGGGGATGTTATCGATATTCTCAGGAAGTCCGGCGCAGATATAAGATGGGTATCTCCGGAGAATATCCATTTGACGTTAAAATTTCTCGGCCAGACTGATGAATCCCTGATAACGCCCATTAAGGACTCCCTGCATAAAAAAGTATTACCTTACGGCTCATTTTATATTAAAATATCCGGAGTCGGATATTTTCCGGATTCAAAACGTCCCAGGGTCATATGGGCAGGAGTTGAAGAGTCGGAACTCCTTAAGAAGCTCTCGAGAGATATCGAAGAGGAGATGCTGAAATTCGGTTATGAGAATGAAAAGAAGGCTTTCTCGCCCCATCTGACAATAGGGAGGGTAAGATCTCAAAAGAGGATTGCCGAGGTATTGAAAAGACTTGATGAATTCAGCAAATCTGACTTCGGCAATATAGAAATAAATAACATAATATTAATGAAGAGTGAACTTAAACCAGCCGGGGCGCAGTACTATCGCCTTGCTGAAATACCCTTTGGTAGGAGGAACGATGTCGAACAAGGATAAAATGAAGGCCCTTGAAATGGCCATATCTCAGATCGAAAAGAATTTTGGTAAGGGTTCAATAATGCGCCTGGGAGAAGAGAGCAAGATAGAAGGTGTCCAGACCATACCAACAGGGTCGCTGACACTTGACATTGCAACAGGCATAGGCGGTTTTCCAAGGGGCAGGGTCGTCGAAATATACGGGCCTGAGTCATCAGGTAAAACCACGCTTGCCTTAAACGCAGTCGCTCAGGCTCAGGCTGCCGGCGGTACTGCGGCATTTATTGACGCTGAACATGCACTGGATGTGAGCTATGCCAGAAAGATAGGGGTGAAGGTCGAAGACCTCCTTGTTTCCCAGCCTGACACAGGAGAGCAGGCGCTTGAGGTGGCTGAATCACTCGTCAGAAGCGGTGCCTTGGATATTATAGTAATCGACTCTGTTGCCGCGCTTGTGCCGAAGGCAGAAATAGAAGGCGATATGGGCGATTCTCTCCCCGGCCTCCAGGCAAGGCTGATGAGCCAGGCATTGAGGAAGCTGACAGCGGCCATATCCAAATCAAACACAACAGTCATATTTATAAACCAGATAAGAATGAAAATAGGCATAATGTTCGGAAGCCCTGAAACAACAACCGGAGGAAATGCACTGAAGTTTTACTCGTCCATGAGGCTCGATATCAGAAGGATCGAGAACATCAAGGAAAACCAGGACATAATCGGAGGCAGGGTAAGAGTCAAGGTGGTTAAAAACAAGATGGCCCCACCCTTCAAACAGGCGGAATTCGACATATATTTCAACCAGGGAGTTTCAAGGGAAGGCGAGATTGTGGACCTCGGTGTCGACAAGGGAATAGTTGAAAAGTCCGGGGCGTGGTACAGCTACGGCGGCAACAGGATAGGCCAGGGAAGGGAAAATGCCAAAGAGTTCCTGAAAAACAACATTTCTGTCAAAAATGAGATCGAGGAGAAAATTTTTGAGTCCTATAACCTCAAAAGATAACTATTAGGAGACTATAATGGACATTAATGAACTGTTAAAGACCGCACATTCCCAGGGCGCATCCGACCTGCATCTGAAAGTCGGGTCGTATCCCATTCTCAGGATAAACGGAGAACTCAATCCGCTGTCTACAGAGAGCAGGCTCAGCCAGGAAGAAACCCTGAAGATCGCCTTCGCTGTAATGAGCCCGGGGCAGCGTGAAATCTTCAAAAAAAGAAATGACATCGACCTTGCCTACAGTGTCCCGGGACTTGGACGCTTCAGATGCAATATATTCATCCAGAGAGGCACAATAGGCCTTGTTTTCAGGGTAATCCCCATGCGTATCCCGACCATTGAGGAACTTCTTCTGCCGGAAATAATCAAGAAGATCTCGATGGAGGCCAGAGGGCTTATTCTTGTCACAGGGACAACCGGAAGCGGCAAATCCACGACACTGGCCGCGATGATAGACAACATCAATTCCAGCAAAACAGACCATATAATCACAATAGAAGACCCCATAGAATATCTTCACAGGGACAAGAGGTCCATTGTGAACCAGAGGGAGATCGGAAGCGACACCGAATCATTCAGCAAGGCGTTGAGGGCTGCATTAAGACAGGACCCTGATGTGATTCTCGTCGGTGAGATGAGAGATTTCGAGACAATACAGACAGCCCTTACAGCAGCCGAGACAGGACATCTCGTTTTAAGCACCCTGCATACAATCGATGCATCCGAGACTATAAACAGGATAATATCCGTGTTCCCTCCTTATCAGCACAAGCAGGTGAGGATACAACTGTCATCTGTATTGAAAGGCATAATTTCCATGAGGCTTGTCCCGAAGGCTGACGGGAAAGGCAGGGTCCCCGCTGTCGAGGTTCTGATCGCAACGGCCACGATCAAAGACTGCATCCTGGATCCGGACAAAACAAAGATGATACCGGATGTAGTCGCCCAGGGACTCATACATTACGGCATGCAGACCTTTGACCAGTCACTCTTCAACCTTTATAAATCAGGCTTTATCACCTATGAAGAGGCTCTGAGAAGGGCGACCAACCCCGATGACTTCGCGCTCAAGGTCAAAGGCATACAGTCAACAAGCGACCTTACGTTTGACGACCAGTCGCCAAAGGATGACTTAAAGATTGACAGATTCGGGAGATGATGCCAGAAAATATGCTTTTAAACTTCTTAGTTACAGGGGGAGAAGCGAAAACGAGTTACGTGAAAGACTTGCCAAAAAAGGTTTTCCTGAAAAAGCAGTAGACCACGCATTGAAAAATTTAAAAGAGGCCGGATATATTGATGATGCGGCGCTCGCTTTAAATCTTAAAAGGCAGGCATTGAATAACAGGTTGCTCGGATATAATGGCGCAAAGCTTTTAATGCTGAAAAGGGGGTTGTCAATACAAACTGTTGAGTCTGCTTTGGGATTTGATGAGGATCTCGAGATCCGGAACGCTAAAAAGCTCCTGGGAAAAAAACTCAAATCTGCAGGGAATGATCTTTCCGTCAGTGAAAGGAGAAGGCTATGGAATTTCCTTGCGCGCAGAGGATATTCTTTCAGTACTATAGAAAAATCATTAAGGAACTTTAATTTAAAAAGGGAGGATGAAGAATGAAAAAGGCTCTGTTATTATTTTCGGTTATTTTAATAGCACAGGCAGGATGCGCAAAATCATTAAGATACTCTCATGATGAAATAAGAGAGTTCCCGCCTTCAATTCAGGATCACATCAAGAACAGTGAAATTGCTGTGGGCATGACCATGCTTCAGGTCAGATATTCATGGAAAGGCCCCGACACTATTAATGTACTATCTCCCAGCCCTGACGGGAAAGAAAGGGTGGAGTGGGTCTACAGGAAACTTTTCTTCAAGACAAGGCTTGTTTTCACAGGCGACAAACTCACCGAAATAATCAGCACCGAACCGGGGATTGCGAAATAATATATGACAAGCTCTGAAATAAGAAAAATGTTCCTGGAGTATTTCAGGTCAAAGGGACATGAAATTGTCAAAAGCTCATCTCTCATCCCGGCTAACGACCCTACCCTGTTGTTCACAAATGCAGGCATGGTGCAGTTCAAGTCGGTCTTTCTGGGAGAAGAGAAAAGGCCGTATGCCCGCGCGGTGACCAGCCAGAAATGCATGAGGGCCGGGGGAAAGCACAGCGACCTCGAGAATGTCGGGTACACCGCAAGACATCATACTTTTTTTGAAATGCTCGGGAACTTCTCTTTCGGCGACTATTTCAAGAAAGAGGCCATCCTTTTTGCATGGGAGCTCCTTACGGAAGACTTTAAACTCCCCAAGGAAAAACTCTGGGTATCCATATACGAAAAAGATGATGAGGCCGGTGAACTCTGGAAAAACCATACTGATCTGCCCGAGGAAAAAATTGTAAGGCTGGGGGCAAAAGATAATTTCTGGCAGATGGGCGATACCGGACCATGCGGCCCCTGTTCAGAAATCATAATAGACCAGGGGAGTGAAATAGGCTGCGGAATGCCTGACTGCGCTGTCGGGTGTGATTGCGACAGATACCTTGAATTATGGAACCTCGTGTTCATGCAATATGACAGAGACGCTTCCGGGAATCTTGTTCCGCTCCCTGAGCCAAGCATCGACACCGGCATGGGACTTGAAAGGATATCCTCTGTCCTTCAGGGCAAATCCAACAATTTCGATATAGACATATTTCACACGATCATATCATCAATAACCTCCCACTCCGGAAAGACTTACGGCTCTGCGAAAGAGACCGACATAGCCATCAGGGTTATGGCGGACCATATAAGGGCCATAACCTTTCTGCTTTCCGAAGGGCTTATTCCCTCAAATGAAGGGAGGGGATATGTCCTGAGAAGGATTATAAGGAGGGCTTCACGATATGCAAAATCCCTGGATATCGACGGCGCTTTTTTGTATAAACTTTGCAACTCGGTAGCTGACGCAATGGGCGATACCTATCCTGAGCTTTTTGAGGATTTGTCAAGGATCGGGAAAATACTCCAGCTCGAAGAGGAGAGATTCAACAAAACACTGGAGCACGGACTCTCTCTCCTGGGCAGTATTATAAAGGACGTCAGGGATTCGGGGAACAACGCAATACCCGGTGAAGATCTTTTCAGGCTTTACGATACATACGGCTTCCCCCTCGACATTGTACGGGATGTCGCTTCTGAAAACAATCTTGGTATCGATGAAGAAGGTTTTCACAGGGAGATGGAGATCCAGAAGACAAAGGCAAGGGCGTCATGGACAGGAGAAGAGGCGGCGGTCCCGTCTATGTACAGGGAGCTTCTCAACAAATATGACAAAACAGAATTCACCGGATATGAAACCATGGAGTCGGATTCCACCGTGATCGCTATCATCAAAAACGGCGAACTCGCGGATGAGATCGTTGCCGGAGAAGAAGGAGAAGTCCTGCTTGACAGGACCCCTTTTTATGCTGAATCCGGAGGCCAGACAGGCGATAGCGGGGAATTAAAGTCGGACGACCTGAGAGCTGTTGTGCTTGACACTAAAAAGCCGGTTGAGGGCATCCATATTCACAGGGTAAAGATCAGGAGCGGCGTTCTCAGAAAGGGCTCCCGCATCAAATCTGAAGTCGACAGGCAAAAAAGAATATCAACGATGAGAAACCATACGGCGACACACCTTCTTCATGCCTCTCTGAGGAAGCTTTTAGGCGAACATGTCAAACAGTCGGGTTCCTATGTATCGCCGGAAAGGCTCCGCTTTGATTTCACAAATTTCGACGCCCTTTCATCCGATACCATAAATTCACTCGAAGATGAAATAAATGAGAACATACTCAGGAACATCAGGGTGAATACAACGGTAATGGAGACGCAGAAGGCTATTGAATCTGGCGTAATAGCGCTCTTCGGCGAAAAATATGGAGATATGGTCAGGGTGGTAAGCATCCCGGATGTCAGCTCCGAACTCTGCGGAGGGACTCATGTCAATGCAACAGGTGATATCGGCTTGTTCAAGATACTCTCGGAGGGGAGCGTTGCATCCGGAATAAGGAGGATAGAGGCGGTTACAGGCAGGGAAGCCATAATGTATTACAAAAGTGAGGAAAACGAGCTTAAAAAGCTCTCGGAGATTCTGAAGACAACAGAAAGCCCTTCTGAAAAGGTCTCGAAACTTCTCTCTGAAATGAAGAGTCTCGAAAAAGAACTCGAAAAACTCAAGGCAAGGCACGCTGCTGAAGATTCCGCAAGAATTATCGATAAGGCCCTCAGTATAAATGGTGTCAGGGTTCTGGCTCACAGGTTCGAAGGGGTTGAACAGAAAGACCTCAGAGTGATCGCCGACAATATAAGAAACGGCCTCGGTTCCGGGATATTGTTGCTGGCATCTGTCAAGGATGAGCAGGCTTCAATGGTGGCCATGGTCACAAAAGACCTTGCAGGGAAATTCCATGCCGGTGATATCCTCAAGCTCGTGGCGGCCTCTGCCGGAGGCAGGGGTGGAGGCAAGGCTGATATAGCACAGGGCGGCACAAAGGATATTAAAAAACTGGACAAAGCGCTCGAATCATTATACGATATAATCAAAAAACAGTTATGCGTAAATAGCAATGAGTGATCCTGAAATCTTTTTAACGCATTGCTGACTTTAACAGGAGGTTCTATATGGCATTGTTTGACGTTTTGAGAAATGCTCTTCTTGCAGGTTTCGGCGTACAGGAAAAGGTTAAGGAATTTATTGACGACCTCGTTAAAAAAGGCGAACTCAGCGAATCCCAGGGCGCAAAACTTGTGAAGGAGTGGTCAGAGAAGGCGCAGAAGAACACTGAAGATATATCCAAGAGTCTCGGCGAAGTACTCGAAAAGACGCTTGACAAGATGAATCTGCCTACCAAAGGCGATATAGGGAAACTGGAGGAGAAGATCAATTCGCTTTCTTCAAGGATTTCGAAAATAGAAGAATCAAAATAGCCGGACGAGAAAGACCTTTAGATGCCCTTTAACCTTCTCAGTTTCAGAAGAACTTACAGGAATGTAAACAGAGTAAGACAGATCGTGAATGTTCTTCTGAAGTATGGTTTCGGGAAGATAATAGACCAGCTCCATCTGAGCAGGTTCATCCCTTTCAGAAAAAGACTTAAGACATTCGGTCAATGGCCTTCGCTGAAAAGCCCGACAGTGCCGGAAAGACTCAGGATGGCATTCGCCGAACTCGGCCCGAGTTTCATAAAACTTGCCCAACTCCTCTCATCAAGACCCGACCTCATCACCAAACAGTTTGCAGACGAATTCAAGAAACTCCAGGACAGGGTGCCCCCCTTCCCTACAGAGCAGGCCACAAAAATAATAGAGCAGGAGACGCTCCTTTCGGTCAACCAGATATTCTCGCATATCGATAAAGCGCCGGTTGCCGCAGCTTCAATAGCGCAGGTTTATCATGGGAAACTGATAGACGGCAGCGACGTCATAGTCAAGGTCCAGCGTCCCGGCATCAGGGAACAGCTCGAAACCGATATAAACATCCTCTCGACCGTCGCCAACCTTATGGAAAAATACATACCTGAAAGTGTCTTCTTCAACCCAAAAGGCATTGTGGAGGAATTCACAAAGACCGTCAGAAAAGAAATAGATTTTGTCGAAGAGGCGAGGAACTGCTGCCTTTTCAGGAAAAACTTCGAAAACAATCTCGATGTATATATACCAAAGGTCTTCGGTGAATTCACAACAGACAAGGTTCTTGTTATGGAAAGGATTGACGGGGTCAGGATAGATGATATCGAGGGGATAACAAGGCTCGGCCTCGACCGCAAGAAACTTGCAAGGATCGGAGTGGATGCTTATTTCAAACAGATCCTCGAAGACGGTTTCTTCCATGCAGACCCTCATGCCGGAAACATATTCGCGATGCCAAACGGCATGATAGGTTTCATGGATTTCGGGATTGTCGGCAGGGTTTCATATGAACTCAGGGAAACAATGGCCAACACGTTCCTTGCGCTGATCCACAAGGACTTTGACAGGCTCATTGACCAGTATATAGAACTCGGACTTGTGCCAGAACATGTTGACCTCGATATATTCAGAAAGGGATTCAAGGCCGACCTCACCGATTTCCTCGAACCCCTATACGGTCTTACCCTCAAGGAAATAAATTTTGCAGATTACATGGATACCGTCACACATCTTGCAATTAAACACCAGATGAAAATACCCTCTGATCTTCTGCTCGTCAATAAGGCGATGCTGATCCTTGAGAATATCGGGAGGGAGCTTGACCCCAACTTTGATTTCATAGCAACTGCAGAACCCTATGCCTCAAAACTTTTAAAGGAGAGGATCAGTCCTTCCAGGATTTATGAGAAAGCCAGAAAGAATATTACAGAAATAAGCGACTCTGTAATAATGTTCCCGAAACAGATAAGGCAGATAATTCAGAAACTCCTGAGAGACGATTTACATATCAAAATGACCCCTATAGGTCTGGACAGGTTCATCAGGGACATGGACCGCTCCAGCAACAGGATAGCCTTCAGCATGATTATAAGCGCCATCCTGCTGAGCTCCGCAATAATGCACGCAACAGGAGTCGGCCCGACGATTTACGGCATGTCGGTTCTTGGTTTTCTTACCTTCGGGTTTGCCTTTCTGCTGGGCATCTGGCTGATAATTTCAATAATCCGGTCGGGAAGATTGTGATATTTCCCGTTTACAACCGCTTCCTTTCCATTTATACTTTTTATGAAAACAGACTGAAGAATTCAGAGTTTTCAGATTGCTTCTGGAAGTCATAAAATGCATTCATTCAATAATGCTCACATCCATGGGGAAGGCATTAAACGGCGGCAGCCTGTCCTGAAACAGCGTATAGCTGTCAGCTATCAGCTTTTAGCATCGTAAAGACAATCAAGCGGGCTTCTCGGGGCGTTCGACATATTTCTTAGGACATGAGTATACACCATTGTTGTCTCAACATTTTTATGTCCAAGAAGGCTCTGCACCTCTCTGATATTAACTCCGGACTGGAGCAGGTGGGTGGCAAAACTGTAAAATAAATAGGCATAAAATAAATAGGGACAAAATAAATAGGGACACATCCCATTTTCTTGACACTCAACACAATAATCTATAGAATTCTGTATGCCGAGGATTGGGCGGGCAGTTGCAGCGGGATTTCCGCACCATGTAATACAGAGAGGAAACAA
>JBFMDL010000075.1:0-15838 GCA_040753635.1 Nitrospirota bacterium | reverse complement strand
TACGCGGCCATTTGAGGTCATTGCAACAAAATCCTAAAAAGATTTGTGCATTTTTTCACGAACCCAATGTCCGATATGCTGCTTTATAAAAAATTATGTATCCTTACTTATGACCGTCTTAGTATGTCTGCATTTATGTGAATCAAATTAAATCACGTTGTCATCGCAAAGTTGATGGTGGATTTGAGGAGTCTGTCTTGAAAAGTTTATTTCCTTTAAAGTAATATTCAATTATTGTGCAGAAACTGATAAAGGACCTGATACAAAAAAATAGCACCAGAATTATACTTGTAGTTCTGGACGGAGTCGGCGGACTCCCGGTAGACGGCAAGACAGAACTCGAAACAGCGAACACCCCGAACCTCGATTCCCTTGCGCGGAACTCTGCATGTGGTCTGCATATACCGGTTGCCATGGGCATTACTCCGGGAAGCGGGCCCGGGCATCTCTCCCTGTTCGGCTATGACCCGATAGAATGCCGGATCGGCAGAGGGATTCTGGAGGTTTTGGGTCTGGGTCTTGATGTAAACAGGACCGATGTGGCTGTAAGGTGCAACTATGCAACGCTCAGCGAGGGGATCATTATCGATAGAAGGGCCGGAAGGATACCCACCGATCAGAGCCGAAAACTTACTGAAAAGCTCCGGAATGAGATAAGCAGGATTGACGAAGCCGAGATTATTTTTGCGCCGGGGATGGAACACAGGTTTGCTGTCCTGCTCAGATTTCCCGAACCTCTTGAACCTGATGCATCCATGGTTTCCGACACAGACCCGCAGAAAGAGGGAAAACCTCCGCAGTATCCCTCGCCGGGGGCAAAGAATGCTGAAAGGGTATCAAGAATTGTCGAGAAGTTGATTAACTCTGCGCACGAAATACTGAAAAATGAAAAAAAGGCGAATTATGTATTAATGAGGGGTTTCTCGAACATGCCCCATATCCCTGATTTCCTGGAGGCTTTCGGACTGAAGGCCCTCGCCATTGCAACATATCCGATGTACAGAGGTCTTGCGAAACTGGTCGGGATGGACACGCCTGCTGTTGAAGGGGGTGTTCAGGACGAGATAGATTTTTTAAGGAAAAAATATAATGAATATGACTTTTTCTTTCTGCACGTAAAAAAAGTCGATTCCTATGGTGAGGACGGCAATTTCTATGAAAAGACCCGCAGGATCGAAGAGTTCGATATAATGCTGCCCCAGATTCTGGAACTTAATCCCGATGTGCTGATTATTACCGGGGACCATTCGACCCCTGCCCTGCTTAAAAGTCACAGCTGGCATCCTGTACCTGTCCTTCTTAGTTCTCCATATGTTCTCGGCAGCCTCTGCGAATCATTTTCCGAAAGGGAATGCACGAAAGGCGAACTCGGAATATTCCCCGCCGTCAACCTTTTGCCGCTTGCCCTTGCCAACTCCGGAAGACTGAAGAAGTTCGGTGCGTGAAGACCGCAGCGAGTTATGCGTAATATGCAGAAGGAAGATTTTAATCCATCACATATCACCGGTCGTTTATCGCAAACTTTAATCGATACCCATTGCCATCTCGAAATGCACCAGTTTGATAACGACAGGGACGATGTGATTCAAAACGCAAAAGACTCCGGGATTGAAGCGCTGGTTACCGTAGGTTCAGACCTTGAAAGCACTTTGAAAGGTATAAGTCTTTCCGAGCAATACGATTTCATTTACGCCTCTGTCGGCATTCACCCCCATGATGCGAAGGATTTTTCAGAGAAAGTCTGTAGAAAACTCAAAGAATTGACAAATAAGAAAAAGGTGGTGGCTGTTGGAGAGACCGGCCTCGACTACCATTATGACAACTCGCCGAGAGAGGTCCAGAGGGAAGTTTTCAGGAAACATATTCGACTCGCAAAAGAGACCGAACTGCCGTTGATAATCCATAGCAGGGAGGCAAAAGACGACACCCTGAATATATTAAGGGAGTCCGGTTTTAACAGAGGTGTTTTCCATTGCTTTTCAGGCGATATGGATATGGCTGAACAGGCCATGTCCATGGGTTTTTATATATCCTTCGCAGGTCCTGTAACATTTGCGAAATCGATCAATCTCAAAGAAATCGCAACTGCTGTCCCTGATGATTACATCCTCGTTGAAACGGATGCGCCTTATTTATCGCCTGAACCTTTCAGGGGAAGACGCAATGAGCCGGCATATATCCGGAACACGGTCAGGCAGCTTGCAGAGCTGAGGAAGATCAGCTTTGAAGACTTTGCGAGGATTACGACACTCAATGCCAAACGCCTTTTCGGAATAGGCGTCATGCCCGAAAAGGCGGAGATCGCATACAGGATCCGCGACAGCCTCTACCTTAACATAACAAATCGCTGCACCAATAAATGTTCATTCTGTGTGAAATTCCGCACTGATTATGTTAAAGGACACAGGCTGAGGCTCGTAAGAGAACCGGATGAAGAAGAGATTAAAAGAGAGATCGGTATTCCTTCCGCCTATAAAGAGATAGTGTTCTGCGGCTATGGCGAACCCTTGCAAAGACTCGATCTTGTAAAAAATATCTCAAAATGGGTTAAGGAAAAAGGAGGCAGGGTCAGAATTAATACAAACGGCCATGCCAATCTTATCCATAAAAGAGATATTATTAATGAATTGAAAGGCCTTGTTGACAGCATTTCGATCAGCCTTGATGCTCATGATGAAGTCACTTATAACAAAATTTGCAGGCCTTTATACAGAAATGCCTACAAAGAAGTAATAAAATTCATAAAGCAGGCGAAACAGGTCATACCCGATGTTCAGATAACGGTTGTCGAACTTGAAGGTGTGGATATCGGTAAATGCAGGAAAATAGCCGAAGACCTCGGTGTAAGGTTCAGGATACGCAGGCTCAATGTTGTAGGTTAAAATCCTCAACCCACTTCAGAAATGCATCCACCACAAATGGATCGAATTGCGTGCCTGAGCATCTCTTTATCTCTATTATTGCCTCCTCTTTTGTCTTCTTTTCCCTGTAAGGCCTGTCGGATGTGAGCGCATCAAATGCATCGGCAACAGCAAGGATTCTGGCCATGACAGGTATTTCTTTCTGTTTCAATCCAAAAATGCCGCCTCTTCCATTCCAGTATTCGTGGTGGTATTTAATGCTCATGATTATTTCCTCAAACTGCTTCAGTTCCTTGAGTATTTCAGCTCCCAGAACAGGATGCTTTTTTATTTCCAACCATTCATCTTCTTCGAGTTTGGACTTTTTGTTCAATATCTCTTTCGGTGTGGCTATCTTGCCGATATCGTGAAGAAGAGATGTTATCTTGAGCTTTTCAATCAATTCACTCCGCAGTCCCATATAATTGCCTATGCCGATCGCATATTCTGTAACGCGTTCTGTATGACCTGCTGTCCAGTGTGAAGAAGCCTCGAGCGCCTTTACAAGCGACCTTATGGCCCCGATCATCAACGACTCAAACTCACTGTAAAGAAAGGCATTCTCGATGGCGAGCCCCGCCTGCACCGATATAGCCATAAGGAGCTTTGAATCTTTTGAATAAAATTCCTCTTCCGACTCCTTGTCTGCAATGACAATGGCTCCCAATGCCTTCACTTTGCCGACGACCGGACATACCATCAAAGATGACAACCCGGGGAAATAATCACCGTATTCTGTTTCATTGAGTCTGCAGAATGCGGAAGATTTTCTGGACTCTATAACTTTCCATATGATCCCGCCGTCCCTATGGAACTCCCTTTCCGCATCCCAGTTGCCGATGGAGGTCTTTGTACAAAGCTTACAGCCTTTTTCGTCAAGAAAAAGAACAGCCGCTGTTTTAACGCCAATGGTGCTGACCGCCTCCTTGACGATCCTTGAACAAATTTCGTCGACGCTCAGGAAAGTAAAGACCTCTGAAATCCTGTAAAGCAGGGATAGTTCTTCATAGGCATTGCTCAGTTCCTGGATTGTCAGAGACAGGTCGTCGTCAGGTTTTTTCTTTTCCAACAATTTCCTGCACCATCTCCAGGAGCGACTTCGGACTGAAAGGCTTTGTTATATACCTGGCAACACCGCACTGCAGTCCGAGTTGCTCATCTGAATCCTGACCTTTTGCAGTAAGCATAAAAATGGGTATGGAAAGAAGATCCGGGTCTTTTTTCAGAATCCTGCATATCTCTATCCCGCTGAGGTCGGGCATCATCCAGTCAAGTATTATGAGGTCGGGCATTTCTTTCCTGATAATCTCAACGGCATCGATGCTCTCCCTCAGGGATATAACGTCGATATTCGCCTTTTTGAGTTTATCCTCTATCATCATGAGTATGAAAGGTTCATCATCAATCACAATGACCTTGCTCATTCTGCCCCCCTGTATGGAACAGTCACAATGATTTCAGTGCCGTGTCCGAGCCTGCTTTTAATTTCCATTTTACCCCCGTGCATCTTCACGATTTCATTGCAAAGGGAAAGGCCGAGTCCGGTACCCTTAATCTTCTCCCCGTGCTTTCCCCTGTAAAACCTCTCTGTAAGATGTGGCATATCCTCCTCCGGTATCCCCCATCCATTATCGGATATCTTTATCTCCAGATCATCGCCTTTCCTCACGACCTTTATCTCAATGAGGCATCCCTCATCCGAGAATGTCAGGGAATTATCAAGAAAATTCAGCAATAACTGCTTTATCTTCTCTTCATCTCCGGTGAACTTCCCGTTATCATTCACTTCGAACTTGAGAACAGCTTTCTTCTTCTCAATAAGCGCCGAGAGGGACTCTCTTATATCGCTTAAAAGGGCGTTAATATCAATATTCCTGATCCTCAGGCTTTCCTTGCCGCTCTCTATTCTTGCTATACAAAGCAGATCCGACACCATGTTTGTCAATCTGATGCCTTCACTTAATATTGTATCAAGATATTTTTTAACCCTGCCTTCTTCTATATCTTCGTTGATTATCATTTCCGTCATTCCGACTATTGCGGAAAGGGGCGTCCTGAATTCATGCGAGACAGATCTGATAAGTTCCGTCTTCATTCTGTCGATCTCTTTCTCCCTGCTGACATCTCTGAGCAGGTTCACGGCCCCTATCACCTTTCCATTTTCATCCAGCACAGGGGCGCTGCTTATATTGACAGCCATATTGTCCCCATAGACTGTCACCATATCGCCCTCCCTGCTTGCGCTGCTGCCGGACAATGCGGTTTCGATGCACTCACCCAGCAAAAATCTGAAATTGTCGTTCTTATCCGAATATCTGAAGATATCGCATAAAGGAAGCCCTACCGCATCGGCGGATGACATATCCGCTATTTTCTCGAAGGCCCTGTTAATCGATATCACCCTCCCGTAGTTGTCAATGGTAATTATACCATCAGTCACGCTCTGCAGGACAGCTTCGGAAAGTCCTTTTTCCATTATGGTCTTGATATACAATTCATACCTTTCTATGGATACAACGAGCATATTGGATATTATCTCGAGAAAATGGATCTCCTCTTCCTTAAAATCTTTCCTGCCGATATAATAAAGCGTAAAGGCGCCGACCGGTTTTTCCCCGATATACATCGGCACAGAGATCGCGGTCTGATAGGACATTCCTGATATTTCGGGAGAGATATAAAACTTTTCCTGAGCCTTTATATTCCTTATTATTTCAGGGCTCTTTTTTTCTATGGCATAAGTTTCGATAGAGCTTATGCCTTTCTGGTATATAACACGATCTTCCATTTCAATGAAAGAAGTGGCGGATTTCAGTATAAGGTTGCCGTCATCGTCATTAATCAGCAACCAGACAAAATCGGCCGAGAAAAAATCCTTCAGGAGCTTGATGACATTGCCCATAACCCCTTTAAGTTCAATTGTCGAACCTAATCCCGCAGAAAGGGAGAGCAGCTGGGAGTGCTCGTCCTCCCTTCTCTTTCTCTGATATTCATACAAATCCCGCATCTTTTGATATAACCTGATATTTTCCAGGGCGATACCCGTCATTTCTCCGATGGTATTCAGAATATTCTCTTCTTCAGGAGTAAAGAAATGCGTCCTCAGGCTGAAAAGGCAGAATACCCCGATAATTCTCTCCTTGCCGCGTATCGGTATGCAGCAATATGCCCTTATACCTGAATGTTTTATGACAGACCTTTCCACCCTGTGGTCTTTCGAGAGATCGGATGTTGTCATAATCTGTCCGGTTACGGCGACCTTTCCGGGGATGTCTTCGCCGAGTCTTATTCTGCCCAGCATTCTTACGTATTCATCCGATATCCCCCTGTGAAAGTGGCATGTCATCTCCTTATTAGCATCATCTATAAAAAAGATACCCCCGCCGTCCATATTCATCATTTCTATCATCTTATCCAGCACCTTCGTAAATATCTCATCAGCCCTTAAAGACCTGCTGAGGAGTCCGGCTATGCTGTTTATTGATACGAGCTCCCTGTTCTTCCTGAAAATCTCTTCCTCGCGCTTTATTTTTTCCGTTACATCCCTCTTAAGCTCAATAACATTCAAGATATTTCCGGAAGAATCCCTCACGGGACTTGCCACTATTTCATAATACTTAATTTCACCCGATTTAGCCGTATGCTTATGGGTTATCCTGAAATACCTGCCTGTGATAAAAACCGTCTGCGCAGGGCATTCATGACCTTCGGTCCAGCACGGCCTGCTCAAATCATGGAATAAGTCATGGCAGTATTCTCCAATGATCGGTCCCCCTGCGTTCATTTTTGCAATTTTGTTCGCCTTCACAATCCTGTAATCTCTGTCTATTACGACAATTTCATCTTCAATGCTGTCCATGATAGTTTCGAGATAATCCCTTGACTGCTGCAGCGCGTTCCTGAGTTCGCTCTGCTCCCTGAAATCCTTTAATATCCCGATCTTACCGACTATTCTGTCACCTGAATAAATAGGGGAGCCGCTTATCAGAACCGGTATCTGTGAGCCGTCCTTTGCAAAAATATTGATCTCATAGATTGAGGCTATCCCCTTCTGCCTCTTTTCCTCAAGCTGATTACGCATGATCGCAGCATTTTTTTCGTCGAAAAAATCATAGATCGAGGCGCCGATTACATCTTCTCTCCTGTGGCCGAAAAGTCTTGTGAATGCAGGGTTGATATCAACTATGTTATTGTCCTCATCAACAACCCAGAGCGGATCGAGCATCGCATTCACATACGTGTCTTTTTTGCTTAATTCGAGTGTTTTCTCCCTCAAAGAAACCGCCATCTCATTAAAGGCCCTTGTAACATCCCCGAGTTCGTCCTCTGATGCTATCTCGAGGTTTATATCAAGATTTCCGTTTTTCATCTCCTGAGAGCCTTTCCTGAGCTCTTTCAGGGAAAAGAGCATTTTTCTCATGAAAAAGACCGACATCATAAGCGCCAATACCAGTATGTAAAAGGCGTACGGGATAATATTTTCAACAAGTTTCGATGGAAGTTCCCTATGGGCCGTTGTATATTCCTCTGCGCCGGGTGGATACATTTTTTCTTCCTCGACGATCATGGTGTTCACCTGTTTTACAATCGTAATCGTGAGCGGGACGACTATCATCACCGCAAATAAGAGGAATATGAAGATAAGCCTGTAAATAATCCTGGTCTTAAACATCAAAATAAACTCAAAATAAGATATGTCGACAGTATTATTACTCCCCAGGAAAGAAAAATAACCGCCACCGGGGTTATACCCTGCTCCACCATCGAATCAAGATCAACCGAAAAACCTATTGCGGCAAGGGCCGCTGACAGGAAAAAACTGCTCGCGTTCTTCAGGTGTTCCAGAAAAGGCTCAAATATCCTTGTGGTGTTGACAATTACAGCAAAGACGAGAAAAACAATTATGAACCACGGCACTTTCACCTTTTTTTCTTCCTTGCCGGAAAGGAAAACCGCAATTGTAACAAGGAAGATCAGAAAAGATATTCTTATCAATTTTATTTTGACGGCGGTGGATAAACATGCAGGACAGATGCTTCCTGCGGCGACTTTGACCTGCCCCAGCATAGGCAGTGTCGTGCCGGTCAGAAAAGCAAACTCATTTTTGGTAAGAGACAGAATATCATATAAAAAAGGATAAAAAATCATCCCGATGAGCCCGAGCATCATGACTGATATTATGGATATGGATGTGTCCTCTCGTTTGGCCCCGATAAGAGGCGAGATTACCGCAATGGCAGAGGCGCCGCAAATCGAAAGTCCCGAAGCAAGAAGTATCGAAATCTTCCTGTTCAGATTGAATATCTTCGAAATTATCAAAGTAAGGCTGAACATGCATGAAAAAACAAGGAATATCGTTAAAATGGAACTGAATCTCAGCTCATTGAAAAACAGCTGGGTTCCGTACAGGGCGATACCGGCGGGAAGGAATATCTTTATCCCCGTCTCGATTCCGCTCACAAAATGATTTTTCTCGCTCAGAACATTGCCGATGAACATCCCTATTATTATGGAGATCACAAGGGCGTCGAAAGATGCATGCAATGTTGAAATGAAATATGAAAAAACAGCTATGACTAAAACGACAATAATGCCCGGTATGGATTCCTTGAGTTTCATAAATTTATATAGAGTTTAACACAAAATTTCGAAATGTTACACGGAGGAAATCTTTGCCGATATAAAATTCTTAACGGTTATCCTGAAGAAAATCCGATATTTCGAACAGCGATATTTCGCCCTGAGTTGAGTCCGAAAGTTTCTTCCATTTAAGCTTTCCGGATTTAATCTCGTCTTCCCCTATTATGAATACATATTTCACGGACAGCCTGTCCGCTTTTCTCATCTGACTTTTAAGTGAATTCCCGGCATCGCCGATCTCGATCCAGAAACCTTTCTCCCTTAATCTGTCGGCTATTAACATGCTCTCCCTGCCTGCCGTATCACCTATAGCGGCAATAAAGACATCAGGTGACGGGAGGCGGTCGGGAACACGATTTCTGAGTAATTCCACCATTCTCTCTATGCCGATCGCAAATCCGATCGCCGGGGTATCCGGCCCTCCGAATTCCCTTACAAGCCCGTCGTATCTCCCTCCGGCAGCCACTGCATTCTGCGCGCCGAGTTCACTGCTCGTAACCTCGAATGTAGTGCGGGTATAATAATCAAGCCCCCTCACCATTTCCGGATTGACTGTATATGGTATGCGCAGCAATTCAAGGATGTTCAAAAGCTTTTCAAAATGCGTCCTGCAGTCCCCGCAAAGATAATCGATAACCTTCGGTGAGCCTGTTCTCAGTTCTTTACATCTGTCGACTTTGCAGTCAAGTATTCTGAGAGGATTTTTGCCGTACCTCCGGTTGCAATCAGGACAGAGATTGTCAAGCCTTTCGGAAAAAAATGCGAGGAGAGACTCCTTGAACAAAGGCCTGCATTTATCGCAACCTATTGAATTGACCAGGAAATTCAGGTCCTGAAGGCCGAGTTTCAGGAGAATATGCCTTAACATGGAAATAACTTCGGCGTCCATTTCGGGATAAGGGGAAGCAAATGCCTCAACCCCTATTTGATAGAACTGCCTGAAGCGTCCGGACTGAGGTCTCTCGTATCTGAACATCGGCCCGGTATAATAAAATTTTTGCGGCGATGGAAGATTGAATAGATGATTCTCCACATAACATCTGACTACAGGAGCTGTTCCCTCGGGTCTAAGAGTTATGCTCCGGCCGGCCTTGTCATTGAATGTATACATTTCCTTCTCGACGATATCGGTATTTTCACCTATGCTCCTTACAAAGATATCGGTTGATTCAGCGATGGGCGGTCTCAATTCCTGAAAACCGTATGATGAGAATATCTGTCTGGAAATACCTTCGATTTTCTGCCAAATATAGACATCAGGCGGGAGAATATCCTGCATGCCCTTAAGGGCCCTGTAACGCTCGTTTGAACTCACGATAAAGCCTCTTTATCCTCTGTCTCCCTCTCACTGTCGTGCTCCAGCATCCTCAGATGGCTTTCGATCAGCCTCTTCAGTTCTTCCTTGAAATGCCTTCTGATACCCTTGAGATCAACAATATCTTCATGTATCTTTATCACCTTCTCATGAGATTCCCTGAGCATGCCCTCGGACTTGAGTTCCGCCTCTTTCAAAAGGAGTTCGGCTTCTTTTCTTGCGTTTATCTTATATTCCTCCACCATCTGCTGGGCGGTCATAAGAGTCTCTCTCAATGTGGTCTCCATATCTTTGTATTCCTTGATATGGTTTTCAGCTCTCTGCACGTTTTCTTTGAGGCTTGCATTCTCCCTCAGCAACTCCTCCATCTCCTCTCTTATAACCTCGAGAAAAGCGTATACCTCTTCAACATCAAAACCCCTGAACTTCATCGGAAACTGTTTCTGCTGGATATCAAGCGGCGTTATTCTCATGTTAACCTCCTCCAAGTTTATAGCCAATTTTTATTAAAGCCTTCACCAGAAACAACTGAATGAATATGATAACAATTATTACTATCAAAGGAGAAATATCTATTGGACCGAGTCTGTAACCGATAAGACGTCTGACAGGCCGCAGGGCGGGTTCGGTTACGGAATAGAGAAAACGCACTATCGGATTATACGGATCAGGGCTGACCCAGCTGATCAGCGCAGCAATAATAATGACCCATTTATAAATCTCAAGCATCCAGTCGAGGATTTTCGCTATCGATATAATCAAATCGCCGAAAATAAACATTAACCCTTCCTTCCTAATTCTTCCGCCCTCTTTTGAGCAGCATGCAGGGCATCTTTAACTATGTCTGCCAGATCCCTTTCATTAAAAACCTTTAACCCTGCTGCTGTCGTACCCCCCGGAGAAGTCACCACCTGCCTTAGCCTTTCGGCAGACATGCCGGTCTCAAGGAGTTTTGCGGTCCCGATCAATGTTTGCACAGCAAGTTCTGCTGCATCAGCCTTGCTGAGGCCCATCTTTTCACCGCCTTCCACCATTGCCTCAATAAATAATGCTATGAAGGCAGGTCCGCTGCCTGACAATGCTGTTACTGCATTCATCTGCTCCTCGGGCAATGTAAGAACTCTGCCGACGGACATCAACATGCTTTTTATGATGTTGACCTCCCTGCCGAAAAAACATCCGCACAGAGACATGACCGACATCCCCTCCTGAACAAGGGCAGGCGTATTGGGCATTACCCTGATGATCTGCTTTGTCTTCAGTCTTGATCCGAGATATGAAAGTGTAATGCCGGCAGCAATTGACACCACTGTCTTTTTATCATTGATTTCATCCGCTATCTCATCAAGCACCGAATCCATGTTCTGCGGCTTGACGGCAAGTATTATAATATTGCACGCAGAAGCGACTTCCTTATTATGAGATGTTGTCTTAATGCCATAAGTCTGAGCCAGATATTTTCTTCTGTCCTCTATCGGTTCTGAAACAATTAGTTCATTTTGAACTTTGAACTTTGAACTTTGAACTATTCCTTTTATAATAGCCTCCGCCATATTGCCGCCGCCGATAAAGCCGATCATCTATTTTCTCCTCTCGCCGAAAATTGCTGTTCCGATTCTTACCATGGTTGCCCCCTCCTCTATTGCAACCTCGAAATCGCCGGTCATGCCCATGGAAAGCTCAGGGAGCCTGAATCCCAATCCCTCGGACTCGTCCCTTATTTTTCTTAATTCCCTGAAAAAAGGCCTGGTCATCTCCGGAGAATCGAAAAAGGGCGGAATTGTCATCAGCCCTTCAATACTCAGATTTTTCATACTACTAACAGCCCTGATCAAATCAATATATTTCCCCTTTATTATCCCATGCTTAGCTGCCTCATCTGAAAGTTTTACCTGAAGTAAAATTTTCTGTATCTTGCCGTTTTTTTCTGCCTGTTTATTAATCTCCTGTGATAGTTCCACGGAATCCACAGAGTGAATCAGATCAAATAGATCAACAGCATATTTTGCCTTATTCTTCTGCAGATGGCCGACAAAATGCCACTTTACATCAGAATCTGAAATCTGAAATCTGAAATCTGAAATTTTTCTTTGAGCCTCCTGGATCCTGTTTTCCCCGAACTCTCTCAGTCCTATTTCGACGGCCTTTTTAATTATATTACTTTCGATATTTTTTGTAACGGCGATCAGCCTGATTTCATCCGGGCTTCTTCCCGCCTTCATTGCAGCATGAGAAATTCTCCTGTATACATCCTTTATATTATTTAAAAGCTGTTCATCTTTCATTTTCAATTTCTTATTTTTAAATATAAAACGATTCCTATAGTAGTATCTATTATATTAAAATTCAAATAAATTAGGTCCCGACAGCCTTCTTATATTCCTCCCACAGTTTTTCTTTACTGACACCGGCATCGATAAAGTCCCAGGGCAAAATTTCGGTTATGTCCTTAAATCTGAAAATAAAAAAATCACGGCTAATATCCGGCGATTCATCCATCTGCAATGAATTTCCCTTAAAGGCGGTTTTTTCGATTATGCCCGAGACTCTTCTGTCGCCCATTGCAAACAGTCCCTGCAAGTAGGCATATTTCGGCACATCATGGAATATCTTTACTCCTTTCAGCCGGGAAAGACCTTTCTTTACCATCTTCAGTCTATCTTTAACCTCATTAAGCGACTCCATAGGATGCCACTGGAAAGGAGTGAATGGTTTAGGGACAAAAGTATTTACACTCAGCGTAATAAACCCTCTCCTGTTATTTTCGCGTATTTTTTTTACGAGATCGATCATGCCTTCTATGTCTTCCCTTTTTTCGGTGGGAAGACCGACCATAAAATATAGCCTTAATGTTTCGATCCCGCTCCCCAGTATCATCCCGGCTGTCTCGAGTATATCCCTTTCGGTAATCCTTTTATTTATCACATCCCTCAATCTCTGGGTCCCTGCCTCCGGGGCTATCGAGACGCTCTTATGGCCCTTCATCAACTGAACGATTCGTCCGCTTCTCGGGCTTGCCCTGAGCGATGTGATCGAAAAATCCACCCCTTCCATAGACAAAACTTCCTCTGCATAAGGATAATCAGAGAGTGAGGGACCGATAAGGCCGACCCTTTTGGTCTTTGACATCGCGTCTTCGATATCCCTTTTAATTATGTTCAGGTCTTTCTTTCTGACGGGCTTATAAATATGCCCTGCAACGCAGAATCTGCAGGACCAGGGACAGCCCCGCATAGCTTCAAGAAGATACATATCCGAAAATTCTGCTTCAGGTGTTGTGATAACGGATGTTATAACAGACTTCGAAATATCTTTAACTGTTCTTTTTTTGATAACCTCCGGAGCATTTATTATGCTTTTTCTCTCTGCAATCTGAGAGGAATCAGAATACCTTATCGAATAATAACGGGGTATATAGATGCCCTCTATCCGAAGGGAGCTTTCGAACAGTTTTTCTCTTGCCGGATAGCTCCTGTAAACCGACAAAAACTCCGGCAGCATCTCCTCAGATTCCCCGACAAAACATATATCAAAATAATCTGCGATAGGCTCAGGGTTATAAAAGGCGCATACTCCGCCCAGTATCACAAGAGGATGAAATTCCTTTCTTTCAGAACTTTTCAGAGGTATCCCTGACATATTCAGCATTTTCAATATGTTAGGATAATCATTCTCAAAAGATACCGAGAAGGCTATGATATCGAACTTTGATAAAGGTCTTTTAGACTCCATCGTAAAAAGCCTGGTCCCGGTGCGTTCATATTCTCTGATATCATTCTGCTCCGGCAGAAAAACCCTTTCGCATACAACATCATCAATACTGTTAAGCAGCCCGTAAATCCCCTGGAATCCAAGACTCGACATCCCGACAGGATATATGTTCGGATAGGCAAGCGCTATACGGATCTTTCCACCGGGGTCCTTGAAAACCGTCCCCTTCTCTTTAGAAAGCAGGTATTCGGACTTTTCTATAAGTTTTCTGTTCACAATCATTCTCGATCAATGTCAATGAGTTCATAAGTAAAGCCTGCCCTGTGTCATTCCCTCCCGCATCGGAAATCTTTCTTTAATAAGTTACCGGACAAGTCCGAAGCGTATCTTGCGAAGGTCGGGGCGACATTGTGTTGACAAGACCCGACCATGGAGTCGCTTCGACGGCATGACAAAAAAGTTATATAACCTTATTAATGGTCATTAGTAATTATACTTTTTTATTTCTTATTGTTACAGCATTATCTGGCAAGCTAATTGCATATAAATATTTAATGAAACTGCCAATGAATTTAACAGAATTCAGGCTCTTACGGGATTTAATAGAGGAAGAATTCGGGCTTTTATTAAACATCAATCACAAAGACGTCCTGTCCGCGAAACTTGAACCAAAGGTCTTGAGTCTTAAACTCAGATCATTCAGGGAATATTATTATTATCTCCTGAATCATCCGCTCTCAAAAAAAGAATTAAGCAGCCTTCCATCAGCGATCATGAACATGGAAAGCTATTTTTTAAGAGAAAAAGCACAGTTTAGTCTCTTTATTGATCTCTTAAAAGAGATTAAAAAGGAGATAAGCACAGGGGCCAAAAGAACAATCAGAATATTATCAGCGGGTTGCGCATCAGGCCAGGAACCTTACAGCATTTATATATCGATAAAAAACAGCGGGATCCCTGTGAGCGACTGGAACCTGCAGATCTTCGGCATAGATATAGATCAATTCGCAATTGAAAAGGCAAAATCCGGTGTCTTTAATCAGTACTCACTTCGCGGGATGGACAAAGAAATTACAGACAAAATTTTTCGAAAAATAAACAACAATTATCACAAAATAGACGGGAATATTATTAAAAAAGTAAATTTTTCGCAAGGCAACATCCTGCAACCTACGGTTTTTAAAAATCTGAAAAACCTTGATTTCATATTCTGCAGAAATCTGCTTATTTATATGAGTAAAAGGGCCAAAAACAGGATCGCCCTGAACTTATGGGAAGCGCTCTCCGAGACCGGATACCTTTTCATCGGACAATCGGAATCATTAATGAAATATAATGATTTTTTTAAGCCTGTGCGTTTCCCTGAAGCGATTGTTTATCAGAAAAGAAATTTTCAAGATTTTTGAATATCTTTTTTTGTTTTTATGGCTGTCTTTTCATACTTGTCCAGAATAAGACTTTACAGAAGGCGGAATGCCTCGAAAACAGAATTCACCCCTGTTAGAGGGAAGGCTTTGCTTTCTAACGGGGTAAATCGACATGATTATTAAATGTCAGACCTCGACTTTGTTAAATAAACGTATTAACGATAACTCTGTATTTGTGTTATTTTGTAATTGTTTGTGGATTAATTTTCAGGGTGTCGTTATTCTGTTTCCTCAACATCCCGCCTTCTTATGTATATTTGAAATTATCTTGGACAGCAATGTGAAAATATGAAAAATCACATCCGTTAATTTCTTGAAAATTGTAATAAAAAGGTTCTTCCGGAAATCGTGTGGATAGAGAGAAAGCCTTTCAAAATACCCCCCTTGGCAAAGGGGGGGAAGGGGGGATTTTAAGAATAAATGCTCCACTATGATAAACATTTGAAGGCATTCTCACAGCAGCTTAGAAAAGACATGACGAATGCCGAAAAATATCTATGGTCGACATTGAGAGGGAAGCAGTTGAAGAGCTATCAGTTTTACCGGCAAAAGGTCATAGAGCGCTATATTGTTGATTTCTACGGCCCAATCCCCCTAAATCCCCCTTTAATAAAGGGGGACTGAGGGGGATTTAGAACTTGACAAAGGGCAGCATTATGAAAGAACCGGCAAGGAAAAAGGATAAAGTGCGTGATGATGTCCTGAAGAGGACAGGGCTGAGAGTTCTCAGGTCTTCCGACAAAGAGGTATTTGAGAATATCGATGCAGTTATGGAGAGAAACCGGAGTTATTTATGATTCAGAAAATCTCCCCTAACCCCTCTCGTAGAGTCGAGTCTCCGACTT
>JBFMDL010000074.1:0-15884 GCA_040753635.1 Nitrospirota bacterium | reverse complement strand
GAACATACCCAGTTACCGCATTAATACCGCACAAAACCGTAAATTAAAGGAGGTGAGCTGATTTTTTTTATTATCATTTAGGGAATTATAATTGTCGTCAACAGGGAAGAATAGTTGACGTTTTACATAATACAATGCGCCGACTGAACCTTCTTCCTCGGCCAATGCATCTAATACCGGCAATGCCGTGTCCGCATCTCCTAAAACCAGAAGAGAACCTGCCGCTTCAAGCCTTACTGTCGGATCTGGATGTTTAGCCACTTCTCTAAGTAGAGGTATCACGCTTTTGTCTTGAGCAAACTTTACTGCCTTTGCTGCCATCGCCATTGCTTCGGGATAGTCTTTTTTTGTTTTTAGTATCTCGACCGCAAAAGGAAAGGCGTCTTTTATCTTAAGATAAGACAATAATATCCTGATCACATCTCCATATTGAAATCGGCTGAGAGGCTCACCTTCTCTGGCGCCAGGTTTGTCGGGTGTCTTCAAATAAAATGACCTGTGGTTGCCTTTCATCAGGATTTGTAAATATTCGATTATCTCTTTGTCATTCTTAAAATCCTCACGGAATATTTCACCCTTAAATTTGGCTTCAACCTTTTTCTGCTCTGCGGGCGTTACAGGACTGTCTTTCATATCATTATATGTTTCTTCTTTTGCCTGATCCCCCGGTTTTTGTTCCGAAGGTTGTTGCTTTGCTTCTTCCTTCTGTGTCTGCTGAATCCGAGTTTCTTTTTGATTTTCAGGCTCTTTTGCCTTTTGGCAGGATGCAAATAGAAAACTTGCAAGAATTAATGTCGATAAAACCACTATTATCTCTTTCATTTCTTCCCTCCAATATGAACAATTGATATTTTCATATAAAAAACAAAAGCCCGTCTCCGATCTTTTTGACCTTGGTCAGGTCTCGTTGTTGATCTTTTATTTCTTTCCATCGCTTCCCTACTGAGTATACAAAATTACTAAAAATTGCGGTTATTCTTTCCCGAGGATATCAGGCCTGTGCTTCTTCCTTATCTTCTCAAGTTCCTTCTTTCCGTATTTCTTGAGGAAAAGGAACTTTACCGCCGATCTTATAGCCTCGGGTTTTGTCTTGTCCTCGTCATAGGCTATCCTTTCGATCATATCAAGGGTGAAATTATCGAACCTCATGGTAAAGGTCGTTGAGAACCTGAATTCCTTCCTTGTTCTCTTTTTCCGTTTTCTTTTCAGTTCCATATTGTGTTACTTTTTAAACAATAATTTAGATATGATTAGATGTATATCATCAAAGGATTGCACTGTCAAGAAATATTTTGCAGCAGACAAATTGTATCATTAAAATTTCAGAGGTGGCATACAAGGGTTTTACGAAAAAAAAGGAACCTGCTTTCTTTGTATAACCCCTTGCGATTGCAGAGAATACGACCGGTTTATGGGTCCAACCCAGAAAGACAAAAGCGAAATTTATTTATTAAACATGGAATTAATGACTATCCATTATTTAAAGAAAGTTGCAATGTTCATCAAAACTATATGCCAACCCTGCTGTAGTTGACAGTCTTTTCGAATCCTTCTATGTGAAATATCTTTTCACCTTTGATCAACTCTCTGAGCCTGTCAGTGGTTAAATGGTTATAGAAAACCGGTTTTATCAATGAATCATCTTCTGTGCTGCCCAGAAGATTTTCTTTGAGTTTCGCATCGTTCATGATTATCCTGGTGATATAAAGCGATTTGTAGAGCCTTATATAGGTGTTTATGTTCACGCTGTCGGGCTGTACTCTTCTCAGGAGATCAAGACATTCCAGCAGAACATCTTCTTCTTCATACGGGAAACCCGCCAGAAAATCGACTATGATCTTTATACCGGCTGCCTTTGCGTTGAATACTATCTTTTCGGTATCCGACCAGTACATCGGGCATTTTCTGAATGAATCGACCGTCAGTGTTATCAGATATACTCCTGTATCTTTCATCAGACTGAATAATTTCCTGTTAAAATTTGCAGGCTTCATATAGACAGCCCATTTTATGCCCATCCCTGCCTTCTTTAAGGCGTTGCAGAACTCTATGGAATAGTCGAGGTCTTCGTTAAACTCCGAATCGCAGAGATGAAAATGGCTGTAACCCATATCCACAATCCCCCTGACCTCTGATACGACATCTTCAGGGTCCTTAAAGACCACCCTTGTGTTCGCTTCAATGCAATATGCACAGGATGAACTGCAGCCCTTGTGTGTCTCAAATCCTGCTATTCCGCTGTTCTCAAAATACTTCCTGTAGCCGGTTTTTTCTATTGTGCGGCTGCATTTTGTACGCGGGTAGTATCTACCATTATATATTCTTCTTTTGCTTGCCGGATTGCAGATTTCATTCAGGCATTCAATAATATTGCCCTCGGCCGGGCCGTCGATAACAAAATCAGCGCCAAGATAATCAAGGACACCTTCGGGGTTCGCAGAGACGCCTGTTCCGCCGATGATGACCTTAAGCCCGTGTCCGGACTTTATATGGCCTACAATCTCTCTTATTTCATCAAGAAAGAATTCATTGGTTTGATAAAGCACCGTGTCAATGTTCCTTACTGTTATGCCTGCGATGTCAGGTGAAAAGGCTGCAACAGCGCTATCCAGGTCTTTATATGCGTCTTCAGTAAAGCACAGGTCGAGCATCTCTGCCGAATGTCCTCCCCTTTCTATGCTCGCAGATATATATTCCAGCCCTATGGGAGGCACAGGCGGAGCTTTGTATCTGTTAGGGTTGATCAGGAAAACCTTCATGTATGATTATAATAGAATCTTACTGAAAAACTAAGTTTTTGTGTCATTCCGGGGAGCCGAAGGCGACGAGGAATCTTAAAACTTATTGGATCATAACGGCTCTTAAGATTTCTCGTTCCACTCGAAATGACAAAAAAGAGACTTTTTCAGCAGCCTGCTAAATGGAAAAAGCGCAGACTTAACTGAAAGTGCATTTTACAGAAAGGCCGGCCGGCCGCGCCTGAGGGCTGTATGGTGTTGATGGCAGCCCTTTTCCATCTCATCTGCCCCCCTTTATGCAACGTTTGGTTCAGTCTGTATCGGCGAACCGAACAAGCGTGCCTTTTTTTCTGGTGCCGTACCTGAATACGGTTATGCCCTTGCATCCCTTTTCATACGCCATGAAAAAGGCTTTTGCCACATCTTCTTTCTTTGCGTTGTGAGGCATATTGATGGTTTTTGATACAGCATTATCTGTATATTTCTGAAAAGAGGCCTGCATCTCTATATGGTCAGCATAATTTATCTCATGGGCTGTTTTATAAAGGCTTTTGATCTTCCTGGGTATATTATTATCCAGGCCTCTCAGCGTGCCTTTCTTTAAAACAGCATCTTTCAGTTCCTCTGAATAGAAGCCTGATTTTCTGGCATCCTCAAAGAAATATTTATTCAACTCTATCAGCTCAGTGTCCATTACGAACCTTTTATAGGCAAGCGCAAACAGAGGTTCAATACCGCTTGAACAGTCGGCAATAATGGACAGTGTGCCGGTTGGAGCTATGGTTGTAGTTGTTGCATTCCTGAAATTAGGCATGCCGGGCTTGTCATAGATCGAACCGTGAAAGTTAGGGAAAACCCCCCTTTTTTCAGCAAGCGCCACAGAGCACGCCCTTGCCCTGTCCCTGAAAAATATCATCACCTCTTCCGCAAGCTTAAAGGCCCTTCTGCTGTTGTAGGGTATCCCCAGCAGAATAAGCATGTCAGCCCATCCCATTATCCCAAGCCCTATCTTCCTGTTTCCCTTATGCATGATCTCGATATCAGGCAGGGGATATTTGTTGATGTCTATGGAATCATCAAGGAATCTGACAGCCGTCATAATATCTTCAGAGAGCGCTTCAAAGTCTATTGCCAGCTTTGTCTTTTTTGCAGTTACATATTTGCTCAGATTGATTGAACCCAGGACACATGCCTCGTATGGAAGCAGGGGCTGCTCGCCGCAGGGATTCGTAGATTCTATCACCCCGATATTCGGTGTTGGATTTGCCCTGTTGATTACATCAATAAAAATAATCCCCGGATCCCCTGTTTCCCATGCGCTCTCTATGATCTCATCAAAAACTTTTCTTGCCCTCATCCTCCCGTAGGGTTTCCCGGTCCTCGGATTCAAAAGATCATACTCGCTGTCCTCGTAAAGTGCATCCATAAATGCATCTGTTACAGCAACAGAGATATTGAAATTCTCAAGCTCGCCGGATTTTCTCTTGATGCGGATAAAATCGAGTATGTCCGGATGATCAACCCTTAATATCCCCATATTCGCACCTCGCCTTGCCCCTCCCTGTTTGATCACCTCTGTCGCAGTGTTGTATACCTTCATAAAGGAAACCGGGCCGCTTGCCATGCCGCCTGTTGAATGAACAATATCCGTCCTTGGCCTGAGATGCGAGAAAGAAAAACCCGTCCCTCCCCCGCTTTGCAGGATCAGGGCAGCGTTTTTTAATGAGCCGAATATGCTGTCCATGGAGTCCTCAACAGGCAGCACAAAACATGCCGCAAGCTGACCTATGGTCTTTCCTGCATTCATGAGCGCAGGGGAGTTGGGAAGAAATTTGAGGTCTCTCATTAGATTGAAGTATTTTTCAGTCCAGTAATCGGCGTTGTCATGATATAGCTTTTCGGCCCCGGCAATATTTCTTGCCACCCTCAGGAACATCTCTTGAGGTGTTTCAATGATATTGCCTGAATCGTCCTTAAGCAGATACCTTTTTCTGAGGACCGTATTTGCGTTTTCGGTAAGTTCCATGATTAAAGTATATCAAATACTTGAGTACTTACAAGTCTGCGGGATGTTTTCTTGAAAAAAATGGTCTTGAGGTCTTTTAAGATGAATTAGATTTTCTTTGGTTTTTCCTTTTTAACGCTCTTTTTTCTTTTCTTAACCTCCTCACCGCAGCAGTACAAAGGGCTTAAGTGTCTTTTGCCGGCTTCTGATACAACAAATGTATTTCCGCATCTTCTGCATTCATATGTTGTCTGCTCTCTCACTGGAATACGCCTCCCCGGGGGTTTAATTATATTTTTTTACTTTTTGGGTTTCTTCACGGCAATGATTTTTTTTGCGGATTTTGTTCTCTTTTTTCCGGCTGAAACCATCCTTTTTGCAGTTTTACCGGTTTGCTTGCCTGTCTCTTTTTTCTTCACTTCCTTTAAATTTTTCAAAGTTACAAGAACCCCGCAGCAATAGATCGGGCTTACATGTCCGGTGCCATCACCCGTTACAGCTATCCTTGTTCCACAGATATCACAGGCATATTCAATAGTCTTTAATGTCGCCATGAGTTACCTCCTTCTTTAAAGAATTCATAATTCCATCTTATTAAAAAGGGGGGCAAAGTGCAACTGAAATATCATTGGCAATATCAGTAATGCGATGCAGGGTATTTCTTATCAAGGATTGGGCGGCAGAACCTCGCCGGATTCATATTCGCGCAGGAGCGGGTCAGGCTTTATATAGTTCTTTCACAAAATTATCATATTCTTCATGAACAGAGGTCAGTTCTATCCCCATGCCATTTTTATAGTTCGAAATCTGTGTCTTAATGGTCCTTTTCACTATTCCTGTAAGCGGAAGCTTCTTCCCGTTATCCAGTTCCAGATTCATATATAATACGGTTCCTTCCCTGAAACCCTTCCGGGTTCGTATAAAGAGACCATTACAGGAAAAATCGGAAGATATGCCGATATTTTCTTCTTTGCCGTCAGAAAAATTTATATTCAGCCTTTTTATCTTCCTTTTGCAACTCCTCTTTTCCACGCTGACACAATACATGCTTGCTACCCCCGATGTCAAGATGCTTGAACTGAATCATAAAAGAAAAACAGACAACGGTCTTCACAAATTCACAAACTATTAAGTATAATAGCCTACAAAATGATCAAAAAAATCTTCTGGTTAGCTGTCTGTCTGATTTCTGCCGGTGCAATTTCAATAATAGTTGGCATTGCAAATCCGAATGAAAAAATTAATGCCCTCTGGATTGTTGTGGCAACAGGTTGTTTTTATGCTATATCCTACAGGTTCTACGCCTCTTTTATAGCGGCAAAGGTCCTTTCGCTTAATGAAAAATATGTTACCCCTGCAAAGAGTCTTTCCGACGGCACAGACTATCATCCTACAAACAGATGGGTTCTTTTCGGACACCATTTTGCAGCTATTGCAGGAGCTGGACCCTTGATTGGACCGATGCTGGCTGCGCAGTTCGGTTATCTGCCGGGGTTTCTCTGGATACTTATTGGCGCTGCATTAGGCGGGGCAGTGCATGACATGGTGATACTTGCTGCTTCTGTCAGGAGAAAAGGGCGTTCACTCGCACAGATTGCAAAGGACGAAATTGGACCGGTAGGAGGCATTGCAGCGGCTTTTGCAGTTCTATTTATAATCATAGTTGCCCTTGCCGGTCTTGGACTGGCTGTCGTAAATGCCCTGGCAAAAAGTCCATGGGGAACCTTTACGATCGCTCTTACAATCCCGATAGCATTCTTTATGGGCTTTTACCTCTACCGCATAAGACCCGGAAGGATTTCCGAGGTGAGCGCCATGGGTGTCATTCTGCTTTTGATCGCGGTAATTGCAGGCCGGTATATTCCCGGCTCATTCCTTGCTCCTTACTTTACGCTTGACAAGCACGATCTTGTGCTGTCGATTGTTATATATGGTTTTATTGCCTCGGTGCTCCCGGTGTGGATGTTGCTGTGTCCAAGGGATTATCTGTCTACATATATGAAAATCGGCACCGTAGCGCTCCTTGCGCTTGGAGTGATAATCATATCTCCTGAAATTCAGATGCCTTCAGTGACAAGGTTTATCGGCGGCGGCGGCCCCATAATCCCGGGCAAACTCTTCCCTTTTATGTTTATTACTATTGCCTGCGGCGCTGTTTCGGGCTTCCATTCCCTGATATCCTCTGGCACCACGCCCAAAATGATAATGAGCGAGAAAGATATTCCCCTGATCGGCTACGGCGCAATGCTGGTAGAGGGGTTTGTATCGGTGATGGCTTTAATCGCAGCTACAATTCTAATACCAGGTGATTATTTTGCCATTAATACAAAACTGTCTTTCGATGCTATTGCAGCTTTAGGCTTCCCTGTGGAGAGGATAAATGAACTTTCCGGAATGGTAGGTACAGATGTCAGCGGCAGACCCGGAGGCGCTGTATCACTTGCGGTCGGCATGGCCTCGATCCTTTCCGGTATCCCGGGCATGAAAGGACTTATGCCCTACTGGTACAATTTTGCACTAATGTTCGAAGCCCTCTTTATCCTTACCACCGTAGATACCGGTACAAGGGTGGCCCGTTTTCTTATACAGGAACTCGGGGCTTATGTATATAAACCTTTGTCGGTAACGAGCTGGAGGCCGGGCGCAGTAGCTTCCAGTCTGTTTGTTGTTTGTTCATGGGGATATCTTATTTATTCAGGCAATGTATCCACAATCTGGCCGATGTTCGGTGTTGCAAATCAGCTTCTTGCCGCAATTGCATTTTCGGTCGGCACGACAATTATTATAAAATCCGGCAAGGTTCGTTACGCATGGACCACCTTTATCCCGATGGCCTTTATGTTCGCTACAACTCTTGCAGCTTCATGGGAACTCTTATGGATTTTCCGGGAAAAGGCAATTAATGCCGCCTCACTTGAAGACGCTTTTAATTATAAACTTGATTTTGCGCTTGTGTTGATAATGGCTGCTCTTGCCGTCATTGTTTTATTGGATATTCTTTATAAATGGTATTGTTACTATTCGGGACGGATTGACATGAAGAGCAAGGAAACAATCAGGATCAGGGGTTAGCCAATGTCACGATCAAGGTATTTTTAATCCTTGCTATATCAAATGTAACCCCGGACGGGATCAATTCCATGTAAATGTCCAGAACATTCTGACTGTCCTTTTCTTCCTCTATCCGGACTTCCCCGACAAAGGCTGATTGGAAGTTAAAAGTTTTTTCTGTTTTGTTGACCGCCGGTTTGATTCTTAATCTGAGCCATTCTTTACCGTACTTCGACTCAATCTCGTCAGTATAATCAAGATGACCATTGGGGTTGGTAATATTAATCACAAGCATTGCCTTGTTTTTGGCTTCTATGATCGATATGTTGCTGACGCTAAAGGGTTCTGAGGGTTTGAGCCTTTTTTCCTCTGTTTTGGCAATCTCAACAGGTTTCTTTGGAGCCTCGGTGATCTGCGTCGCAGGTTTTGGCTCAACACCTTTCTTTTCGGGTTCTTTCAGGGACCTTTGCGCCGGTTTTTTCTCGATCTCTCTCTTAGCTGTTTCAGCTTTTTTGGGGGGCGCCTCCTTAACTTTAGGTTTTAGCTCTTTCCCGACCTCGGTTTTTGCCTGGGCACTTTCGGCAGCATCCGCTTTCTTTTTCTGTATAGTTCTTTCGGTTTCCTTTTTAGCCGGTTTTGCCTGCGGGATTTCCTTACCTTTTTCAACATCTTTTAGGGTTATCCTGCCCTGGGCCTTATCAGACGTCATTTTCGCTGATATAAGGAACGATTCTGCCTTGTCATATATGACGTCAACCATAGCGATTCCATTTGTGAATGCAGAAGGCGGAACCATTGAAGGCGTTAGCGAGCCCGAGCCCGAAGTGTTCAGAATGACATCATTGCCGATAAGGTTATAGTTTTTGACTATGTTATTAAATCTGTCATAAGCCTCGACCTTTATCTTGAACCTTTGACCTGATACCGCTATATCAGGAGTTACGACAACAAAGTGATCCGGGGCAGTATTTGATACAAGGATTTCAGAAGTTTTGCCGGTCTGTTCCCGATTGCGTTCTTTTGCGATGACCTGTATCTCTTCAGCTTTTTCATAAACAGCTTTTATAACAGTCTGTCCATCTTTAAATCCTGACGGACTTATAAAAGAGGGCTCTATTTTTGAGCTGCCGGATGTATAAAGAGCAACACCATTGCCCGCAGATGAGTAATTGGTGACAAGGTTATCATAAGCATCGTAAGCAGCCACCAAAAGGTCGAATTCCTCGCCAGCCGAGGCGTTCTTCGGGGCCTGCAATTTGAAATAGCTTAGAGAAGAAGGATTAACTGCAATGCTCTGTGTTCGTCCCATGCTTCCTGTTGTAATTTCCTGGAGTTCTATTATTACATCACCTGTTTTTTCGGAGACAAAACTGGCTGTTGCCAGACCGTTCCTGAAATCGACTGCGGAGCTCCCCAGCATTTTAATGGAAGAGGTCCCTTTTGAGGTTATTTTGATGTTCCTGCCGATATCAAGATCATCAACAGTGTTATCAAAAAGATCTTTGGCTATCACCCTTACGTCAAATTTGCTGCCTGCAATAACATTTCCGGGTGTCTGCAATATAAAGTGGTCCAGCTTGTTGGGTGAAACCGTCAAATCCTTCGATATTACCGGAACAGTGCCGTTTGATTCGCGGATGGAAAAAGTTATTTTCTCTGCTTTTTTGCTGTTGATAGAAATGTTAGCTGACCCCCCGGAAAAAGATGCTGCGCTCAAAGTTGAAGGCTGAACAGTTGCTGATCCGGTCACGTCTATCCTGAATACCTTGCCTGATTCGGAGAAGTTGGTAATTAGATTGTTATTGGAATCGTAAACTTCCGCTTTTATTACAAAATTCTCGCCGGCGATGATCTTGTCGGGCATCTGCAAAGTAAAATGATCGAATTGTCCGGGTTTAACAACAACCGTTCCGGCAGATAATATGCCGGTATGGATAAAAGCGAGATAAAAAATGATCAAAAATCCTAAAATGCTCTTTACATTAATTTTATTTTCTATCATCCTCTTTCCCCTGTCTTTCATTATTGAGTATTATCAATATCATATTTAGTAATGTTATGTCAAAGAAAAATAACTAAAATCAGAAAGTTACCATGACAGTCTTTTCATCTACAAGCTGCCTTAACATCTCGGGGTTAAACTCCGAGTCAGTAAAAAATAATGGACCATTAATAGAATTAACAAAAATTCCCGGCGAAAGCAAGCGGTATTTTACGCCTTTTGGTGTTATATATGATGAGTTTGCCCTTGGCGAATCCTTATAATTAATGGAAAGAAGAGACATTATTTTGTTGATAATATCTCTTTTCTGATCCGAAGGCTTTATGCATATTACATCAATGCCCCTTTTCCGGGCAAACCTGATCTCATAATCAGAAAATTCAGCAAATTCAATAACTTTAGTTCTGTATCCTAAATTTATACTTAAATCTGCTTTGAGGTTGTAACCATACTCCGGTCTATCAGAGAGGTTCATCACCATATCCCTGGAAAATTTATATCCCAGAAGTGTCAGTATATTTTCTGTCAATCCTTCCGCATCCATATGGTTGCCAATATGAATAACCTTAGAATTGTTTTGATAAAATCTCTTTGCTTCAGCATATGAAAGTTCGATCAGGTTTATATCCCTTGCTCTTAACCATTCAACAATATTTTCCGGAGTGGCAAATTCATCCGCGCCGATAATGCCGATGATCAGTATCGTGTTATCCAGCAAGTCCAGGTTTTTCCTGAAAACCAGGAGGTCGGCGAGATATTCTATCCTGCTGATCCCGCCTGCGGTTATTACTTTATCCTTCCTGACGGAATAACCTATTGATTCAAGTAAGATACCGATTATTTTTTTAAGATCGTTTTGTACGGTATTTTTCACAACCCTGTATTCTGGCCATGTCACTTCGATTATGTCCTTTATTTCCTCGGGTAAAATTCCCGAATAATCAAGTATTATTGTCCGTTCTTTATTGACATAAATGACCGGGAAAAAGGACGTGTCAAATGATATCTGGCTGTTTTCGCTCACATTGAAAAATTTAAAACCTTCTGTTTCAAGCAGTATATTGTCATCGAGAGAAACTAATAATGTTTTGATATTTCTTAATAACATTGCGCTGTTTAATACAACTGTCCTGTTTTCACCCGGGGTTTTATCTTTTTGTCTTGCCGTCTTTCTTTTCAAATAGTTAAGTTTAGTTTTATCGCGCAGTTTTAAAAGGCTGCTCCCTGTCTTTTTTAAGTTATCGAGGGGAATTTTTACAGACATGCCTTTTTTCAAGGCGCTTATACTTTTAATATCAGGGTTTAATTTCATAAATTCTGTCAGAAAAGGGACGACATCTTCGTCTGCAATGGTATAACCCGACTTTGCAATTAATTCAACAAGAGAAATATCACGATCGGTCCTGACAGGAAAAACATTGCCCGAATAAGGTTTGTTATCAGTATATTTAATGCCGAGTGACTCCCTGGCGTAAGATCCCGCAGGCGGGAAAATAAAGAAGATAGATAATATGAAAATCAATGCAATGCAATATTTTTGATCCCTTTTCAATTCCACTTTATTATCACCGGATAATCCTTTTCAAGCCCTTTTAATAATAAGCCTGTGCAATAAAGATTTTTCCTATGATACACGAAAATTTTTGCAAAAGCAGCACCAAATTCTCTATTACATGCATTTGATTTATAAAAAAATTTGTTAAGTTCGTCGAGTCCTTTTAGTCCGTCCATTTTTTTTGAACCAATGTTTTTGCAGTTTAAAGATATCTTATCGTAATAAGACGTCAAAAATTCATCCGGAAGGCAGCCATCCAGCGCCCTTATGGTGATGGAATAAAATTGATTCTCCCTGAGTTCTTTCCGGTTGAGAATTCCGGATATGCCGCTTTTATCCAGAAGGGCGTCGGAAAACTTTGTGACTGTAATTTCATAATTATCCGTCTTTAGCTCTATGGTGTTGACGTTCCAGACATTGGCGGAATCACCTTTCTCCCTATCTTTGCTTATGTACGAATAATCTTTTGATTTGTCTTTCAGTATAAAAATTGATAAGCCGGCGATCAATAATAATGCAATTATTCCTGCATAAGCGTATAACTTAAATTTCCTTTCTTCCGGTTCAACATGAATCCGGTGTTTATCTTCATCTGATTCTTCGAGCGTGACTGAAAAAAGACCGACGTCGGCCCTTCCTTTCACAGTGGAGTCAATTTCGCTCTCATTTTTTGAAAGGTCTGCATTCTCAGCTTTCTTTATGACCTCGGTATCATTGAAAACCTTGTTATTTTCTCCGCTATCAGTCTGACAGTTTAATTTTGAAATAACACTCTCTCTGGGTTTTTTGTCGATGAAGAAGTCTTCTTCTTTCATCCTGTATTTATTGAGTATAATGCTTTGCGGATCAAGGTCGTTTATTCTTTTCAATGTGGAGTTCAACTTGTTATAATTGCCCTGGTTCTGGTAAAGATTGGCGAGTATTGTCAAGTATTCAACTTCCTCCGCAGCAAGTCCCAATCTTGAATAAAGAGAGACGATCTCTTCATATGCCTCAATATCTGAAGGGGCGATTCTTATTATTTTCTTATATACGGCTATCTGTTTTTCCTTCTGCCCGTAATGCATTTTTTTTACGGATTCATAAAAACAGGAAATTGCCTGATATTTATTCCCGGTTTTAAGGTAAAGATCGCCGATATAATTCAGATTTTCTGACGTCAGAGGTTTTCTTCTGGCTTTTTCTATCTTTTCCTGTATATCTTCCACCGATGAATTCCTGGCTTTACTTTATTTCAACCGCTTCTTTTCGGATTTCCTTAAGCCATTCTCTTAGATTGCCGTATGGTTCCTGCCTGCCGGAGAAATAATTTTTTATTATCTCTGAACGGACATCTTCATATTTTTTATAAGCAGGGTTGACGAATTGCGTCTGGATTATCACAAACCGGTCTCCTGTTGAGATTACATTGCTTATTTCCCCGTCTTTAAGGCCTCTTATCTTCTGTTGTATCCAGTCCGGTAATTCTTCAAATTTGATTTGTTTGAAACCCAGCAGCTTTCCGTATGATCTGTGAAGACTCTCAAGAGAAATTCCGCTGCCCGCCTTTTGATGTAATTCGGATGCGATTACCGCCTTTTCAAATTCATCCCCGGATGAATAACTTATGCTTAAAAGAATAACTTTCTTTTCCGGTCCGGTTATCAAATATTTATCTTTATTTTTTTCATAATATTCTTTTGCCTCATTTTCATTTACGGATGAAGCCGCCGCTGATTTTTTCTTTATCAGTTCACTGATAAGCAAATACTTTGCGAGATATTTCTTTTCGTCGTTATCGAATGAATATTTTCTTGAAATTGAATCAAATGCAGATTTATTTTCTTTTATCCCCTCGTCCTTTGCTGTTTTATATAAAATCTGTTCGATAACGAAATCATCTAATACCTTCCCGCTTCTCCACGCAACAGATTCAAGATTCATTTTTGATAAAACTTTTGAAGAGGACAGGCTTTCCTCGAAAATTTGAAGCAGGGTATATTTCTTGTCGCCTAAACCGACAACCGGGACGTCATAACGCTTCAATGGAGCGAATTTTGCATCCAGCTCATTTAATGAGGCTATAATCGTTTCCTTTTCTCTGAGCTTCATTTCATATGACCTGGTTTCTTCAGAAAGCTTTCTTATCAGATCTTCCGAGTCTTTAAATCTTTTTTCCTGTTGCCGGAGTTTTGCTGTGAGGTCTTTTATGGATGTGTCTTTGCGTGAGAGTTCCTCGAGTCTGCCGTCCAATAACTCTTTCTCATGCCTAAGTTTCTGCAGCTCCGCCTCGTGCTGTTTCCTGTCTTTTTCAAGCCTGGCTTCAAGGGTCCTGTTGGATTCTTCAAGGGTCTTAAGCTCCTTCATTAATGCTTCGGCCTTATCGCCCTGTAAGGACAGTTCCCTCGCCCTCTTCTGCTCTTTCTTCAACTCATCTTCAAGCCGGGCCTTCTCTCCGGATAACTTCGCAATCGACGCCTCTGATTGCTGCCTGTCCTTTTTCATCTCCTGTTCGAATCCCTTTATCCTGTTTTCAAGCGACAACACGGACTTCCCGGCTTCTGAAAGTTCCATATCCTTAATCTTTATTTGATTCTCAAGGGCAAGCTTGTCTTCCTTAAGCCGGTTTAATGAATTTTCCGTATCTTTGAATTTAGATCGCTGTTCCTTTATTTCTATAGATAGATTTTTTGTATCTTTTTGCAACCCCTCAAGGTCTTTGAGCTTTTCCTTCAGCAATTCTTTTTCATTCCGAAGCTTGTTCAGTTCACCCTCTGTTTTCATTTTATAACTTTCAGCTCCGGCCTTAATTCCATGCATCTCATCCTGTATTGCCCTGAGTTCTTTTATGATTTTCTCTTTTTCCATATTTTGTGTTGTCAGTTCGGAAAGCTTCTTCCTTTCCTTTTCCAGCGCCTCTTCAAGCAGGGTCTTCTCGTGTTCCAGTTTTGTTATTGTCTTTTTCGTATTTTCCGGCTCCTCCCTATTTGCCTTCTGAAGCTCCCTGACCCTGCTGTCAATTAATGCTATTGTCTTCTCGGATTCTTTTAATTTACTTCCCTTTTCTTCTAAATCTTTTTCCAGTGATATTCTGGTCTCCTGGAGTTTATTAAGTGAATTAACCATCTCATTGTACTTTGATTCCTGTTGCCGGAGTTTTGCTGTGAGGTCTTTTATGGATGTGTCTTTGCGTGAGAGTTCCTCGAGTCTGCCGTCCAATAACTCTTTCTCATGCCTAAGTTTCTGCAGCTCCGCCTCGTGCTGTTTCCTGTCTTTTTCAAGCCTGGCTTCAAGGGTCCTGTTGGATTCTTCAAGGGTCTTAAGCTCCTTCATTAATGCTTCGGCCTTATCGCCCTGTAAGGACAGTTCCCTCGCCCTCTTCTGCTCTTTCTTCAACTCATCTTCAAGCCGGGCCTTCTCTCCGGATAACTTCGCAATCGACGCCTCTGATTGCTGCCTGTCCTTTTTCATCTCCTGTTCGAATCCCTTTATCCTGTTTTCAAGCGACAACACGGACTTCCCGGCTTCTGAAAGTTCCATATCCTTAATCTTTATTTGATTCTCAAGGGCAAGCTTGTCTTCCTTAAGCCGGTTTAAATATTTGTCCAACTCCTCCCAATCTTTCTGTTTTTCACGGAGCTTGCTTAAAACAAGATTCAGCTCCATTTCCCTTTGTTCAAGAAATTCAATCCTGGCAGCTGATTCTTCCTTTTCCCTGTTAAGTAAATTCAGTTTTTCGCCTTTTCCCTCAATCTCTATGATGAGGTCTTTAATCTTTTCTTCTTTCTCTTTAATGCCGGCTGAAAGCTTTTTATTCTCTTCAATTATCTTCTGGCTGTCGGCCTTTAAGAGCTCAAATTTATCCGCGATTACAGAAAACTCTTCATTCTTTCTCTTTAATTCTTCCAGCTTTTCTTCAAGAGAGTTTTTATCTTCGAGCGCCCTGGATAAGCCTTTTTCTGTAAGCTGATGCTTTTTTTGGCTTTCTGCGAGACGCATCTCAAGTTCCCTGTTCTTTTCAGCGAGTTCCGGCATTTTATTTTCAATGTCGGTTAAATCAGCTGTGTCTTTGGACTCCTGAATTTTTGGAGCGCCTCCCTTTGCAATACTCTCAATTTCTTTTTCCGCAAAGGCTCTGAAATAGCTTTCAGGAAAATCAGCGCGTATTTCTTCAAAAATTTTTTTTGCGTCATTTGTCCTGTTTATCTGCATTAAAGACTTGGCCTTCCAGAACAATGCGGAGTCTTTGGCTGAACTGTCGGGATATGCATTTAAAAACAGATCAAAGTGCTCAATAGCCTTGTCCGGTTGATAAGCGAGGTAGTATCCGTACGCCTTCTCGAACAGTTCAGCTTCTGACGGGGCAGCGGAAAGGGATGCATTGCAGGGATAGATCAGAATGATTGTCAATAAAATTGAAGATAATACAGTTATTAAGGTTCTCATAATAGAACGCACATAATTTCAATAAAATCCCTCCCAACCTCCCTTTGCCAAAGGGAGGAATATACCCCTCTTTGGCAAAGTCGGAGACTCGACTCTACGAGAGGGGCA
>JBFMDL010000073.1:0-16279 GCA_040753635.1 Nitrospirota bacterium | reverse complement strand
GTACGCGGCCATTTGAGGTCATTGCAACAAAATCCTAAAAAGATTTGTGCATTTTTTCACGAACCCAATGTCCGATATGCTGCTTTATAAAAAATTATGTATCCTTACTTATGACCGTCTTAGTATAACGATTCACCCGAGAGAAAAGCGGTAAAATACGATGCGCTCCAACTGCACCGCATGTGCATGGCCTTTTTTTATAGTTTTATTTCCCGTTGACCCACCAGTCATTTTTATCCGAAAACCACCACAATGAAGAATCGGTATCGAGGATTGTCTTCGATAGTTCACGGGCGATTTCTGTCTTAAGGCGTTTTGCGGCAAATCCGAGCCATTCGTCTGCATATTTATTGCCAAGGTCTTTGTATTCCTTGAGGCAGAGTATCATCTCCAGCTGGTCTGCGTCATAAGCCAGTTTTGCTTCAAGGCTCTCACCCTTTAAGAACTCAAGAATCAGCTCCCTCATTTCGTCCCCGAAAGGCAGTGTGTCCGTCAAATCCTTTATCGCCTTTTTTTCATCAGCCTTAACATATTTTTTGTTCACATAATTCAGATCCCCGGTGCGGGCCTCAGGGAGGTCGTGGAACAGGCACATTTTAATGATTTTGTTGGTATCAGCCCTCATTGACATATGACCGAGGGTATAGCCGATATATACTGTCCTGAATATATGCTCGGCAACGGATTCAGCGCCGGAGCCGAGGAACTGGAACCCTGTCCTCGGCGTGCGTTTGAGCATCCCGGCCTCGAATAAAAAATTAGCGATACGTTTCATGTTAATCCGGTTTCTCCTTCTCAATAAAAGCATCCTTTAAAAGCCTCGACTGTCTCTCAAACGCCTGTCTTGGATTCTTCGAGTCTTTCATCAAGGCTATCTCCTGGGTGATAAGCCTTGCAAGGTTCAGGATATGTGTATCAACCTTTCCTGACTCCCTTTTATAAAGGGGATGGTCCCTGTTTATATAAATTGTCGTTTCTTCAGTAAAGACCTCCGGTCCGTCTTCTCCAAAACTATCAACAACACATGACACTCCATACTGTCCGAATTTCATTTTCTTGATTACGGCATTGGGCGTGAGTTTCTTCACCTTCGGTCTTTTCTTCCTCTTCTTTTCAGCAGGTTTTTCTTGCTGTTTAATTCCCTCAACAACCTGTCCAGTGCCTTCATCTTTTTTCTCATGTAAAAGCCCGGCGCCTCCAATCCCCTTTGCCGCCTCCTCCGCAACCGGCAGAGCGCCAAATGGCGAAAGCTCAGGATTGTGATACAACGCCTTATAAATGCGGTGTAATGCCTCATTAAGGGCGCGGCTTACAATTCTGCTTTCTTTTTTAGCGGTCAGCTTAAAGAGGACTTTTTTAACTTCTTCCATGATTTTTTCCATCACCGACGAAAGGGTTTTATATCCAGGTGAATCCTTTATAAAACCGGTCCGGTCGCTTGTTATCGGAAGAAAGTCGGCATTTACCTCACCACGAACACGCGCCATTGTTTTGCCCCAGGTCTCCATGCCGAAGAGTTCTCTTCTGACGGTGACCTGCTTTACCTTGACTTCGATGCCGAGTTCATCTGTTGAAGACAGTGTTAGAGGAAGTATTATTATTTCTCCATGCACAGGGCCGAATTCAGTGCCCTCAAGAAATGGGATCCTGTGTCCTGTAAGGCTTCTGGGAGTTATTGTGTGATTATTCAATCTTACCCTGAAATTCGGGGCCTTAAGAGGTGTCCCTTCGATTATCCTTGACTCGATATCGTTGAGTTCGAACCTCCTGCTCAAGCCGGTTAGTAAAACCGTTGTGCCGTCATTTTTCCTGAAGTCAGGCGGCAATATCTCAAGAGGAAGGTTCCATGTATCGCCCGGCTTTTCCCATTCATGCTTGTCAAACACGACTCTTCCTACAAAATCGCCCTTTTTTGTTAAGACCTCAAAACGTTCACATGCAGAAAGGCTCGCAAATTTACCGATGCCGAACTGTCCTATTCGGTCCCTGTTATAAACAGAAGATCTGGAGGAGTACAGCTTCTGCTGGGAACCGATATTGAAATATTGCCTGAGCCCCTCCCTGTCCATGCCGGTTCCGTTGTCCCTGATTTCGATACTGTCTTCAGATACGGTAATCTCGACAAGGGTGGCATCAGCATCATATGCGTTGTTCACAATCTCACGGACGAACTCTATGCTTTCGGTATAAAGCCTTTCGCCTATAGTGATAATATGGCTCTTGTCGACGGTGACCGGGATATATTCTTTTTCAGTATTCATCAGAGAAGTATTTTAACACAAGCGAAAACACTTCCATATAATTATTGTATTTTGTTATCATTTAAACGCTTTTATATTTAGCTGATTCTTATAATTTCAAAATTAAAAATTTATCTGAGAAATGTAGAGGAGGCTTGCCATGTCAGAATTAAAGAAGATGTACAAGACCATTATGGATGATAATTTCCCTGATGAGATGACAATAAAATTCGGGGACCAGACCCTGGTTTACAGGAAGAGGGCATGGAAGATCCCCGATGAAAAGACAGGCGAGCTTATTGAAAAAGGTCTCCGTTATGGAGAAAACCCCGACCAGCAGGCGGCGTTGTATGAACTCATAAACGGCAATCTTGCACTTGGGGACTGCGTGTACATTCAGCCGGGCAACGGCCTTGTCAGCAGCATTTCCGAGGAAGATATGATACAGGCGGGTAAACATCCCGGGAAGACAAACCTGACAGACCTTGATAACGGCTTGAATATAATGAAATACCTTATGGATAAACCCGCTGCTGTAATCCTCAAGCATAACAACCCGTGCGGTGCTGCATTCGGAAGGGACATCGCCGAGGCATATGACAAGGCGAATATGGCGGACAGGATAGCTGCCTTCGGCGGCTGCCTTGTAGTGAACAGGCCGATGGACAAAAAGACCGCGGAGATGGTCAACAGCAATTATCTCGAAGTTGTCGCGGCGCCTGATTATGAAGAAGGTGTTGTGGGTATACTTGCAAAGAGAAAAAACCTCAGGATAATAAGGGTCGGCAAGATCGATCATCTTGAGAGGTACAGGGGCTTCCGTTTCGTAGAATTCAAGTCGCTCATCGACGGCGGCCTTATCGCCCAGCAGTCGCAGATAAGCCGTATACATACAAAAAATGATTTTCTGCCTGCAAAGACAGTGTACAAGGGCAAGGAATACTTGATTGAAAGGCAGCCTACGGATAAAGAGTATGAAGACATGATCTTCGGATGGAGCGTTGAGATGGGGATTACATCGAATTCCGTTATCTATGTGAAAGACGGGGTGACAGCCGGCATCGGGACCGGCGAGCAGGACAGGGTAGGTGTTGCGGAGATAGCGATTTTCAAGGCATATACGAAATATGCCGATGCCTTATGCTTTAGAAAATACGGCATACCCTACAAAAACTATGAAATCGAGGCATCTCAGGGCAAAAGGGACATCGCAGCGCTGCGTGAAATCGACGAGGAGACAAAGGAAAACAAGGGAGGTCTTATCGGCGCAGTAATGGTTTCAGACGCCTTTTTCCCGTTCAGGGACGGCGTTGACGTGGCGATCAAAGAGGGTGTTGCTGCTATTGTTCAGCCGGGCGGTTCCGAAAGAGATTTTGAAGTTATCCAGGCGTGCAATGAAGCCGACCCGAAGGTTGCGATGGTCTTTACCGGGCAGAGGGTGTTCAAACACTGATTTTTTTTGATTGACACCCAAATGCATTCATATAAGGGATTGGTTTCTTGTTGTAGCCGCTCGCTATCCATTTATTAAGGTTCTCATAATAGAACGTACATAATTTCAATAAAATCCCTCCCAACCTCCCTTTGCCAAAGGGAGGCAAGGGGAGATTTTCTGACAAAATGTCTATCCAATTTTGAGAACATTAGTAAAAGGCTTTGAAGGCGGTTATATGGTTATAAAGGCAATTTGCGGGTTAATTTCTGATTGCAGAATTTTCTATGATCTCAGGGCGTCCGGCAAGGATTTCTTTGGCCACTCCTATGTCGGATTTTATCTGTCGTATTAATGCCTCTGCGTTCAGGAACTTCTTCTCCTCTCTTATCTTTTTGATAAAGTAAACCGTAATCTCTTCGCCGTAGAGGTCTTCGTTAAAATCGAAAACATGCACTTCAACCGCAAGTTCCTTTTTGTCGAAAGTGGGGCGCATTCCTATGTTTGCGACGCCGTTATAATATTTATCCCGTGCAAACAGTCTGACTGCATAAACACCGTCAGAAGGGATAATCGCATGTTTCGAAGCTATATTCGCCGTTGGAAACCCAAGCCCTTTCCCCCTGCCGTCCCCCTTAACGACTATTCCTGTAATTGCATAGTCTCTGCCGAGGAATCCGGCTGCCTGTTCGACCTCGCCGTTTTTCAGGAGCTGTCTTATTTTGGTGCTGCTTATAACTACACCGTTCAGGGAAATCTGCTCAACTTCTATAACACTGAATCCGAACTCCTCACCGAGTTCCTTCAGCTTTTTGATGTTCCCTTCCCTGCCTTTGCCGAACCTGTAGTTATAGCCGACAAATATCTCCTTTGCTCCAAGAAGATCGCATAAAATATTTTTCACGAAATCACGGGGTGTCATGGATGAAAAATCGAGTGTAAAAGGTATCTTGACCAGGGCATCTATGCCCAGTTTTTCGAAAAGCCTTATTTTTTCTTCATATATGCTTATAAGAGGAGGGCATTTTTCAGGCGCGAGTATTTTTAAGGGATGAGGCCTGAATGTTACGACAAGGCTGAGAGCCCCTATTTCTTTTGCCCTCTTGATGACCATTTTTATCAACTCCTGATGACCGAGATGAAGGCCGTCGAAGTTCCCGAGAGTAATTACGCTTTTGTCGAATCCGGTGGTTATTTTATTTAAATCAGTGATTAAAATCATGTTGTCAGACGCCTATAATATTCTCCATCTCTCTGAATATTTCATTGCCGATTTCGATCCCGTAATCGATGAATTCAGGACCGTACTTTTTGCCGGTTTCTGTCCTGAATGTGTGTTTTATCCTCTTTATGCCATCCATCTTCTTCTGAAAATCGCTGTAAAGAATCTCTGCAGAAGTTTCCGTCGACTCCATAATAAGCCATAAAGTGGTAGTAAAATTGTCCGGACCCCACCTGAACTTGTCTGCGTCATAGAGTGAATCACTTACTAATTTTGCTGACTCATCCTCTGAATCCAGCACTTCCTTGAACGCCTCATGGTTTCTTATCGCAGCGACAATATACCTTTTATGGGCATCTCCGATATTGAAATCTCTGAGTATCCTTTCAGCCTCCTTGCTGCCGGAAATTGTATGGTCTTTTTCATTGCGCTTGATATCATGAAGAAGACCGGCTATCTGCACACAAATCATCAGGTCATTAGTATCTGCCTCGGAAAGATTATTTGATGAACTTTCGATCTGCAGTATTGCGCCGGCTTCGAGAGCTACTTTTTCGCAGTGCTGGATGCCGTGCGCAGGGTGTAGTGTTGATTCGTCCAGGTAAGACCTGCATTTATGGATCAATCTGTTATCTGAAAAATTCGACATGGCTATCCCTATCTCTTTTTTGTGTATTGCGTAAAAGGAAGGCAGCCCGATTTTCAACGCTGCTCTTGCTGCCTTCTCTTTTAGCCGTAAATAAATTGGGTTGTCCAATGCCGATTGCCTTTATATTAAATTTGATATTTAATTATAATAGTTTTGAGCACTATTTGTTCAAGTGTTTAATAATTCCCTTTTAGAGAAGATTGGAGTTAAGGCAGAATGTTTGACAAAAGGCTGAAATTGTATCATCAAATCCTCGACAATGTCGCTGATGGTGTTTATTTTGTCGGCAATGACAGGAAGATCCTCTTCTGGAATAAAGGCGCAGAGAGGATTACGGGATACTCACCGGATGAAGCGGTCGGGAAGGCATGCTATGATGATTTCCTAAAGCATGAAGACGAAAAGGGAAATGCGCTCTGCGACGCCGGATGTCCGCTGGTGGTTGGGCAGGAGAAAAAAACCCCTATCCGGAGAAATCTTTTTCTCAAGGCTAAAGACGGCAGAAGGGTGCTTGTCGAGGAGAACATCTCACCTCTTTTCATGAATGGGAAATTGAACGGTGTCATTATTGCCTTCAGGGATATCTCGCTTTTCATGGAACTCAGGGCGTTCCAGTTGAGAAATCAGAAGATGGAAAGGCTTATCCCTATCTGCGGCTGGTGTAAAAAGATAAGAAAGGATACGGAAACATGGGAACAGATAGAGGCTTTTCTCACAGATGAGGGATTCGGAGACTTCACTCATTCCATGTGCCCTTTATGCGCTGAAAAGATATTCTCAAAGAAGATTTATATGGAGAGTTATCAGAATATATGCAAGGCAATAAGCACCAGCCTTTCTCTTGATGAGGTATTGAAACTGATCGTGACAAATGTCGTTAAGGTGATGAATGTCAAGGCAAGCCTGCTCAGGCTCCTGAACAAGGAAAACCATCAGCTTGAACTTTCCGCATATCACGGCCTCAGCCAGAGTTATGCCAATAAAGGGCCTGTCGAATATGACGCCAGTATTGATGACGCACTGGCCGGCAAGTCGGTATCTATATATGATATTACAGCAGACGGGAACGCAAAATACAGGAAAGAGGCGGAGAGGGAGGGCATAAGAAGCATCCTTTCCATTCCGCTGAGATTCAAGGACGAAGTTATAGGGGTCCTGAGAATGTATACAGCCGAGCCGGTGGAGTACTCTGAAGAAGACCTCCAGTTTGTAACAGCCATAGCAGAGCAGGCAGCGATAGCCATAATGAACGCAAGGATATTCGAAAAGATGGTTTCCAGGGAAAGGGAATATCTTAACGTTTTCCAGGATGTTACAAGGGCCGTAAGTTCAACTCTTAATGTAAATGAAGTGCTGGATATGATTGTCAGGAAGATACCCGAGGTGTTGAACCTGAAGGCTGCGACGATCAGACTCCTGGATGACACAGGGAAAAAGCTGCAGTTGGCTGCTGCATATGGCCTCAGTGAGAAGTATCTCAACAGGGGACCTGTGGATACCGAGGAGAACATAATAGAGGCTTTGAATGAAAATCCGGTTGCCATCTATGATGTCTCAACAGATAAAAGGATCAGATACCGCAAAGAGGCCGATGAAGAGGGCATAAAGAGTATGCTGACGCTCCCTGTAAAGGCAAGGGGAAAGGTCATAGGAATTCTGAGACTCCTTACAGGGTGGCCAAGGAATTTTACCAATGAAGAGATAGCCTTTGCATCAACGCTCGCAGAGCAGTGCGGAACAGCCATCGAAAACGCAAGGATGTATGAGAGGCAATACAGGGAAGTGAAATACCTTAAGGCTATCCAGGAAATTTCAAAAGCTGTAAGTTCTACGCTTAATATGCGTGAAGTCCTTGACATGATTGTCAGAATAATACCCGAAATTATGAATACAAAGGCTGCTACAATAAGGCTGCTCGATTCCACAGGGAAGAAGCTGGATCTGGTTGCTGCGTACGGGCTTAGTGAAAAGTATTTAAACAGGGGGCCTGTAGATGCCGAAGAGAGCATCTCATTCGCCCTTGAAGGGAAGGCGGTTGCGATTTATGATGCAACTACAGACCCGAGGATTGTATACAGGGATGAGGCGAAAGAAGAAGGGATAAAAAGCATTCTTGTTGTTCCGATAGTCGTACGGGGAAGAATTATCGGGATATTGAGGCTGCTCACCGACTTACACAGGAACTTTGGTGAGGATGAAATCGATTTTGCTGTAGCTCTTGCCGAACAGGGCGGGATTGCCATTGAGAATGCAAGGATGTACGAGAAAATAAGTGATAAAGCAGATAAACCTTAATATTGCTTAACCGGAAGGCAGAAGCGCTTCTGCCTTCCGGTTAAGGACTTTTTTTACAACTATAAAATAAAAAAAGAGGCCTTCAGTGAAAAGGCCTCTTTTTTTATCTGAATCGTAATATTAGAAGAACATTTTCTGGTTAATCAGGATGCCCAGCGACACAAGCAGCGCATATATACAAAGTGATTCGATCATAGCAAGACCGATAATCAGGGTTGTTGTGATTTTACCGGATGCGCCCGGATTTCTTGCAACACCCTCTGCTGCGCCTCTTAAGCCGATACCCTGACCGATGCCTGTACCCAGGGCAGCGATTCCTATTGCAAGACCTGCAGCTATGGCAGCCCAGGCTTTAACAGAGGAAGCGTCACCGGCGGGAGCAGCAGCAGCTTCTTCAGCCAATACAGCGGGAGCAAACAGCACAAGCATCATAAGAGCCAAAAGGATTAATGACATTGTTTTCTTCATTCTTTCCCCTCCTCCTTTCTCAAGGACTTTGATTTAATGTGCCTCTTCAACGGCACCAGCGAGATACAGGGTCGAAAGCAATGTGAACACAAAAGCCTGTATGAAACTGACAAGAGTTCCTAACATTAATATAAGAGTTGGAAGAATCCACGGCGCTAAAATGGCAAGCACGGCCAATAATATATGTTTTGCCATCATGTTTCCGAAAAGCCTGACTGAAAGGGTTACCGGCCTTACAAGGTGTCCGATGAACTCAATGATGAACATAAGTATCATGAGCGGCAGCGCAATTATGGAGCGTATGGGCCCGAGGAAATGCTTTAAATACCCGAAGCCATGGACGCGGATTCCGTAGACATGGGTTGCCAGAAAAACCGGTATTGCCATCGCAGCATTGGTGTTTATGTTGCTGGTTGGAGAATAGAATCCCGGGATCAGACCCATAAAGTTGCAGATCAATATGAACAGGAAAATTGTGCCGATAAGCGGGAAGAGCGGTCTGGCCCAGTGATGTCCGATATTTTCTTCGCAGAGATTGAGGATCGAATCGATTATCGTCTCCATGAAGTTCTGAATCCCTGTTGGAACCAGTTTTATCGAACTTCTGACAAGTAAAGATACGATTATAAGAATAATTGAAGCAAGAAAGGCATAAGATACAAAATGCGGAATTTTTTCAGGATTTATAAAGATATCTAATAATAATACTTCATGTTCCATGAAAAGGCCTCCTTAGGGGAAATCGCTGTAATATTACATAAGCAAATTTCAAATGTCAATAGGGAAAAATAAAAAACTTGCTTTTTTTAGTTTAAAAATGTATTAATAACTTTAATTAATAGGGCAGTTTAAATAAAATATACTTTGCAAATCATCATTATTATATATTGGCGAGGGAGAAAATGAGAAAGGATCTTGGCGAAGAAGTAAAAAAGGACATGCCGCTTTACCCAATCGGGATTGTCGCTGAGTTAATTGGTACGACCGATCAGACATTAAGACTTTATGAAAAGCATGGGTTGATCAAGCCTGCCAGAAGAAACAAGAACAGGTTTTATTCCGAGAATGACATAAAGTGGCTGAGGTGTTTGAGGGATCTTATCCATAATAAGAAGATAAGCATTGAGGGTATAAAAAAGCTCCTCGACTATGCACCATGCTGGGAAATAACCGAATGTTCAGATGAAAGAAAGAATAAATGTTCTGCTTTTATAGACAAGACAAAACCATGCTGGGAACTCAACAGGATGATATGCAACAGGGAAACAGGCAAGATATGCGAGGATTGCATTGTCTATATATCAAAGCAGTCAAAGAAAAAAAAGTTTGCAGATAAGTTAAGCTGATACATTCATTTTTGGTTTAAATCAAGCCCTCTGAGAGCACCCAAATCCACCATCAAAAAAGTGCCAAAGGCGAGAGAACGTCATTCTCTCTCATTCTCGCTTCGCTCCGAGGCACCGGGCCGCCTCACCTGGACGGTGAGGCAAAACGGTCCGCTGAAACCGTTCGAATGCGTTCCCTCGCAAAGTTGATGCTGGATTTGGGGAGCAACCGTCGCCCCATACTCACCGGATTTATTGCGATGCGCCAATCAAAGAAGGATTGAAATCGGGGTCAAGTATGTATGTGTCATTAAAATATTTTCCGGCCTTTGAATAATCTTTCAATTTATAGCTGGCATCATTGCTGTCCAAAATAATTTCAAATATACATAAGAAGGCGGGATGTTGAGGAAACGGAATAACGACACCCTGAAAATTAATCCACAAATAATTACAAAATAACACAAATACAGAGTTATCGTTAATACGTTTATTTAACAAAGTCGGGGTCTGACATTTAATAATCATGTCGATTTATCCCGTTAGAAAGCAAAGCCTTCCTTCTAACAGGGGTGAATTCTGTTTTTCGGGGCATTCCGCCTTCTGTAAAGTTTTATTTTGGATAAGTATGAGCTGGCATAGCCTATAAGGTAATAGGCGAGGGGATCTGGTGCGCTATTAATATATTCCGTAATATATTTTTTGGCATTTCCGGAACCTCCCTTTGTATAGGCGGAAAGGCCTTTTTCGTAATTATTTTCAGCGGCCGTTACTTCTTTCCCCTCCTTTGCCTGAAGGCAGCCGGTCAATCAAAATTAAACTGCGTGGGGTCCCTTATCTCCCATATGGATTTCGCAGGAGAAAACTGTCTGGGCTGAGACCCCTCCTTGAAGTATTCTTTTATGCCGGTGTCATCATAAGATAACAAGCCTGTGCCGGGATCAATATAATAACTGACTATCCCATCAGGCTGGTAAAATTCTTCAGGCTCACCCGTCAGGGCGTTATTCATAAAAGAAACCCAGATTGGGGAGGCTGCCCTTGCCCCTGTTTCCTGCGGACCGAGTGACTTATAATTGTCAAACCCTACCCAGACGCATGCTACAAGGTTGGTCGAATAACCCACGAACCATGCATCTTTGTAATTGTTGGTAGTGCCGGTTTTGCCTGCAACAGGCCGTCCCAAAGACTTGGCGCGCCAACCTGTGCCATATTTAACTACATCCTGCATCATGGATGTTATCAGGAAGGATGTCTGGGGGCTTACAGCCTGCTCATAGCTTTGTTCGTTGCTTTCCAGCACCCTGCCTCTGGCATCAATTATATATTTGATCGATACCGGTTCTGTTTTTATGCCGTTGCTTGCAAACACATTATATACCTCGGCCAGTTCTAAAGGCGTAATGCTGAAAGAGCCCAATGCTATGCTGAGATTCCGCGGCAGATCCCCGCTAAACCCTAATGTCCTTGAAAAAGCTGTCAGATAGTCAATTCCGATCGATTCAACGAGTTTGACAGTGACAACGTTTCGTGAATAAGTGAGGGCTTCCCTGAGGCGTGTCGGTCCATAAAATTTATGATCGTAATTTTCAGGTGTCCATTCACCTTTGGGACCTCCCATGTATGTTATGGGTTCGTCGTTAATAATGCTTGCAGGCGTGAAGCCATAGTCCATGGCCGCAGCGTATATGACAGGCTTGAATGCGGAGCCCGGCTGCCGTTTGGCAAATATAGCCCTGTTGTATTCACTTTTTGAAAAATCATATCCTCCGACCATAGCCCTTATAAATCCGGTATATGGTTCAACGGCTACTACGGCGCCTTCGACCTCGGGTTCCTGTTCCAGAGACAACACGACATTCGTATTCCGGATGCTCTTTATGCTGACTTTTACAATATCCCCGGGCTTTAAAATCTGTGTCAGGTCGAAATTCTTCAACACCTTTGCCTTGCCGGTTTTGGCGTCCAAAACTTTTGATGCCCAATATGAATCTTTTATGGAAAGCTTTCCTGTAACACCTCTTGTTTTTATAATGGCCTCTTTATCCCTTACTTTAAGAACAAGTCCTGAATAGATATCACCAGGGTTGATCACCACTGCAGTTGAAAGTTCCTTGCCGTTAAGTTCCCTTTCAATATCAATGTCTTTTTTGTGTTCTATCGGCCCTCGCCATCCGCTACGCTTGTCGAGGTCCCGCAAGCCCGACTGCAAGGCATTGACAGCTGATATCTGCATGTTCCTGTTAAGGGTTGTATATACTTTAAGACCGCCTTTATATACGGTATCCAGTCCATATTTTTCCTCAAGATATTTCCTGACAAATTCTACAAAATAACTGTTTACTTCAATGCCTTTTCTCAGGCTGGACAGATATAATGGTTGTTTGTATGCGTTTACCTTTTCAGATTTTGTTATGTATCCCTCTTCTTCCATGCGGGAAAGGACAATCATTTGTCTTTCCTTTGCCTTTGTAAGGTCATTGTAAGGAGAATATATTGAAGGAGCCTTGATAAGACCGGCAATCAATGATGCCTCAGCAAGGTTCAGCTGCCTTGCTGATTTTCCGAAGTATATCTTTGATGCCATCTCCACGCCATATGCGCCATGACCGAAATAAATTCTGTTCAGATATAGTTCAAGTATCTCTTTTTTGCTGAGATTTTTTTCAATTTTTATTGCCAGGGCTGCTTCCGTTAATTTTCTCTTAATAGTCTTTTGCGGGGTTAAAAAAACCACTTTTGCAAGCTGCTGGGTTATTGTGCTGCCGCCCTCCTTGAGGCTTACGTATATCAGGTCTTTGGCCAATGCCCTTGCAATTGCTATATAATCAATGCCCTTGTGCTTCCAGAACCTTGAATCTTCGACCGCTATAATTGCATTTGTCATATGCTCGGGAATTTTTTCAATAGGCATGAATATCCCTTTTTCAACCTTTAACTCTTCTATCAAAGTGTCATCATCAGAATATATTTTTGTGCCTGCTGTAGGGGTATATTGTTTCAGTTCTTCTATAGAAGGCATGCCCCTGGAAATTGCAATATAACCGCCTGCCCCGCCCCCGAGAAGAATAGATAATATTGTGAAAAAAATTATTAGTTTGATTTTCATCTTATGATTATAACCCTGACATCAAAAGGCTGTCAAAATGCTCAACCGCTGTTGGAAATGACAGCCCCGCATTTCAACGGCGTCTGGCATGTTTAAAATTAACCAGGATGACAACCAGAAACATCCCCGGCAGACAGCATTTTTTAAGGGGTGAGTCAAATTTGCTTTGAATTGAAAATTTAATATATGGTATACTTTACTCTCTGTAACCTGGTTGTAAAGAGTTTTTTGGGGTGGTGTTTTTTTTCTATAATTCTGCCTTTAAAAACGCTTGACAAAAAAAATCTGCTCTGGTAAAGTTGTAAGGTTTTCCCCGGAGCAAAGGGGAATTTTTATTTTTTTATTTTGGAGGAAGAGTGCCAACAATAGCACAATTAGTAAGGCAGGGACGTAAAAGTCTGTTGAGAAAAACCAAAAGTCCGGCGTTGAAGTCATGCCCTCAGAAAAGAGGCGTGTGCGTCAGGGTTTATACCACTACGCCTAAAAAACCGAACTCTGCATTGAGGAAGGTCGCAAGGGTAAGGCTGACGAATGCGATGGAAGTCACAGCGTATATACCCGGAATAGGACATAACCTGCAGGAGCACTCTATTGTTATGATAAGAGGCGGAAGGGTAAAGGACCTGCCCGGGGTAAGATACCATATTATAAGGGGCACTCTCGATTCTATGGGAGTAAGCGATAGAAGACGCGGAAGATCAAAATACGGGACTAAGAAGCCTAAATGATGGAGTAAGTAATGCCGAGAAGAAGAGTTGCAGAAAAAAGAGAAATATTACCTGATCCAAAATATAACAGCAAAATTGTAAGCAAGTTTGTAAGCGTATTGATGGAGAGCGGGAAAAAATCCACAGCGGAAAATATTTGCTATGGAGCTTTCGATATTATAAAGGAAAAGACAGGGAATGACCCTCTTAAGGTTTTCAAGACTGCGCTGGAAAATGTGAAACCGCTTGTCGAGGTTAAACCAAGAAGGGTCGGAGGAGCGACTTATCAGGTTCCGGTCGAGATAAGGCCACAGCGCCGGATGGCGTTAGCCTCGAGATGGCTTATCAGTTATTCGCGGGGCAGGGGGGAAAAGACGATGAGGGAACGGCTGGCCGGTGAGTTACTTGATGCTTATAACAACACAGGGTCTTCTATCAAAAAGAAGGAAGATACCCATAAGATGGCAGAGGCTAATAAGGCTTTTGCCCATTATAGATGGTAAGAACAGTAGAGGAGAAGAGTTTTGTCAAGGTTTCCGTTAGAACAAACACGCAATATCGGGATAATGGCGCACATAGATGCAGGGAAGACCACGACTACGGAGAGAATCCTCTACTATACAGGTGTAACCTATAAAATCGGGGAAGTTCATGACGGAACAGCTGTCATGGACTGGATGGTTCAGGAGCAGGAAAGAGGCATAACGATCACTTCTGCTGCTACCACGTGTTTCTGGCGGGACCACAGGATAAATATCATTGATACCCCGGGACATGTTGATTTTACGATCGAGGTTGAGAGGTCATTAAGAGTGCTGGATGGCGCAGTAGCTGTATTTGATTCCGTAGCAGGTGTTGAACCGCAGTCCGAGACCGTTTGGCGTCAGGCCAATAAATACAGAGTGCCCAGGATAGCATTTATGAATAAAATGGACAGGGTCGGAGCGGATTTTTATATGAGCGTAAACAGTATGATAGACAGGTTAGGGGCTAACCCTGTTCCCATCCAGCTTCCAATCGGAACTGAAGAGGATTTCAGGGGTCCTATTGACCTTGTGAACATGAAAGCTCTTTATTATGATGACGAAACACTCGGGGCCAAATACATAGAAGGCGATATCCCTGACGAACTTATGCCGAGAGCAAGGGAATACAGGGAAAAGATGATCGAAGCTGTTGCAGATGTAGACGAAAAAATAATGGAGAAATTTTTGGACGGCAAAGAAATTACCGTGAATGAAATAAAGGCAGCCCTCAGGAAGGGAACTGTTGAAATGAAGCTTACACCTGTCCTTTGCGGTACTGCTTTCAAGAATAAAGGGGTTCAGCAGCTTCTGGATGCAATAGTTGATTATTTGCCCTCTCCTTTGGATGTCCCGCCGATGGTCGGCAAAAATCCCGAGGATGGGACCGAAATGGTCAGAAACTCAGATGCGAACGAGCCTTTTTCTGCTTTGGCTTTCAAGGTAATGACAGACCCCTTCGTGGGGCAGCTTACATTCATGAGGGTCTATTCAGGCGTCCTCAGCGCCGGCTCCTATGTTTACAATGTTTCAAAAGGCACCAAAGAGCGCATCGGCAGGCTGCTCAAGATGCATGCAAATAAAAGGGAGGACATCAAGGAAGTTTCCGCCGGTGACATAGCCGCTGCAGTTGGGCTGAAAAACACTCTTACCGGAGATACTCTCTGCGATGACAAAAACCCTATTGTTCTGGAGTCCATGGAATTCCCGGAACCTGTCATATCGGTTGCCATAGAACCCAAGACAAAGGCGGACCAGGAGAAACTTTCGCAATCACTTGCAAAGCTGGCTCAGGAAGACCCTTCTTTCAAGGTTTCTATTGATGAAGAGACAGGGCAGACAATCATTTCAGGCATGGGAGAACTTCATCTCGAAATAATAGTAGACAGGCTTTTAAGGGAATTTAAGGTCGGGGCAAACGTTGGAAAGCCCCAGGTTGCTTATAAGGAGACCGTAAGGACTTCGTCAAAAGCAGAAGGAAAGTTTGTCAGACAGAGCGGGGGTCGTGGTCAATACGGTCACGTATGCATAGAACTTGAACCTCTTGAGCCTGGAAAGGGCTTCGAATTTTCGAGTAAAATAGTCGGCGGTTCTGTGCCGAGAGAATATTTCGCAGCAGTTGAAAAGGGTATAAAAGAGGCGACAGACAGCGGAATACTCGCCGGATACCCTGTTGTTGATGTGAAGGCAACCTTATATGACGGTTCATATCATGAGGTAGATTCATCTGAGATGGCCTTCAAGATTGCGGGTTCAATGGCCTTCAAGGAAGCTGCCAAAAGAGCAAAACCTGTAATCCTTGAGCCTATAATGAATGTCGAGGTCGTAACACCCGAGGAATATATGGGTGACGTGATCGGCGATCTTAATTCCCGGAGAGGTAAAATACAGAGCATGGAAAAAAGGGGAAAGGCTCAGGTGATAAAATCCCAGGTGCCGCTTTCGGAAATGTTCGGATATGCGACTGATCTGAGGTCAAAGACACAGGGACGGGCCACATACACAATGCAGTTTTCGAACTATGACGAGGTGCCCAAGAGCATCTCGGATGGAATCATAGCAAAAGTCAAGGGTGAATAAGAATAATAATGATATTCAAGAGTAATGAGCAGCGGGTGACGAGAAAAGGGATAAGCGGAACAGCCTCGTTCATCTCGTTACTATTAACCTGTTATCTATTGTAGGAGGCAAAATGGCAAAGGCAAAATTTGAGAGGACGAAACCTCATTGCAACGTAGGGACGATAGGGCATGTAGACCATGGGAAGACGACATTGACAGCGGCGATAACGAAGGTACTGGCATTCAAG
>JBFMDL010000072.1:0-16403 GCA_040753635.1 Nitrospirota bacterium | reverse complement strand
TATCTGGAATTACGACTTTGGAAGATATAGATAAAAATCTTTTAGAACGATATAAGGGAGATACCGGCAGCGATGCAATAAATGATTGGCAGTTTTTAAAAGATAACGGGCTTGCATTAAAGAATGGGGATTTCCAGCTAACAAAGGCTGGGGTGCTGCTTTTTGGGAAAAATCCTTCTGTCACTTTAGGAGGCAAGTGCAGCATCAAAATTTCTCACTACTATGGAACCAAACCTGCTTACTCAGGCGAGCCAAATTTTGTTCGTAGACCATTTACAATAGAAGGCCCGCTTTTATATCAGATAGAACAGACAATAAGATATTTCAAAGAAACTACAAAAAGTTCTCCGCCGCGACTGAAGGGCAGTACTTTTAATCCTTCTTTGCTAATACCGGAATGGGCATTTCAAGAGGCAGTTACAAATGCTGTTATTCATAGAAATTATTTTGTACAGGATGATATACAAGTAAGATTCTTCGATGACAGGATAGAAATTGAAAGTCCCGGAATATATCCGGGTCATATTACTGTTGGAAATATCAGAACCGAAAGGTTTTCAAGGAACCCTATAATTCAGAGGGCATTAAACCGATTTCAAGCTGCGCCAAATTTGGACATAGGGGAAGGAGTGGATCGCATGTTCAGGGTAATGTCCGAACTCAATCTTTACGAACCATTATTTTTTCCTCCTTCAATCCGCCCAAATTCAGTTTTATTAATTCTTTTAAATCTTCATAAAATTGAATACTGGGATATTGTAAACAAATATCTGGATGAACATTATCGCATTACAAATATCATTGCAAGAAAAATCACGGGAATCAATGATACTCTGAAGGTATCTCGACTATTGAAGTCTTGGGTTGATAAAGGACTCCTTCAAAAGATTGGCGGAAAAGCTAAGAAAGTGATTTATTATGTTAAACCCGGACAGGAAGTCCCCAGTAAGTTATTTTCAATAGGGGATGAAAATAAAAACTGATATGGTAAATTTTCTTTTAAAACAAGGGAGTTGCATAAAATTTTATTTTCATTGTGAAATAGAAGACACGAAGTTTATTTACCAACGCTAAAAGCAAATAAAATAAAATCCCTTATTTTATAAGGAGTTATCGAGAGTTTATTTTCTACGGATCTATTTATGGAACTTAAGGAATATCAGAAGAAGACCTTAGATCAGGTCAAGATTTATCTTGAATCCCTTGCCGGATTCAAGGGCAAATATGAAAAGGCAATAGCTGTTGACCCTGATCTTGCAATAGACTTTCCCTTTAAGGCATGGGAGAAGACTGTCGGCACATCTTATCATTCAAGCAAGAACGGCCTTGGTGAACCGCTCCCTGATTTCTATCTTAAAATACCCACAGGCGGAGGGAAGACCATCCTTGCCTGCCATGCCATTGACCTCATAAACAGGATTTATCTGAGGAAGCAGACCGGCATTGTCCTCTGGATAGTGCCGACAACACAAATATACAGACAGACTCTTGCACATCTTAGAAACAGAGAGCATCCATACAGACAGGCATTGGACATTTCAAGCGGCGGAAGAACAGTGACTTTAGAAAAGCTTGATAAGTTCACACCTCTTGATATAGAGGAAAACCTTGTGATAATGCTTTTGATGCTGCCGTCTGCGAGCAGGCAGAACAAGGAGACGCTGAAGGTCTTTAAGGATAGCGGAGGTTTCACAGAGTTTTTTCCTCTCGAAGACACTATAGAAGACCATAAGGAACTTCTGAAAGAATTCCCCAATCTTGATTTTTTTGGAAGGGAAGAAGATTTCTTCGGCAGGATAGCAAAAACATCTCTTGGAAATACCCTTCGGATACTTAAACCTATCATTATCATTGATGAAGGCCATAAAGCATACAGCGAAACAGCCCGTAATACGATCAGGGGTTTTAATCCTTCAATAATTGTTGAACTTTCCGCTACTCCGCCAAAAAATGCAAATCTATTGGTAAATGTCAGCGGACAGGCTCTGAACAGAGAAGAAATGATTAAGCTCGATCTGAATGTTATCAATAAATCGAGTCCTGACTGGAAGGATGTAATGCTTGCATCTAAAGAGAAAAGGGATTACCTTGAGCGCAAGGCAAAGGAATATGAGGCAAATACCGGCGAGCATATCAGGCCTATCTGTCTCGTGCAAGCAGAAAGAACAGGCAAGGAACAAAGGGGAACAAAATATATTCATGCAGAGGATGTTAAAGAATATCTTATCAAGCAATGCGGCGTATCGGAAAATGAGATAGCTATCAAAAGCAGTGAAAAAGATGATATTGAAGGCATAGACCTTTTAAGCCGTGATTGTGAGATCAGGTATATCATTACTAAGCAGGCTCTTCAGGAAGGATGGGACTGTGCCTTTGCATATATTCTTACGATACTGACAAATCCCGGTTCTCAGTTGAGCATAACTCAGCTTGTAGGGAGAATTCTAAGACAGTATAAAGCCAGAAAAACCAAAGTCAAAGACCTCGATGAGAGCTATGTCTTTTGCCATAGACCGAAAGCAGGCGTTCTTTTAGAAAGCATTAAAAAAGGGTTTGAGGTGGAGGGGCTGGGCGATTTGGCTTCAAGGGTTACCGTTAAAGAGGGTAATCCCGCTTTAGAAGATGCCACAAAGGAAAAGACCATAAGATACAGGGATAAATTCAAAGTGTTCGAGGGCAAAGTCTATCTGCCTAAATTTGTGATTCAGGAAAGTGGCGGGTGGCGTGACATTAACTACGACATGGATATTTTAAGCAGGATAGACTGGAATGATGCGGATTTAAACCCGGTGAAAGTCCTTCCTCTGGGGGAGAGAAAATTAAGAGATGAAGAAATAACGGTTGGGCTGAGCGAGGATGTAAAAGAACTCCTTGAAAGAAAGAGCAGCATAGAAAGGCATGGCGGATTAAAACTTGACCAAGTTCTTATGACGAGGCAGTTACTGGATATTATTCCAAATCCATGGATTGCCCATGATATCGGCAAAGATGTTCTGGATACCTTGCTCAAGAATAACAGTAAGGAGAAAGTTACAAATAACCTTGCTTTTATCATCGAAGAAACCCGCAAACAGTTGTTGGAGGAACGTAATAGGCTATCTGAAAAAATATTCAGAGATTTGATTGACAAGAAAAAGCTCTGGTTCTTTCTTCTGGCCGATAAGGGAGGCTATGAACTTCCTCCAAATATAAAGGTGAAAAAGAGCAGCAGAAGGCTTATCAAGGATGATCATTCCGAAGTTCAGAGGAGTCTTTTTGATTATGTCCCTGAAGAAGAATTTAATGAGATGGAAAAATCCATTGCGATATATCTTGATGAGCAGGAAAGGCTTTTATGGTGGTACAGAAATCTTTCAAGACAGGATTACTACATTCAGGGATGGCGTAAAAACAAAATATACCCCGATTTCATATTTACAAAGGCTGATGACTCCAGCAGAAATTTCAGCACGGTCTATGTTGTTGAAACAAAGGGCATTCATCTAAAGGATTTCGAAGATACTAAATATAAGAGAAACGTTTTTAAGTTTTGCAACGACTTAGGCCAAAAAAGAGAATGGAAGGAATTGAACAGTGAGTTTTCAAGAGGCATTGAGTTTCAGGTTATAGATGAAGATGAGTGGAAGAAAAGGATAAATGAGATTTTTGTGGTTTGAGAATTCTTTATGTTAATAACCGCATCGCCGTCAAAGTCATTGACCATAGAGGGAATGAGGTGATGGTGGTGAGGGAGGTGGGATAATGAATAAATCTCAAAAAAACCAGAATAATGCTAATCTAACCATTATAATTTTCCCTTACTTATTTATTCCGAAAGAACACAATATTGACGGAATTACTTTAAAACCTTCTTTTCAAAATGCTATTGACCAAGAAGATCCAATAGTAAAAAAGCAATTATTGCAAATAGCTAAATTCTTCAGATACGCTTCCAATAAGCAAGTCAATGCATGGAGTTACTATGTTACTTATTTAAAAAATAAAAAAGATTGGTTTTCCTTACGAGATAGATTGAACAAGCTAACTACAATACTTAGATACAGTAAGCTCTCCGAACCTCGCAATAATGCCAAATTTAGTCATTTTGATTATTTTGTTTTTGAAATAAATCATCTACATTTAGATGACAAGTCCGAATTTCACTATTATGACGGATTATTAAACGGAGAAAATACCATAGGATTTCATACACATAAAGATTTAGTTAAAAATCCCTTTTCTTTCCATTATGAGATGTCGCCGTTAATTCTGGAGGACTTAGAAAATGATAAATATTTACAAAGTTTTTATTCCTCAACTAATTTTAACGAGAAAGATGAAAAAAGACTTTTAAAGGCAATTGAATGGTTTAACCGATCTTTTGCTACGACACGTGAGGTTGATCAGGCAGATACAATTGTCCATCTGGAGACTGCTTTTGAAGCATTATTCAAAACTGAACGGGAGGGGGTTAGGGCTCAAGTACAAAGCGGATTGATACAATTCTTGGGTGAGACAGATGAATTAACTGATTGGATAAATCAGTTTTGGAAATTGCGATGTGCTATTGTCCATGGAGACGCTGAATTAAAACCACCTTTCTTTTTTAAGCATAAAGAAGGCTCTAAAGAGCATCGTCATCATGTCTTCATGGGAAGGAAAATATTTGTAAGATGTATAGATGCTTTTCTTCAATTAAAGGCTTCAATATATTCACGCGATATTCATGAGGAATTAGTATCCAATGAGGTCAGAATAAAAAAGGCAAGAAAACTACTTCAAAAGAAATCAGGTGATAACCTAAAAGAAGCCTATCGTCTTATTTCTGGACTAAGACAAGACGATACATCTTTTTCCAAAAAAGATTCGATAGCTTTCGGGAAAATGTTCTTACCATTTGTTATTAAAGACCTGCGACAAGAAAATAAAAATGATATCGTGACAAATGTAGAAACTATATTAAAATGGTCAGGTTCTAAATACGGTGATCTGGCTTTGTTATACAGTGAGGCATTTACTAAATATCAAGAATTTTATTTTTCTAACTCCTATTCTGTGGTGACGATTCCCTTAGAGACGACCTTTTTGCGTAATGCAGGATATACATTTCTGGATTTTGCAGTTTGGAGACTACTAACTTTTTTTGGCTAAAAGGACTTTTGAAAAAAGAAAAAGAAATATGGCTTTAAAGTCGCTTGAATCTCAAAACGTGGAATTCAAGCCTGCCTATGATTACAACGCGGCAGGCAGGTCCAACTGGCGGGATGAAGCGGGAGGAGAATCTTGCCTAAACAGATAACACCGAACAAATACACCACGCTGATCAAGCGCCTTGCGGATATTATTCATTCTGCAAGGACAACCGCAGTCCGTCAAATCAACAAGGCACAGGTGCTTGCTTATTATGAAATCGGCAGAGAGATTGTTGAGTTTGAGCAAAAAGGGAAAGCAAGAGCAGGGTATGGAGAAGAACTGATAGAGCGGCTTTCAAAAGATATGACTGAAAAGTTTGGCAAAGGATTTTCTGCTACAAATCTAAAAATGATGCGGCTTTTCTATCAAGCATTTCCAATTCGTCAGACAGTGTCTGACGAATTAACATCTGTCAAGGCAAAGATTCGCCAGACACCGTCTGTCAAATTCACCCCCATGCTTTCTTGGTCTCACTATTGCGAACTGTTGAGCGTTGAAAATCCCCTTGCCCGTTCGTTCTATGAGCAGGAGGCAGCGAATAATAACTGGTCATTTCGTGAATTGAAACGACAGATAAATTCTCAGCTTTTTGAAAGATTGTCTTTGAGCAAGGACACCCATGCAGTTATGAGACTTGCAAAAAGAGGACATATTATTGAAACCCCGGAAGATGCCATTAAAGACCCGTATGTTCTGGAATTTCTAAATCTGAAAGAGGAAACCGTTTATACCGAAAGTCATCTTGAACAGGCGATAATGGATAATCTGCAAAAGTTTCTCCTTGAAATGGGCAAGGGGTTTGCATTTGTAGGACGTCAGAAGCGCATAACAGCAGGCAACAGGCATTATTATATTGATCTTGTCTTTTATAATCGCATCCTGAAGTGCATGGTTCTTATTGATCTCAAGATTGATGAACTTACTCATGCCGACATAGGTCAGATGAATTTTTATCTGAACTATTTTAAAGGTAATGAAATGACCGAAGGTGAAAATGAGCCAATAGGCTTGATACTTTGCGCCCGTAAAGACGAAATATTTGCAAAATATGTTTTGGGAAATTTAAATAACAAGATATTTGCTTCAAAATACAAGCTGGCGCTCCCATCTGAGAAAGAACTTGTGAGAAAAATTAAATCGCTGCATCTTTTAGAAGAATGACAATTGCACACTGAGCAGATGAGGCAAAAAATAGTCAAATGAGGCATAAATGAGGCAAAAACCCAATGGAACATATAACTATGTCATTAGCTGTTGATAATCCAATTTTAAATAATCCCTTTGAGGAGCCGAGGGAATACTGGATTTATGAGGAAGGGCAGCCGAGAAGGATGTCGGGGAGGCGGCCAGCGGGTTATTATTTCCGCACCGGCAAGCGTTCTGACGCACAAGCCGCATTATTTACAGAAGAGCAGTTCGTAGAGCTTGAGCTTGTAAACAAGATTCGGCAGAGGGTCAAGGAATGGCGTGACTGAAACCATGATTATCCTTGAGATAAAGGGTTATGAGTCTGAGCAGGACAGACAGAAAAAGACCGCCTCAGAGAGATGTGTTAAAACGGTAAATTATCACGGCGGTTACGGCAGATGGGGATTAGTTGAATGCAGAGACCCGAGAACTATTGATAAGATGCTGAAAGGGTTGTTTGAATGAAACAAAAAAGATAACCTAAATCAGAGCATTTAGAAGGTAATCGCTGATACCAAGAAAAGGATACAAATGTTGCCTGAACAAAAGAGAGAGAATAAATACAGAATAAATACAGGATCTTTATGCGCATAGGCATCTTCGGCGGCACTTTTAATCCAATACATTACGGCCATCTGAGGGCGGCGGAAGAGGCGCGGGAAAGACTGGACCTCGACAAAATTCTGTTTGTCCCCTCAGGCAATCCGCCTCTGAAAACATCAGAGATCGCAAACGCCCGGCACAGGTACAAAATGGTGAGGCTGGCCATTGTGAAAAACCGGTTTTTTGACGTGCTTGATATTGAGTGTTCAAGACCCGGGAAGTCTTATACAGTCAATACAATGGAAACACTTATAAAGTTTTACAGGGGTTCGAAGCTTTATTTTATCCTTGGGATAGATACATTTCTTGACTTGCCGAACTGGCGGCAGCCTGAAAAGCTTATCTCTCTCGTGAACTTCGCCATGCTCTCCAGACCGGGCAGTAAATTCATTGAACTCCTTTCTTCACCATATATAAAAATAAGAAAAAACCTTCTGCTCAAACTCGACTCGAACAAGATTGAATCCTGTGAGACCGGATTAGGGACAGACAAAGAGCTTGTATTGTTGAGAATTATACCTATGGGCATTTCATCGACTGATATAAGGAGACGGATCAGAGAAGGTCTTACGATAAAATACATGTTGCCAGAGGATATTGAATACTATATAATTTCTAATAAGCTTTATCATACTGAAGAAGGCATGGATCACAAATCTGCAGAACTAATGGAAGGAGGGGACACCTTTAAAAAGTAGAGATTTCGCCCTAAAGGTAGCAAAAGCTGCACTGAAAAAGAAGGCCGTTGATTTAATAATACTTGAACTTAAAGGCCTTACAATAATTGCTGATTACTTTGTAATCTGTTCCGGAGAAAGCACAACACAGGTAAAGGCAATCGCAGAATTCATCGAAGAGGAATTTTCCCGAAAAGGCATAAAGACGCTTGGCATAGAAGGGCTTGATTACAGCCACTGGGTGTTGCTTGACTATGGTGATGTCATAATACATGTCTTTGAAAGGGAAACAAGGGAGTACTATAATCTTGAAAAACTCTGGATGGATGCCAGGACTTTGGAAGTCAATGAAGATAAAATTGATATGGATTGGAAAAACGAAAGAAAGATTCATTTTTGAAGGTATAAAGAAATATTTGAGATTATTAAAGCCGTATGCTGACGTCAGCATAACAGAGATAAAAGAGGAAAAAGGAACGGATATGCAGAGGGTGGCGGACAAAGAAGGGGAGAGGATATTGAAACTGAGGGTGCCTTACGTGCTTCTGGATGAAAAAGGCAAGAACCTTTCTTCCCCGGAATTTGCAGAATTTATTGATAAGCACAGGCCTTCCATTAATTTTGTTGTCGGAGGGGCTTTCGGGGTATCAGGTAAAGTAAGGGAATCGGCCGGTACCCGGATTTCGCTCTCAAAAATGACCTTCACCCATGAAATGTCCCGCCTGTTTCTGATCGAGCAGATATACAGGGCATTTGCTATTATGAATAAGCGAGGTTACCATCACTGATGGGGAAACTGTCAATCCTTATTATTGTTCTGTTTCTGGCTGCTTTAGCAGTATTTTCCATAGATAACACTGAAGTTACAACAGTAAAGGTGCCTTTTGACGGCATCTATGAAATTCCCAAGATTGCCCTTATAGCGCTTTCAAGCGCTATCGGTTTTCTCGTTACTCTATTTGTTTTTACTGTCAGGGATACAAAGAGATTTATTGACAACTGGCAATATCAGAGGAAACAGAAACAGGAAATAAAGGTGCAGGAATTATATTCAAAGGCACTTAATTTCCTGCTTGCACATAACGAGGACGAGGCAAGGGACGCCCTGGAAGGCATCCTTAAAGAGGAACCAAATCATATCAATGCGCTTCTCAGATTAGGGGATATACATTCCTCTGAAAACAATTATCAGGCCGCAAACAGTTATTATCAGAAGGCAAAGGGCATAAATCCCCAGAATCTTGAAACCCTTTTTGCCCTGGAAAATCTGATGGAAAAGACCGACAGATGGTCTGAAGCATTGAAATATCTGGATGATATCCTGGATTTAGATGACTCCAATCTTACTGCAATGTACAGAAAACGAAATATACTTGAGAAACAGGGGAGATGGGATGATCTTGTCTCCTTACAGAAGGCTATCCTGAAACATGAGCATAGTGAAAAGGATAAGAGACGTGAAAATAATAACCTTGTCGGCTATAAATACGAATATGGGAGATACAGCCTTGAGAATAACCAGCTTGAAAAGGCAAAAAAGGCATTTAAGACCGTTCTCCGCATAGAAAAAGACTTTATTCCCGCTGTGCTTGGGATTGCAGAGGTGATGCTCAGGGAAGGTGAAAGTGAAGAAGCGATTAATTTCCTTGAAAAAACCTATGATAATACTTCCTCAAAAATAGTCCTCGCAAGGCTTGAAGACCTTCTTATCAGCCTCGGTGAGCCTGCGAGACTGATAAGAATTTACAAGAACAGCATATCAAAAAATCCGAATGATCCTGTGATCAAATTTTTTCTGGGGAAGCTTTTCTACAGGCTTGAGATGATTGATGATGCGTTTGAAACTCTCACCGGGATAGATACAGGCGGCGCTTCATATCCGGAACTCTATCAGCTGCTGGGCAATCTTTATATAAGAAGAAACCAGCCGGATAAGGCTGTCATCGAGTTTAAAAGGGTCATTGATATTAAAAGGTCATTAAGACTTCCTTACTGCTGCACTAACTGCGGGTACAAATCCGAGGAATGGTCCGGAAGATGTCAAAACTGCAAACAATGGAGCACTTACCAGTTTAATCTCGACGGCGCCTGCAAGGTTTGATCTCCCTGAATGAAAGGCATAGCTCTAAAGAAGCTCGTATCATTTCTTGACAAAGAACTTCAGATCTCGGAATTCCCTGACGATGAAAGCTCAAACGGCCTTCAGATCGAAGGCGGGGAAAACGTAAGAAAAATAGGCGTTGCGGTAGACGCATGCGAATATGTATTCAGGAAAGCTTCGGAGAATAACATTGAATTTCTGTTTGTACATCACGGTCTGATCTGGGGCGGGCTGAAAAATATCAGGGGTGTTATGAAAAAAAGGATGAAGGCTCTTCTGGATTCAGATATATCACTTTATGCATGCCATCTCCCGCTTGACCGGCATCCTGAATGCGGGAATAATGCTCAGATTCTCAAGCTCCTTTCCATAAAAAAGATTGGTGAGTTCGGAGGGTATCACGGCAAAGAAATCGGTTGCTGGGGAAAGGCGGGTAACGCTATACCGATTAAAGATTTTGCCGCAAAGATAAACAGAGCTTTGAATACGGAATCCTCTGTCGTAGACTTCGGGAAAAAAGTTAGAAAAGTCGGTGTTGTCTCAGGAGGAGGCTGGTTTGCGATTAAAGATGCGGAAAGATGCGGAATAGACACTTTCCTCACCGGGGAGCCTTCGCACAGCGCTTATTCTCTTGCAGAAGAAATGAGGGTGAATCTTGTTTTCGGAGGCCATTATGCGACCGAGACCCCGGGGGTAAAGGCGGTCGGGCGGCTGCTGGGGAAAAAATTCGGCATCGCAGTGGAATTCATCGACCATCCGACGGGACTTTAGCATTCACGGTTGCCCTTGCCTTTGTAACTAACTCTTTTTTGTCGCCTGTTGCAAATATCGGCGAAAGGGATTTAATATTGAGGGTGAAATTATGGGGAGCTATTATTATATTCACAACATATTACTGAAGTTCATTTTTGTGTATACACTGATCTATTGAGTTTATTCCAAATCGGCTTTAATGAAATATGAGCGATAAACTTAAGGATAAAACGTATCGCCTTTTTGAGTACATTAGCCAAGTTTATTCTATTGATTTGCCGGTAGTTCGTGATGTCACAAAATATGAAGCTGAACTTTGGTGGCAAGCCGATATTATTGTATCGTCACAGTGTCAGATTAAGGAGTTCAGCGAAGGCAATATAGAGGCGGATACTGCCCCCATAGGAAACATCGGTGAATCCGCTTGGCTTTCTGTTACAAAACGCTCATATGACAATCCGCCGGAATTGCCTTCTATTCTGAGGGAATGGGTTATTCTTTCGACAAATCCATCAAAACTCCCAAATACAAATCCTTCAATCCTTAAATTAGAGGTTTTTGATTCAGATCCTCAGCGAGTAACAGCCTTCAAGGGATATGTTGGTCTCTTTACGAAATGGTACGAATCCAAAATAGGCGATAAGCCGCTATTGCCGGAAGTATTAGCAGGCTGGGTTGATGAAACGCAACTGATTGGTCAACTACCTGTCTTCATTAATACTCGTGAAGTTGAGGAGAGATTCGAAGATAACAAAAACAGAGTCATAGCCTTAAATAATTATATTAAAGATCAATGGAAGATTTGGTCCGAAAAGGTTTATCCATTATATAAGGCAAATATTTTATATGACCAATTTTTCAACCTTCATCAAAGATTTAGCGTTGAAGGAGACCGTATAGAAATCATATGGGGCCACCTTTTCTTAACATGGAATCACGGCCCTGGAGTCAACATTTACCACCCGCTAATTATTACACCTATGAACCTTCATTTTGATCCTATGAGACGGAATATATCCTTAATACCCAGCCAAACAATTCCCATGCGGATGGATCTGGAATGTTTAGCAAACCTTGATTATCCATTTAAAGACGAACTTATAACGTATTCAAGAATTGTCAATAACAGTGAGACACCACCCGATGCCTGGGATCATAGTCAAATGCGTGGCATTGCGGCAACATTTACGGGCTATATAAGTAAGGAAAGCGCTGAGAAAACAAATCTATACTCAGACAAACCCATTGCACGGCCTTCTTATTTGGAACACCCTGCGATGTATAATGCCCCTTCAATTTTCGTTAGAGAAAGAACTCGGCGTTTATGGATAGAGGATGCAAAAAAGGTAGCTGAGGCAATCTATAATGGGTCAGAGATACCGCCTTTTATACGCTCACTTACTGCTGATCCGAAAACCAATGAATTGCCGAGTCCTGAAGATTATGTTGACGAAATTAAGATTGATGAAGACGACGGTGAGAACTTGTTGCCGCTTCTTTACAACGACCAGCAAGAAGATATTGTTAAAAAGCTTAAGAACCATTTTGGTGTCCTTGTGCAGGGACCGCCCGGAACTGGGAAAAGTCATACCATTGCAAATATCGTCAGTTCATTGCTTGCGCGCGGCAAACGCGTGCTTGTGACAAGCCAAACAGAAAATGCCCTTAAGGTTTTGCGAGATTATATCCCTGAAGAGATAAGAAGCCTTTGTGTCAGCCAATTGGGCAGCGATACAGAGTCGAAGAGGCAGTTGAATGATGCTGTAGAGTCTATAGGAAAACACCTCGCCGAGAAGAACAGTCGAATAGTTGATCAAAAAATCCAGCAATTAAAGAATGACCTGAGAAGAACACGTGAAGAACAAGCACGACTGCTTAATCAAATAAAGGACTGGGTAGAGCTTGATTCTTGCACGATGAAGATAGATGGAGCAGTCATTACTGCGCATCAGGCAGCTAAGGGATGCTCTGAAGGTCAGGAGAACTATTCATGGTTCCCTGATGCAATATCTCCTGAGACTGAACCGCCTTTGGTACAGCAGGAATTAATAGAAATGTGTTCGCTTGTTAAAGAAATCTCGCCGGGTGATAGGAAATCTTGCCTTCAATATCTCCCTGACCCGAGGCTAATACTCACGCCTAACGCATTTTCGAAGGAAGTCACCGATTTGCGAGCGTTAACAAATCTTGCCGCAGAAACGGAGGACCTCAAGAGTGAATGGGACAACCAGCTTGATCAAGCTAGCCGGATTGAGCTTGAGAGTGCTATTTCTTTGCTTGAGGAAGCATTGTCGGATTTCCGGCATATAACGGAATCATGGCAATTCAAGATTCTTGACCTAATCGTTTCAGAAAAGGCACAGGCCGATTATTGGCAGATCTTTGTGCAAAAATGTAAGTCACTTAGAGATTCAGCTTGGACGGCAAGTCAAATAATTCAATCCTGCGAAATCACCCCAGAGGACTTCCCAACAGACTTAGATGTTGTTGCTGCCCTGGAGGAACTCGAACGAGCCATCGCGAGAGGGAAAAAACCGTCAAGTTGGATAACGAGACTAAGCCTGTCAAAAGCAGCAAGAGCAATCTATGATTTAGTAAAAATCGATGGATCATACATCAATACAGTTGAAAGAGTAAATGCCGTGAAAGCACAGTTCTCTTATAAAAGTGCTCTTAAGAAGATTGATACAGCCTGGGGAAAAACTATTGCGGCTGTTGATGGCGCTGGTTTAAATCTCGCGGTTTCAATGCCACTTGCCGAGATAGATGAAAAAATCAAGAGTGTATGTTGCCCTATAGACTGGAAAAACAAGCATTATGAAAAATTTGTGGCGGCGCTAACTGCACTGGGCTGCAAAGAGGGATTATTCCATAAGCAGGAAGTCTTAGAAAACTGCTTCAAGGTTCTGCGAGGTCAAGTTGCTGAAATTGAAAGGCAGGCAATCTTACAAAATCTTTCAGAATACCGACAAGCCCTTCTGAATGAAGCATCAAAAGAAGGCGCTCATGATCTATGGGTATTGTTATCGGATGCGGTCGAGGAACAATCTGATGATAAATATGCGCAAACCTACAATGAGTTGATGCGGTTACTTCAGATTAGCAAGAAGGTTGAAAGACTCGAGTATCTGTCCAAGAGTCTTAAGAATATTGCGCCCATTTGGTATGGAACACTTGAGAAAAAAGCGATCGAGAGTGGTCCAGAGGCACTGGAAAAAGACTGGGCAACAGCATGGAGATGGAAACGTCTTGATAAGTGGCTACATGATCTTCACGGGCGCGAAAGCGTTGAAAGTCTTCAGCAGCGGTCTGAACGGTCGCGCAAGAAAGAACGTGAATTATTGGTTCATCTCGTGAAAGAAAGAACCTGGCAGAGACAGATTGCAAATGTCGAGGATCATCATTATAGAGCATTGGTTGCATGGGCTGATGCTATGAGGCGATATGGGAAAACTGGTGGAAAATATCCGCTCCGGTGGTTGAACGCTGCTGCTAAAGCAATGGTTGATGCGGTTAATGCAGTGCCCGCATGGATCATGCCGCTGCATCGAGTGATCCAGTCATTCCAAGCAGAGCCAGGGATTTTTGACGTCATTATTGTCGATGAAGCAAGTCAGTGCGACCTACGTGCATTACCGGTTCTTTTTAGAGCGAAAAAGGTACTTGTCGTTGGCGACCCTGAACAAATTAGTCCTTCACAGGTTGGCATTGATGAGAACAAGATTTTTGAACTGAACAGGCAGTTTCTTTCCGATATCCCTTATGCTGAAACGACTTTCTTAATAAAGAATAGTCTTTATGATATTAGCAAGTCTGTTCCTCGTACGGATCGGACACTTCTCACTGAGCACTTTCGGTGTGTTCCTCAGATAATTGAGTTCAACAACCATTTATGCCCGAGTTATGCGGAAAAACTTGAGCCCTTGCGGCAGCCTAATCCGCAGGAAATGCTTGATCCGCCAATTAATACCATTTTTGTAGAAAATGGCTTCAAAGACGGCAATGACATCAATAAGCCGGAAGCTGAAGCTTTGATTGAGATGTTGGTCGAATGCTGCAATTGTAAAGAGTATAGCCAAGGCGGGAAAAATAATCGCAAGCGGACAATGGGAGTAATCTCACTTCTGGGAGAAAAGCAGGCAAAGTATATTTCTGATTTGATTGCCGAACGACTTGATGAAACTGAAAGAGAGGAACGGAGAATTATATGTGGAGATGCTTATGCTTTTCAGGGTGATGAAAGAGACGTAATGTTCCTTTCACTGGTCATTGCCTCGAATGCGCAATTTTCGGCAATGGTAAAAGATGCAGATCGACAGAGATTTAATGTTGCAACAAGCAGGGCGAGGGATCAGGTGTTTCTATTTCATTCAGTGAGACTTAGTGATATCAGAAACACCGAGTGCGTGAGATATAAACTTATGAATTGGTATACAAACCCACCAGTAGCAGAAATAGAAGCAGGCATTGAGATTCTGAAACAGAAAGCTGATAGTCCTTTTGAAATAGAAGTTGGAGAGAGAATAATAAAGAGAGGATATAAAGTTATTCCTCAATTTAAGCCTTTCCCGAATGATTACAATTATAGAATAGATCTGGTTATTCAAGGCGAAAATAATCGAGTAGCTGTTGAGTGTGATGGTGATCGATATCATGGTATTGAAAAATGGGAATATGATCAACGCCGTGAGGCACAATTGCGGAGAGCAGGTTGGAAATTTTGGCGTATCAGTGGAAGTGCTTTTTATCGTGATAAGGCTAAAGCATTGGAAGGACTTTGGCAATTTCTTGACGAAGAGGGAATCAATAAGGTTACTGATTGGAAAGGCAAAACAACAGAGGGGAAAAGAGAAGCACCCTTTACTGAGCAAGAAGAAAAGGCAACCATGCATTTTCCGGGGGATACCCTATCATCTCAATCTTATCAACCTCCCGTTGACGAAGCCGAGAATGTAGCAACCAAAACAGAACCTGTTATAAGCGCAGACACGCTTCAGGCACAGGAAGTTTTATTCAGAGAGCTTAAAATTCCACAGGTCTCAACTAATCCGGGAATATGGTTCGATATATCTAAGTGGATAATGTCTACAACATCTATTTATCCCGGATGGGCTAATTTTGCAGTGGAGATAGGGAATGCTCTCAAAAATAGAAAACCCCTTACGCAGAAACAACGGAATAATATGGGGAAATTGTGGAAGTTGGTTATAAAGAAAGGCTTTAAATCAAATAGCTGGAGATAATGCGACAACTATAATGCGGTTGACAACAAGGAAGAAGTTATATAATTATAGTATGCTTATGAAATTTACACTTACCGATTTTAATATAGTTATTTTGGCAAATGCGCATAATCCAAGCATTTTGAACCCTGATTTTCTCAGAATTAATAATATAGTAGATGCTAAACTCAATCCTGTTGAATCATTATGTACCCCACCGATATCCCAAATTAGATATGATGACAATATATCCATTGCTGCTGATACAGAAAGGCTTACTTTTTCGGATAATAAAGAAGAAAGGCTCCCATCTGGAACACCGATACCATCGATTGCGATTAATTATGTTAATGTATTAAAACATGTCCCATATAAAGCAGTAGGTATCAACTTTATGGGTTTTTATGAATTCTCTCATATGGTACCTGACCAGTTTCTTTTGAATAAATTTATAAAAAAAGGTAGTTGGTGTGAATTTGAAGGTATTCAACCTGGTGTAGGTTTAAATTTTGCGTATAAGACGAAAGATATCATTTTTAATTTAAATATTAATCCTGCAAACATACTAAGACGGTCATAAGTAAGGATACATAATTTTTTATAAAGCAGCATATCGGACATTGGGTTCGTGAAAAAATGCACAAATCTTTTTAGGATTTTGTTGCAATGACCTCAAATGGCCGCGTA
>JBFMDL010000071.1:0-16563 GCA_040753635.1 Nitrospirota bacterium | reverse complement strand
CTGCCACTTATACATGCTTAACACCCCTTTTCATTCCCTCCTTCCTGTTTTGAGAAGGAGATTATAGGTTTTTAGGGGGTCAATTTTAAATGCCGATTGGGGGTCAATTGTATTTTACGATCTACATGCAGCCTTTATACAGAGACACAGACTATCCCGATTCTTCTTCCCGGCCAGCTTATTGAGCTCAAGACCTACTGGAATACGGGGACAAACCCATCAGGGACATATCCAGTAACCCTTGAGGTAAAAGATATATCAGGCAATATCCTCTCTTCAAGCACAATAAATCTTACTATCAGCAGTGAAATAAGCCCCTCAAGGCTCTTGCGGGGGCAGATCTCGGTTGACAAACAGAGCATCTTGCAGGGAGAACCTGTAAACATCGCATACGCGGTTACGAACATCGGAAACACCGACCTTTCGCAGATAGACCTCTCCGTTCTGACAGTACATGTTGTCAACCTGTCCGTATACGACACACTGACCGACCAGACTTCACTTCAGATGGGAGGGACATACACCAATACCCGGCAGCTTAATACACAAAACTACACTGCAAAGGACTATCTTGTCATTTTAAGGGCAAATATATCAGGGGTGGAGGAGTCGCTCGCATCAACATACTTCAGGGTTCAGGGAGCTCCATCAGCCCCATCGCTTCATTCACCCTGTCATGCATCAGATGTTGAAACAGAAACACCTCTGCTTACAGTAAATAATGCATCTGATCCTAATGATGATGATCTGACCTATGAGTTTGAGCTTTATGCTGACAGTAATCTCACAAACCTTCTAACCTCGTCAGGGATGATGCCAGAAGGCACTAACACAACATCATGGACGGTGCCGATAACTCTCACAGAAAACAACACCTACTACTGGAGGGCAAGGGCATATGACGGGCTTCTTTATGGAGAATGGATGATGCCTGCCTCATTCAGGGTGAATGTAACAAACGAGCCTCCTTCTGCGCCGACACTTTCAAGCCCTGCCCGGAACTCAAGTGTAGATACTTTAACCCCGGCGCTTACGGTAAATAATGCCCCGGACCCTGACAGCGAAAATCTTACATACAACTTTGTTCTTGCATATGACCCTGCGCTCACACAGGTTGTTGCATCAGAGACAGGCATATTTGAAGGCAGCGGCACAACATCGTGGCAAGTATCCGTAACCCTTAATGAAAACACCTGGTATTACTGGAGCGCACAGACAGATGACTGGTTTATTACAGGCCCGTGGATGCAGACAGCCTCATTCTTTGTTAATACAGCAAATGACGCTCCAACAGCGCCTTTAATCATCTCTCCGGCAGATGGTTCGGAGATATCCACGCTGTCCGCCGAAATAACGGTGTCAAACAGCACAGATCCGGATTCCGCTACTATCACATACATTTTCGAAATGGATACCGCAGTGACCTTTGATTCGCCGAATTTAGTAAATTCAGGCAATATACCTGAAGGACAGGGCACGACCTCATGGCATATAGACAACCTTAATGACAACACATACTACTATGTCCGCGCAAAGGCAAGCGACGGGACTGCTGAAAGCACGTGGTCAGATGTTGTCGGTTTTTTTGTAAATACTGTAAATGACGCTCCTTCTTCTCCGGTGCTTGCCAACCCATCGAACGGGAGCGGAGTAAATGTATTTAACCCAACACTCTCAGTCCATAATTCAACAGACATAGACGGGGATGTCTTAAACTACGAATTTGAGATCTATGAAGATGCAAGCATGGTAAATCTTATATCCGGAGCAACAGGCATACAGGAAACCCCTCAGATAACATCATGGACAGTCCCGGTAAATTTGATAGAAAACAAGACCTATTACTGGAGGGCAAGGGCATATGATGGAGAGCTATACAGCGCATGGATGTATCCTGCATCATTTATGATAAATACGGCAAATGACGCTCCATCAGCGCCGGTGCTTTATTTGCCTTTACAAGGTAGCAGTCACGATACCCTCTATCCGACGCTGTCCATAAACAATGCCGTAGACCCTGACAGTGACAGCCTTACATATGACTTTGAGATATATTCCAGCGGGATATTGATTCAATCAATTACAGGAATCCCCCAGGACATCTCAGGCATAACATCTATAAGTCTAAGCTCCGCACTTACTGACAATACAACCTACAACTGGCGTGCGAGGGCATATGATGGAGACCGCTACGGCGCTTGGATGGATATGGCGACATTCTCGATACATCTTCCGGTCTTAAACATCAATGCGACCATTGACTTTGACCCTGATACGCTCAATAAAAAGAGCAGCGGCAAATGGGTGGTTGTTTATATAGAACTTCCAGCAGGATACAATATTGCTGATATACAGATATCATCGGTGCTTCTAAACGGAGCCATCCAGGCCGAGCTGTGGCCTTATGCCGTCGGAGATCATGACCATGACGGAATTCCCGACCTGATGGTGAAATTCCGGAGGGATGCTGTTACTAACATTCTGCCTAACGGGGAGAATATAGAAGTTATGGCTACAGGAACTGTCGGAACAACAACATTCGAGGGGGTTGACAGGATCAGGGTGATTCCATAACGGAAGATTTTTAACACACCTAATTAACTATATAGACATAAGGAAGGCAGCAGCGGTTTTTCTCATTCTCAGGCAGACATACTGTCTGCCTTCCGAGGACTTTTTCGGGCGGGCTTGCAGCCCGCTCAATCCCGTAAAAGAAACCGTTCAACCGCTGCTGCCTTCCTTGTTTTTTTTCAAACTGTTGAAAAAATAATGAGATATCAATTATTATATATCATTAATTATCAGGAGGATAAAATTGAAAGCAGGAATTCATCCGGACTACAAAGAGACAAACATTGTCTGTGCCTGTGGCGAAACATTCACCACGAGGTCTACAAAGGCTAATATACGTCTTGATATATGTTCCAAGTGCCATCCCTTCTTTACAGGCAAACAGAAGATAGTTGACACCGAAGGAAGAGTAGAGAAGTTCAAGAAGAAATACGCAAACAAGTAGATACCATTCAGGGAGAACAAGAGAACAGGAAACTTCTTCAGGTTTCCTGTTTTTTATTGTATGAAATATGATTATACAGAATAACAGCAGGATTAAAAATATAGGCGGCCAGGCCGTAATAGAAGGCGTAATGATGAAGGCGCCGGGGAACTGGACTGTGGCAGTAAGAGACCGGAAAGGGGACATCCATATCAAAAGAGAACAGCTTGCCCAATCCCCTCGATTTTTGAAACTTCCGGTAGTAAGAGGGGTTATTGCGCTTTTCCAGGCGATTACTCTCGGGATCAAGGCCATAGAGTTTTCAGCGAGCAAGGCTTACGACGAAGGAACAGAGGAAAGTCTCGGCAAGGTTTCAATAGCAGTGACTATCTTGGTTGCATTTCTGCTCGGCATCGGCTTATTCATTCTCCTGCCATTATATGCAACAAAACTGATGGGGCTTTTCTTCAATGACATATCTGAAAATTCCCTGCTTTTTAATCTGACCGACGGTATTATCAGGGTCATTGTTTTCCTGCTTTACGTTGTCCTGATAGGCACATGGAAAGAAATGGCGAGGATATTCAAGTATCACGGGGCAGAACATAAGGTTATCCACGCATATGAAGAGGGAAGGGAATTGACTGTCGAAAATGTGAAAAATTACAGTCCTCTTCATCCGCGCTGCGGGACAAGCTTTTTGATGATAGTTATGGTGGTCAGCATCCTTGTTTTTTCTTTCATTCCACAGCACTGGCCTTTCATCCATAAATTCCTTTCGAGGATTGTCCTTATCCCTTTTATTGCCGGTTTTTCTTTTGAGTTTCTTAAATTCTCATCAAAATGGAAAAACAACGCCTTGATGAATCTGCTGATTCAGCCGGGTCTTCTTTTGCAGCGCCTGACCACGAGAGAGCCTGATGAGGACCAACTGGAAGTTGCCATCAGGGCGCTTTCAGAAGCGCTGAGGTTGGAGGAAGAAAATGTTCGATAAACTGCTCGCCATAGAAGGCAAATATGAGGAATTAAACAGATTACTGAGCGACCCGAAGGTTCTCTCCGCACCTTCAGAATTCCAGAAATATTCCAGGGAACATGCCGAACTCCTTCCCATAGTCGAAAAGATAAAGGAATATAAGAAACTGCTTTCCGACATTGAAAGCACGGAAGAACTCCTCAGCGGGAGCGAAGGCGAAATGAAAGAACTCGCACAGGCAGAACTCGATGACCTCAGGAAAAGAATGCCCTTGATGGAACAGGAACTGAAACTGATGCTTCTGCCTGTTGATCCCAGAGATCAAAAAAGCGTAATTCTTGAGATAAGGGCCGGTACAGGCGGAGAGGAGGCTGCGCTTTTTGCGGCCACATTATTCAGGATGTATTCCAAATATGCTGAATCTAAAAGGTGGAAAGTTGAACTGATAAATATGAACACAACCGGTCTCGGCGGCATAAAGGAGGTTATCGCCTCTATACAGGGCAAAGGCGCTTACAGCAAATTGAAATATGAAAGCGGCGTGCACAGGGTCCAAAGGGTGCCTGCAACAGAAGCCTCAGGCAGGATACATACGTCGGCCGCTACTGTAGCAGTGCTTCCTGAGGCCGAGGACGTTGACATAAAGGTCGATGAAAAAGACCTCAGAATAGATACCTTCTGCGCATCGGGTCCCGGCGGACAGGGGGTTAACACAACTTACTCGGCGGTCAGGATAGTCCACATACCTACAGGACTCGTGGTACAATGCCAGGATGAACGCTCACAGATAAAAAACAAGGATAAGGCGATGAAGGTCCTGCGTTCAAGACTCTATGAGATAGAGATGGAGCGACAGGAAAAAGAGAGGGCTCAGCAGAGAAAATCTCAGGTCGGCACAGGCGACAGAAGCGAGAGGATAAGGACCTATAATTATCCCCAGAACCGCGTCACAGACCACCGCACAGGGTTGACTCTCCATAAACTCGAACAGATTCTGGAGGGACAGATTGATGAGGTAATAGAAAACCTCACAACATATTTTAATGCCGAGCGGCTGAGAGAATTAAAAACTGCCTGACTGATTCAGACTTTATAGGGAATTCATTCTCAGCACAGATTATTCATAGCGAACTCTGTTCCAATGGTTGCTTATGATGCCCGAATACCTCATCAACATAATTAATCGACAGGGCATATTGAGACTGCCCGCCTTTATCTGATGAGATGCTTATCGGGCGCACGTTTCTACGACTTGTTTCCGGGCATTGGAATCCTGTTTTTTTAAGGTGTCGTAATTATATTGTTCGGCATTCGGGCATCCTTCAATATCTTAAATATTTTTTTAGATCTTTGGAAACTTATAACATAAACTCTATTATTAATATTGGGAAACCTAAGAGGAGACTGTATTTGAGCGGTTTCATTTTCTCGTTTTCACCCCCTCATAGTCTTCCCTTACCAAGGGGAGACTATCGGAGGGGGGTGGAGAAAATGCCTCTAAGCCCGGTTTATCGGAACGGGAATGAGCAAAGACACACTCTCCTCTCGCATATCTAATGCATAATCCGGATTAGCTTATGCGGCTGCTTGATGCAATAAGATTCTCTTCGGAATATCTCGGAAAATCCGGGATTGACGACTCTCTTGCGGATGCAGAGCTTATTGTCCTGCACGCCGCCGGCATGGAAAGGCTTTCTGCATATATTGATAATCCTGAGATAAGCGGCAAAATGTTTGAGGATATCAAAAAACTGCTCGAACGCAGGGGCAAAGGCGAGCCTGTCCAGTACATTATAGAACATGTCGATTTCCTCGGACTAAAAATAAAGGTTGGCAGGGGCGTGCTTATTCCAAGACCTGAGACAGAACTGCTTGCACTGGAAGCAATAAAGGAAGTCAGAAGTCAGAAGTCAAAAGTCAAAGGTAAAGGCAGGAACCTCACGACAATAATTCTTGACCTCTGCGCCGGCAGTGGATGCATATCGCTTGCGCTTGCCAGGGAATTACCCGATGCGGATATCTACGGCACCGATATTTCAATTGCCGCAATCCGGCATGCCAAAAAGAATGCTGATATAAACGGTATTAAGAATGTCACATTTCTCAGAGGGTCGCTCTTCGAACCATTGGCTGAATCCGCCGCATTTGATCTTATCGTCTCAAACCCTCCTTATATAAAGACTTCGGATATTGAAGGACTGCAGAGGGAGATAAAAGACTGGGAGCCTGTTGAGGCGCTTGACGGAGGCCCGGACGGTCTGGATTTTTACAGAAGAATATTCTCCGAAGCGGGAAATCGTCTGAAGAAAGGCGGGAAGATCATTCTTGAGATCGGATCTGGACAGTCAGCGGATGTTAAAAAGTTCGCTGAACAATCCGGATTCAGGGATATAAGCTTTATAAAAGACTTTGCGGGTATAGACAGGATACTAAAGGCGGAAGTGTAGTATGTATTTCAGTCTTCACATCTGCATGGATGGTAGATTAGAAGCGCGGATTTTATTTTATCAATGACCTCTTCTTTTGTCTTTCCTTTTGCCCTGTATCCCGGCAATTCCCTGCACTCCGCAACCCACTGCCCGTCATTGTCCTGGTATATAATGAATTCCCGCATTCTGTTTTATTCCATTCAGTTTTTGATCTTGCTTAAATATAACATACCCGTTTCACCTCTTTCATTTTATTTCCAATTACCGTTAGAATATCAGAAAAGTTTTTCTGGAGGCTGAACTGGACAAGTTAATAATCAAAGGCGGCAAGCGCCTGAAAGGCGCTGTTGAAATAGGCGGTTCAAAAAATGCTGCCCTGCCCATAATGGCTGCGTGTTTACTCACACCCGGAGAGCACAACCTCTACAGTGTCCCTCATCTCAGAGACATAAGAACCATGGGGAGGCTTCTTGCAGACCTCGGAGCAGGCTTTCATCTCGAAAAGAACAGGGCCATCCTGGACTGCACAAAGATCAAGAATTTCGAAGCGCCTTATGACCTTGTCAATACTATGCGCGCATCGGTGCTTGTGCTGGGACCGCTTGTTGCCAGGCTGGGCAAGGCTAAAGTATCTCTGCCAGGCGGATGCGCAATAGGTGCAAGGCCGATAAATCTTCACCTGATGGGGCTCGAAAAAATGGGTGTATCCATAGGACTTGAAGCAGGATATGTAATTGCGAAAGCAAAAAAGCTTAAAGGGGCATCCATATATTTTGATATTCCGACTGTAACAGGAACCGAAAATATTATGATGGCAGCCTCACTGGCTGAAGGCAAAACCATAATCGAAAATGCCGCCAGGGAGCCTGAAGTCATCGACCTTGCGAATGCCTTGACATCGATGGGCGCCAAAATTAAAGGGGCAGGAGAGAGCATAATCGAGATTGAAGGCGTCAACAGGTTAAAGCCGCTCAGTCATACGGTGATCCCTGACAGGATCGAAACAGGGACGTTCATGACTATTGCGGGAATTACAGGCGGAGACATTACAATAACAAAGTGCAGGCCCGACCATCTTGACGCTGTAATAAATAAGCTGAAGGATACAGGCATCACGTTCAAACCTGCAAGGAACGGCATAAGAGTCATAGGGCCTAAGCGGCCGAGATCGGTAAACACAAAAACAATGCCGTATCCGGGCTTCCCTACCGACATGCAGGCCCAGTTCATGGCTCTCATGTGCATTTCTGAGGGCACAAGCGTTATTTCTGAAAAGATATTCGAGAACAGATTCATGCATGTTGCAGAACTCAGAAGAATGGGCGCTGATATTATAGTTGAGGGCGGCACCGCAACAGTAAGGGGCATAGAGAAACTGAAAGGGGCGCCTCTGATGGCAACTGATCTGAGGGCCAGCGCTTCGCTCATAGTTGCCGCTCTTGCAGCGGAAGGCGAAACAACAATAAGCAGGATATATCATCTTGACCGGGGATATGAAGGCATTGAACTGAAATTGCAGAAACTCGGCGCTGATATCAGAAGAGAAAAAGAGTAGTCAAGCTGTTAGCAAGGAGCGGGCTTTGAACAATATCCGGACATTGAATTATTCACAAGGGTTGATAAGTTGTTAATAACCCCATTAAAAACCTTCCCGGACTAAAGCGCTATATTGGATTTTCCAATATGCCCAATTATTATACACCTGAAATATCTTTTAATTTCAATAAGATGAAGATGCTTTATCCGTTTTGTAGCGATATCATCTGTTTAGCTCCCATGATAGCCTTGCAGGATAATGGTTTGCTCAAAGAGAATGTCAGAATGGTAATTACTAACAACGTCGGACACAACAAAAAATTGGTGCCGAAGGGGGGACTCGAACCCCCACGGCGTTTCCACCACTAGACCCTGAACCTAGCGCGTCTGCCAATTCCGCCACTTCGGCAACGAGTTATATTATCTCCGGACAAAAAAATATTGTCAACTTCAACAGTATCCGGATATCATTAAGGATAGATTATTCCCTGTCAATCAAACCAATAATCGATCCGGCATCGCGGTAACCGGAGACAATGGAACCATCAGGGAGGATTAAAGCAGGTGTCCCTTTAATGCCGAATTTTTTGGCAAGTTTTATGTTCTCATCGATTACAGTCGTTTCGCATTTCGGTTTCGGCAAAGGTTTTCTGTCAAACGCATCTTCGAGCATCTGGAGTGATTTTTCACAGAATACGGCCTTTGACTTTTCATATGCATCCTTGTGCATGGGCAGAGGATAGAGAATGATATAAAACGCTATATCCCTTCTCTTTATAATAACCTTCTTCATCTCCTGATGAAGTTTCCCGCAGTAGGGTCAATCCGGGTCGTCGAAAACCACAACCCTGTGCTTTGCATTTTTATCGCCGAGCAGAAGCGCATTTTTATATGGAAATCCGGAAAGGTCAACCCTGTTTATCTTTGCAAGACTTTCCTCCGTAAGGTTAACCCTCGTCTGCACAGAAAATATCTTGCCGGCAATGACATGTTTAAACGGATAATCGAGATATACGATGCTCTTTACACCCTGTGATTCGAACCCTATTTCCCATAGGCCGCTTACAGCGCCATCCTGAATGCTCAGTATCTTTACATCAGGGATCAATTGGCTTAAAACAGCCTTTGCCTGTTCAGCGTTCAGGGCATGGCACCTGGCACAATCCTGTCCGTTTTTGGCATATGCATACGTATTTTTTCCACCCAGAGCAAAAACGAAAAAGCAGATTAAAATAAGAATAAGGAATTTGCGCATGGGTGATTATAGCATAATAGTTAATTTTCATGAAAATTATCCTGCTGCTCCGGGATAATTTCTGCGGTGGAGTTCCTGCTTATTTTTGGAGCGTCTTTATGCTTCCGCCTCCCTAACCGGGGTTAATGTTCATCCGGGACTTCAGGAGAATATTGAAATTTTTCGGAAGTGAATGCCTGAAAGCTGAAAATAATTATCGAAACAAGGCCCCATACGAGTCCGATAACAACACCTGCATCTACAATACCCCTCCAGGGCTGTGGTAAAAGTCTCACGAGCAGCACCAGAATAATAATGCCGAACGTCACAGAAATAGATGTTATTTGCCTTCTCCTTGTTGCATGGAAATACCCCATGCAGAACAATGGGGCCAGAATAGAATACAGAATATGAGGGTGGTTCTTCAGATATCTTGCTCTCGCAACAACCCGGGGAGAAAATCCATGCTGGAATGCGCGGTAGCCTTCAGAGTAAGCCATAAACAGGATAATTAATAAAAGTGACATCCAGTGATACCATAAGAAGACATGCGAAAAGGCATCAACAGCCAGCAATGAAAGCCGGTAAATTGCGCTGCCGAGTATAAAAGATACTCCCGATAATCCCCAGAAGGCTCCAAAAGCTCCCATCAACCGTCCGTCCTTTTTCCCCGGGTAAATCATATTCTTCCGATACTGCTATTTATTACCTGTTGCTCTAATCCGTCAGGGAATTAGTATAAATCATATCGCTTATCAATAAAAATAATTTTTGAATACTTTCATATGGCTTTATGAAAAAAATCCACAAAGCCTTATTTTAATGCCAAGATAATGAAATTGCTGACATATCCCGGACAAGATTGTTATAATTAATCCTGATAAAGTGATAGGGGCAGTGCATACAAATACAAAAAAATTACAGGCAACCCCGCACGCCTTGTTAAATAAAAAATATCGGGGTCTAAATGCATAAAATATTCAGAGATATACGGTTTAAATTTTCATTTTTTATTCTCATACTTCTGATTGCCACGACTTTTGTTTTCTACGTCATGACAGCAAAGTCGATGGACCAGCATGTGATAGGCCAGGTTGTCAAAAGGGCGGAAGCATTAAGCAGAAGCATAGCCTCGTCAGCCGGATACAGCTTCCTTGCCAAAGATATGCTCGGGCTTGACAACATTGTTTTTCAGACAAAGGAATCTAATCCGGATGTGGAGTATATTGCCATTGTCGGGAATGACAATGTAACAGTAGTGCATAATGATATCGGGATGAGAGGGGGGATATTAAAACCTGCGGATGGAAAGATATTCAAAAGCAGCTCCGATGGCTCTGTCGTGAGGGAAGTCGATGACCGCATCAAGTCTTTTTTCGAGGTGTACCAGCCGATCGTATTCATGGATAAACAGCTCGGCGCCGTCATTCTCGGAGTCAACAGATCCGCCCTCTTAAAGGCGCAACATGAAGTCAGAAAAAGAATAATCCTGGTTTTTGTCGCTACACTTTTCCTCGGGTTGGTCGGCAGCTTTATTCTCTCTTCATTCATAACAAGACCGATCAAGGAGCTTTCATCCGGGGTGGCTGAAATGAAGGCAGGGAAAAGGAGCAGACCCATCGTTATTTATTCAAGGGATGAACTCGGCAGACTTACGAAAAACTTTAACGAAATGACAGCCCTGATAACGGAGCAGCGTGAAAGCCTGAGCAAATTTGCGCTTGATCTTGAGGAGTCATATGTTTCTACTGTCAAGGTGCTTGCAGCAGCTATAGACGCCAGAGACTCTTATACGCATGGTCACGCCACAAGGGTTTCCTCTATTTCCCTTCAACTGGGCAGGAAGATCGGGCTGTCCCCGTCCGAGCTTGAAGAGCTCGAGATCGCATGTCTTTTCCATGACGTCGGTAAAATCAAAACACCTGATTCCATACTCCGTAAAAACGGCAGACTCGATCTGTCCGAGAGGGAAGAGATGATGCGCCACACCGAATACGGCACGGAAATCCTCATCAAAGCGCCGTCCCTTCACAAGTTTATACCCGTGGTCAGACATCATCATGAATGGCACAACGGAGAAGGATATCCCGATGGTCTGAGCGGCGACATGATCCCTCTTTTTGCATCAATAATATCCGTAGCAGATGCTTTTGATGCAATGACATCGGACAGACCTTACAGAAAGGCGCTTTCCGAAAAAAACGCCGTACGCGAGTTGACCAGTTTTTCAGGGAAACAGTTCAATCCTTATCTCATCGGGCACTTTATCGAAATGATAAAGGAAAACAACTTCTCCGGTGAAAGTTATTCTACCACATGGATAAGTTGATGAAGCTTTTCCCCGGAATTTTATCGGCTTTCCTCGGCATCTCTCTTTTGCTGTCCCTGCAATCATGTATGTACGTGGTAAAGGACGGGGTTGATGATGCAATTTTACTTTCCAGAAGGTATCTCGCTGACGGAGATTTCCAGAAAGCGCTCGATACGCACATGAATGCTTGCGCCAAATATCCGGAAGATCAGACTCTTTTCCGCAGTTATGTCAGCACTGTCGAAGAGATAAAGAAAAATGCCGGCATTGCATTCGACAGGAATGACTTCGCCTCGGCAGGAAGAATCTATAATATTTTAATCAAAAACTATTCAGACTTCAGGGGCATATCACATTCAATATCATTTGACAGGGCCTTTTTAATCGCGAGGATTAAGGAATGCAGGTCGCAACTCACGCAAAAAGGCCTTGAGCAGTACCGCAAAGGCAATATCAGGAACGCGATTTCGATATGGGAAAGTCTGCTCGAATTCGACCCGGACAATACTGAAATACGGAAAGCTGTCGAGAACGCAACTACTCAGTTAAAAAATCTCCAGGAAAAGAAATAATCTTTTTAATCCGCAACTGAACATCCCGGTTTAAAAAGAATTCCCCTGCCCTAACAAATGAATCACGTTGCTGTATATCAGCTGGATGCGTTCATCGCCGAATATGCATTATATCGATTGACACGGCCACTGCTGATTGATACTATTGAGTTAAAGATAATGACAAACAACTTTTTGGAGGGTTCGATGAAACTTTCGCCTCAAATAACCGCACATAATTTTATACTTCCCGATACCATAAAAAAAGAACTCCTTGAGAAGATTGAAAAGCTCGACAGGTTTTGCAGTCACATCATGCGGTGCAGGGTTGTTGTGGAAGTCCCCCATCGCCATCACCGTGAAGGGGTATTATATAACGTCCGCATCGATATGACGGTCCCCGGCAGGGAACTGATAATTAAACGCGAACCCAGTAAAGACCTTGACGTGGCAATAAGGGATGCCTTTGACGCAGCACGCCGCAAGCTGGAGGATTTCTCCGGCAGGCAGCGCCAGGATGTGAAATATCATGATGAGACACCTCATGCGCGCATAAGCGCGCTGTTCCCTGATAGGGGATACGGATTTCTTTTAACACAGGACGGCAGGGAGATATATTTTCACCGGAACAGCGTGATTAACTGTGATTTCAATCGTCTGAAGATAGGCGAAGAGGTGCGTTTTGTTGAAGAAGAAGGCGAAAAAGGACCGCAGGCCAGCACGGTAAGCATAATAGGGAAATAACAGAGACGTCGCGCTGCACAATATAATCAACTCCGGCAGATATCCCTGCCTGTAAGAGTAAAACACGGTGTTTTACAGAATACTGGCGGACATCATTGTAATTATCCATCTTGCATGGATACTGTTTCTCATCCTCGGCGCATTCCCCGGCTCAAAATACAGGACGATAAAATTTTTGCATGTATCGGGACTTGTCTTTGCATCCGTCATCCAGATATTCGACTGGTATTGCCCCTTCACGCATCTTGAAGTGTGGCTGAGGTCGAAGCATGACCCCTCACTCACATACAAGGGCTCATTCATCATCCACTATATGGAAAAAATTATTTATGTAGAAATTCCCGCTAATCTCATCTTCACTCTCACAATCCTCCTCGTCTTGTTCAATGCCTGGTTCTATCTCGGAAAGAGGCGGGCATGATATTGTCTTCGGTAATCCTGCACTCCGTCATTCTTTAGAAATACCTGTCAATGCTGTCTTAACAGGGGTCCAGGGCGCAAACTTCAAAAGAAGCAGCATCCCGGGGATGGCGATCAAAGTGCAAACAATGAAAAAGCTCTCCCATCCCATATTTTTTGCAAGGAACCCTGTCGGTGCGGATGCAAGCACCCTCGGGACTCCCATCAGACTGCTTAAGAGCGCATACTGTGTTGCAGTAAATTTTTTATTGGTAATACTTGCCATAAATGCTGCATAGGCGGCCGTCCCCATGCCGCCGCTCAGATTTTCAAATGCAATGACTGCGGAGAGCGCGGGGACGCTGTAGCCGATTCTCGCAAGGACTGCGAACCCGGCTGTTGATATTGCCTGGAGAAAGCCGAATATCCAGAGGGAACGGTTTATACCAAGTCTTAACATAATAAGACCGCCGATCAGGCTTCCTGCTATTGTAGCCCAGAAACCGAAAAGCTTGACGACCGCGCCGATCTCTGTCTTTGAGAATCCGATATCAAGATAAAATGGCGTAGTCATAGCGCTGGCCATTGTGTCTCCTATTTTATATAAAAGTATGAAGGCAAGAATCAATACAGCTCCCTGTCTTGAAAAATATTCGATCAGAGGTTCGAAAACAGCTTCTCTCATTGTTTGAGGCGCTCCGGCGACAATCACGGGTTCAGGCGCCAGCAAAGTAGTGATAATACCGGGCAGCATGCAAACAGCCATTATCAGATATACCATCGAAAACGGCATATAATCCGCCATTATCAATCCGCCTCCAGAGGCAAGGAGCATGCCGACACGGTATCCGTTGATATAAAGAGACGAACCTAATCCGAGTTCCTCGTCTGACAGGTCTTCCCTCCGGTATGCATCAACAACAATATCCTGCGAGGCGCTGAAAAAAGCAACAAGGAATGCCGCTGACGCCAGCAGCCAGAGATGATTTGCCGGGTCAGAAAAGCCGAGGCCAGCGATTGAAAGCATCAGAAAAAACTGCGCTGTCAGAAGCCATCCTCTTCTGCGGCCCAAAAAAGGCAGGGTGAAGCGGTCAAGAAAAGGAGCCCACAGAAACTTCACAGTATAGGGAAGACCCGCAAGGGCCATGATGCCGATCACAGTGAGGTCAACACCCTCTTCCTTCATCCACGCCTGCAATACGGTTATTGTAAGGAGAAGGGGCAGGCCGCATGAAAAACCCATCAGGAGCGCCACAAGCATGCGGCCGCTGAAAATCATTTTAAGCATGGAATTCTGCCTGTCAGGATTCACTTGTCTCTTTTTGGTTAATTTCAATTTAAAAGTTTCCGGGGTCTCAGCACAATCAGTCCCGGCTTGCCGGATATGTAATTCCCGAAATCCTGATCAATTATTTTTCTTTCATTTCGGGAGGCATGCCTGAGATAAACCATGTCGATATCCCTGATAATAATCCCCACATGAGATACATCCAGTCCGTTTATCTCTGAATAAACGCCGGCATAATCGCCTGACCTCAGTCCATTGAAAACTGAATCATCAATGATATCTGCCTGGATATATCTGATTTCTCTCTGCTTTGGCTTAATACCCGGGATAAAATATGTCCCGTCATCCTTCCGGTTCAGCATTTTCATAATTCTTTTTGTTTTATGCTTTCCGATCTTATCTGTAACATCATCAATATAACCTGAATTGAATTCGCTCCAGTCGGTAAAGAAGTGATTTCTGTTTTCGAAAGCGACATTCCCTCCCCTGTATCTGACTTTTTTCAAATTCTCTTTAAATTCAGAAAAAGAGCCGGATAATCTCATCGCCTCGATGTAGTCGATATATGTAAAACAATCAACTCCTTGAAAGTTTATAACAAATACTTCCGGGGTTTGCGGGCTTCCGGTCAATGTTGATTCCTTGTAATCAATGCCCAGAAACTGTCCTGAAAGAAAGGCGATCCTGTCGCCGGGGTCATTAATCTCAGAGGCTTTATGTATGATGGCATCTACTTCTTTCCGGGACCATTTTCCTGTATTAATCTGCATTTTCCCCCTGCTCCAAGAAAAAACTTTATTAAAGGTATCAAAAGATGAGCTAAATATCAAGAAGACAATGATGAAGAATGAGCCGGAGAATCAGAACATGCCCTGAATCATATCCCCCATCTCATCAGAGCTATAACAAAAATGATAAGGAATACCAGCACAAGGTTCATATAAGCAAAGAAATAGAACAGTCTTTCATGGAAAGGTTTAACAGTTTTTTCCGGGCCGGATATCAGTCTCCCGACCCGGGTCAATGAAATAATCTTCTCCTCCCCATGCGGCGCTGCCTTCAAGGCATCTGTCAGGTCATGGCCTGCCGGATGTTTCTGGAGATGGGAGCCGCCCTTCCAGAGTTTGCTTTTTGTCACATCATAAACCAGACCTTTATAGGCAATATGCGCCGGTCTTCCATCCTTACCGTCATAATGGAGAAGACCCTCAGCAGTAAACTCCTCTGTCTCTTTCTTATTCAAAGCTTTTCTCTTTGCCCTCATTTTGGGGCCGATATAAAAGGTCACAATAACCGCAGTAGAAAACATCACCAGGAACAGGATGATCTTTATGCTCAAAAGGATCCCGAATTTGGTCGTATAAAACACCTCCCGGGAAGGGATTCTCGCAATTGTGAGCAAGGTTCCTGTTACAGCGATGACGATTATAGAAATCCACCCAAGAAATAATTCACCCTTTGGGAGTCCCTTGGCGGCATATGCCGGTTTAAGGAGAATATGGACATAAAGTATCGTGCCGAACCAGATTATAGCCGTGAACAGGTGTATATAGGCAATGATAAAACGCACTATTTTCTGCGTCTTTGACAGGGGCCTGTAAAGGCCCTTTATCCTCATGTCCTCCATAAATTCTTTCCCCTTTTTCGTAAGAGGACCGCCGCCTACAGCCTCAACATGACATTCATTGCACTTGAATCCGGTCTGGCGCGCGTATTCTGCTGTTGCATGAGATATCGAAGGAAGGAAAAAGAATGATACGAGGAAAATGCTGAAAATCGGAATAATTTTTTTCATGACATTATGATAATCGAGTAGACCGAGGGGTTGCCCCCTCCGGTCTCTCACACCACCCGGCATACGGTTCACGTACCAAGGCGGTTCCCGAAATTAAACGGCTTCAGGGGTAGTATTCTTTCCTCCCAATGTGTGATTTGACATACTCGTTCTCTGCCTCACGGATTCCGTCCGCTATCCGGAGAATAAGTTTCGGGCATCTCAGCCTTCTTTGCTATGTCTCCCTTCACGTCCACAGGATTAAAGCTCTACTCCTTAGCTTCGGGTTCAGCCCTTCGGTTGTGGTCGTGCAACCTACTATGGCC
>JBFMDL010000070.1:0-17038 GCA_040753635.1 Nitrospirota bacterium | reverse complement strand
CGAGGGAACGCATTCGAACGGTTTCAGCGGGCCGTTTTGCCTCACCGTCCAGGTGAGGCGGCCCGGCGCCCCGGAGCGAAGCGGGAATGAGAGAGAATGACGTTCTCTCGCCTATGGCACTTTTTTGGTGGTGGATTTGGATTCAACCACGCGGGTTAGAAACATCGGGCATTGATCATGTCCTTCAGGACATCTCCCAGACGCCTTATGCCGGTCCGGATCGTTTCCTCATCAACGCTCGAAAAATTCAGCCGGAGCGTATTGACATTCCTCCTGTTAACATAAAAAGGATCTCCCGGCACAAAGGCGACCTTATGTTTAATCGCTTCCCTGAAAACATCCATCGCCGCTATCTGCACAGGAAGCGTTACCCAGAGGAACATCCCCCCCTCCGGTTCGGTGAAGCAAACATCATCCGGGAAATGCTCCTTTATCGCATTGACCATTGCGTCCCGCTGTCTTCCGTATGCCTCGCGTATCTTCCTGATATGTTCATCTATGTCGTTGTCCTTCAGATACTGGAGAATGAGCCGCTGTCCGAAATAATTCGTGTGGAGGTCCGACGCCTGCTTGGCGATGATGAGCTTCTCCAAGATCTCATCCTTTGCCATGATCCAGCCTATCCTGAATGAAGGGGCGACGATCTTAGAGAAAGACCCTAATAGAACTGTATTTTCAGGGATGAGCCTGTAAAAAGAGGGTCTATCCATGCCGAGAAAACGTAATTCTCCGTAAGGGTCGTCCTCGACCAGGATGGTCGTTCTTCCTTTAAGAATGCCGGCCGCTTTGTCCCGGTTATCTATAGAGTAACTTATCCCCGAGGGGTTCTGAAAGTTCGGGACACAATAGAAGAGTTTGCTTCTGCGGTCTGAGACCGCGCGCTCGAGCATGAGCGTATCTATACCGTCAATATCTACAGGGACCGGATGGAAAGCCGATCTGTAGATCGAAAATGCCTGTATTGCACCGAGATAGCCGGGTTCCTCGATTACGACGCCATCCCCTTCATTGAGGAATGTCTTTCCGAGAAGATCGAGCCCCTGCTGTGACCCTGCTGTGATGAGGATATTAGCCGGATCAACAGAAATGCCTTTCGTCTCCCTGTATCTGACGGCAATCCATTGACGTAGTTCCGGAAAACCCTCAGATGTGCTGTACTGCAGGACATCCCTGCCAAATTCATTAAGGATCCTGTTGGACGCTGCCTTAATCTCCTCAAGAGGGAACAGTTCCCGGTTCGGCAGTCCTCCTGCAAAAGAAATGACGGTTTCGTCCACTGCAACTTTCAGGATCTCCCTGATGAACGACCTTGGAACATCCGATATCCTGTCAGAAAAGATATTCCCCATTCTCTCAATCCCTCACTTTTATGGTTTTTCTGTACTATATGAAATTTCGACTCTGAGTTATGAACTATGATTACTGTATAACAAATGTCCTATTTCCTGTCACTCCCGCTTGTCGGGAGTCCTTCCCACAGAAGATTCTCGATGCGAGTCTTCGCTGAGAGTCGCTACGACCGGACGAGTCGGAATGACAAAGTATAGGACATTGCTTTTGCATCTTTCAATATTCGCCTTTTTTGCTCAGGCAAAATAACTCATGAGTCTGGATTTGGCGATCTTTGTTAAATTGGATTTAATATTCTTTTTCAGCCTGGCCTTTACGGCCGGTCTTAGTTTTTTAATTATCTGGCTGTTTATGACCTTGTCAGCAGCCAAATACCACCTGTCACAATCTTCACTTGCAACTAAAGTATTTATCTCTTCAGAGAATTGCTTTATAAGTTTTTTCCTGGCCTCTGTCTCAATATTGTGAGGTTCGCCGAATCCCGCTGTTGTTCCTTTTTTGCCGCTTCCGATATAGAATCTACCGGCTTTATCACTGAATTTTTCTGATGATTTGGCATGAGGCTCAATAAAAACAAAGCTTCTCATCATTTCTATTTTATCGCTTTTTAGTCCCAGTGGATCCCTTGTAACTTTATAGGCCTTGAAATTCCCTAAATCGGCAATAACTATTATTTCGCTCATGATATGTCCTCCTTAAAAAAATCATATTAGATTTAACAGACAATTACAATATGTTGAGTCTGTTTATTCTGGCCTGGCATCAAAAAATGCTTCGAAACCGGAGGTTTCGGCTTGAGTGGTTAACCAGTATATTAATGCTCGATATTAGAAATCTTCAGTTTGCACAACCAGTGTATAAATATGTTATTTTTATAAACATAATCATCTGATGAGGTGTTTTTCGCCCTTGACTGCTCTGAATGAAAAGAAGATACTGCTTGTCCACCCGCTGGGTTACAAACGGGATACTGCACATAAGGATATTTCAAGACTCGCAAATATTATGCCCCCTTTGGGCCTTGCCGGTATAGCGGCATATCTTGAAAAACACGGTTTTCAGGCATCTATCATGGACTGCTTTGCCATGCCGGATTCAGAGCTTAAGTTGCGTGACTTACTTAATGCCGAGCATCCGGCTTTCATCGGCTTCAGTTGTACTACCGCTAATTTTCTTGACGGCATCCGTCTCGCGCAATACGCCAAAGGCGTGCTTCCAGGGATTAAAACCGTGTTCGGGGGAACACATGTTTCTGCGCTGAATAAAAGAATACCGGAGGAGTATCCGGCTGTGGACTTTGTTATCGTGGGAGAAGGAGAAGAAGTGCTGCGCAAACTGATGGAGAGCGCAGGCGCTGATGTATCAGGAATTCAGGGACTTGTATACCGCTTGAAAGGAGAGATTCACTTTAATGGTTTCAGGCAGAAGTTGCTCGACCTCGATACCCTCCCGTTCCCCGCATATGAAAAACTGCCGGGCTACCCGGGGACATATACGCTCCCGATATTCAATTATCCAAAAACACCCAATTCAAGCTGCATAAGCAGTCGCGGTTGTCCTTATCAATGCAGTTACTGCGACAGGTCCGTGTTTCGCCGGAGCTACCGTTATAATTCAGCCGGATATGTATATGAGCATATGCTGTATCTGAACGAACGGTTCGGGTTGAGGCATCTGAATTTTTACGACGATCAGTTCACCCTCAGCAGGAAAAGGACCGAAGAGCTTATGACCCTTTTGATAGACCGCCCGCTCGGGATGACCTTCAACTGTGCTGTGAGGGCCGAGCATATTGACATGGAACTGCTCAGACAGATGAAGGCTGCGGGCTGCTGGATGATAAGTCTGGGAATTGAAACAGGAGATGAAAATCTTCTGGCCCGACATCGCCAGAATGTTGACCTATCACTGATGTCGGAAAAGATACGGTTGATAAACAAGGCGGGGATAAGGGTTAAAGGCCTGCTGATGATGGGGTTGCCGGGTGAAACCGAATCAAGCATAAGAAAAACCATGGAATATGTTTTTTCTTTGCCTGTAGATGATTTTAATATCGCCCGTTTTACACCATATCCGGGTTCGCCTCTTTATGAAAGGATTCACGAATTGGGTGAGTTTGATGAGGACTGGGAAAAGATGGACGGCCTGCATTTCCAGTTCATACCGAAGGAGATCAGCAGGGAGCGTATGGAGAAACTGTACCATAAATTCTACCGGACTCACTTTATGCGCCCCAAGGTGCTTTTTTCATACTTTACCATGCTGTGGCGCTCTCCTGACAGCTGGCTGCGTTTTATGGAAAATGCAGGGACTTTTCTGAAATTTGCACTGAAATTCAAACGGTTTTGATGCCGTGCTTCTGACCCTCCGCCCTGTAACCCCATAACACATAAGCATTTGACGATTACCGGGACCTTTTTACAATTATTCTCTCCATACTGCACATTTTTGGAATGACTATGGTAATCATTGCTGTCCAAAATAATTTCAAATATACATAAGAAGGCGGGATGTTGAGGAAACAGAATAACGACACCCTGAAAATCAATCCACAAACAATTACAAAATAACACAAACACAGGGTTATCGTTAATGCGTTTATTTAACAAAGTCGAGGGCTGACATTTAATAATCATGTCGATTTATTCTGTTTTCGAGGCATTCCGCCTTCTGTAAAGTTTTATTTTGGACAAGTATGTATGGTAATATTAAACAATCATTTTTCGATTTTACATGGAGGTTATCAAATGCTTATAAAAAAAATAATTTCCTTGTCTTTTTTGGCGATTTTTTTTGTTTTGTCCGGGAATTCATCGGCAGGCACTAATGTCAATATCAATATCGGTATCGGCGCTCCTCCGCCTGTAGTGATTCCCCAGCCGCCGGCGGTTTTTCTGATACCGGGCACTTATGCATATTATGCTCCTGATGTCGGGGTTGATATCATCTTTTACCATGGCTATTGGTACCGCCCTTATGAGGGGCGCTGGTACAAAGGGAAGACATATAACGGACCATGGCTCCATATTTCGACCTCCTTTTTGCCGCAAGTGATAATAAATCTCCCCCCAAATTACCGTCATATCCCGCAGGGGCATGACCGGATCCCTTACGGACAGTTCAAGAAAAACTGGTCAGGGTGGGAAAAAGAAAGATACTGGGAGCACAAGTATAGACATGAATATAAACATGAGGACAAAGAACACTACAAGCATAGGGAAAAGGGTCATCGCAGTAAAGGGAAACATCGCGATGACGATTGATAAAACAGTTTGAAGCATACTTGTCCAAAATAAATCTTAAAGAAGAGGGTGTCGTTATTCTGTTTTCTCAACATCCCGCCTTCTTATGTATATTTGAAATTATTTGGACAGCAATAACTTGTCATCATGAATAAGAGTGTTATTTTTGTTTCCTGTGCCAAAGGCATGCAATCCTTTGTTGCAGATGAGATACGGTCATCAGGTTTTGCCATAATTGATGAAAACATGACCGGTATCGTGACCGAAGGAAATCTCGCAGATACAATGACCCTCAACCTTTTTTTACGGACCGGACAGCGTATTCTGTACCTCTTGTCCGAATTTAATGCAGAAACAGCTGACGAGCTTTACAGGGAATTGTCACGAATAACATGGGAAGACTATATTCATGAAGACGGTTACGTCAGCGTAACTTCAACTGTCAATACACCCGCCATAACCGATTCGAGATACGCAAACCTTAAATGCAAGGATGCTATAGTCGACAGGATTAAAAACAGAAGCGGTCGCCGTCCTGATTCCGGTCCTGAAAAAGACAGCATCGTGGTTCACCTGCACTGGAAAGATCAGAGGTGTGCGGTCTATCTGGATACATCCGGGGAGCCGCTTTCAAAACGCGGATACAGAAAAATACCGCTGAGAGCCCCTTTGCAGGAAACGCTGGCGGCAGCGCTTGTTCTGGCAACCGGATGGAACGGCAGAGGCAACTTTATCAACCCGATGTGCGGGAGCGGGACTATTGCCATTGAGGCTGCATTAATCGCCCTTAACAGGGTGCCCGGCCTCCTCAGAAATAATTATGCTTTCATGCACCTGAAAGGATTCGATAATTCCTTATGGAAACAGTTGAGAGAAAGAGCAAAGGCATTGGCCGGAAAGTCCTTAGACTCGAGGATAATAGCTTCTGATATCAGTCCCGGTGCTATCGAGACCGCCAGAAAAAATGCACAAACAGCGGGTGTGGAACACCTGATAGATTTCATGTGCTGTGATTATTCGGAAACAACAGTCCCGGCAGGAGGAGGTGTGGTAATGCTGAATCCCGAATATGGAGAGCGCATGGGAAGGATAATCGAACTTGAAAACACATACAAAGGCATCGGTGATTTTTTTAAACATAAATGCAAAGGATATACAGGATATATTTTTACCGGGAACCCCGGACTCGCAAAAAGGGTAGGTTTAAGGTCGAAAAGGAGGATCCAGTTTTATAATGGCAGCATTGAGTGCAGACTGATCGAATATGAATTATATGAGGGAAGCAGAAAACGGGGGTGAAGTCTTCCGGTCGTTAACCATTAGCCCGGCTATTGATTCCTGTATAACAAATGTCCTATTTCCTGTCACTCCCGCTTGTCGGGAGTCCCTTCCACAGAAGATTCTCGATGCGAGTCTTCGCTGAGAGTCGCTACGACCGGACGAGCCGGAATGACAAAGTATAGGACATTACTTTTACATCTTTCATTAAATGCAATATTCAGAGGGCGCGATTGTCTTAAGAGTAGGAACAAAAAGGCTCCTTTATATTCAGGAGCCTATCATCGGGGAATGTTCCGCGATCTTTATTTATTTTTCTTTTTGCCTGCAAGATAGGATTCGCTCGGCCTCCATCCAAAAGATGCATTGCCTGCCGAAACAATTACTCTGCCTAATGTCTTCTCAATGACCAGTTTTGCCACGACTGCAATCCCTATGAATGGAAGTAATGCTGCATAAAGAAGTCCGAGTACCGGACCCGCGATTATCATCCCTGTGGTGTTTATGTTTTTTGTTGCCGTCATCGTCTTACCCTCCTTTTCTCTTTTCTTGATTTTAGGATAACTTATTGAGCGACTTTCAGCAATTGGAGAAAGTTCCTATTCAGGATAAGAATCAGTTCCTATTTTGCCGGGAAATCTGTTGGTTTTTCAGGATTTCCAGCGCTCAGTCTTTTGTTATCGTGCCGGCATCTGATACAATTGAATCAAGCATAGGAAAATCTATCGGGGAAGATCGTATCCAGGATGAAATCAGCATGAAAAAGCTTCTCGTCATTCCAATCGGGCAGGTCGAAAAAGACATCCTTGAATATTTAATGAAGAAATTAAAAGAGTTTCTGCCTGTAAGAAGTGAAGCCGGACAAGAGATCCCTGTCCCCAAAGGCGCTTTCAACGCAAAGCGCAGACAGTACCATTCATCAATCATCCTCGACGAACTGGAAGGGTTTAAAAAAAGAAGCGGCTGTGACAGGGTTCTCGGCATTACAGCCGAAGACCTATACGTGCCCCGGCTTAACTTCGTCTTCGGAGAGGCGGGGATTATAACAGGAGCGGCGGTCGTCTCGATTGCCAGGCTCGGGCAGGAATTCTATGGCCTGAAGCCGGACAGGCCGCTTCTTTATCTAAGAACGCTGAAAGAAGCAATACACGAACTTGGCCATACATACGGCCTTGATCATTGCCGCAAACGATCCTGCATCATGTTTTTCTCAAACAGCATCAGTGATACGGACAGAAAAGGCCCCGGCTTCTGCGAGTCGTGCAGAGAATCCCTCGGTATATAAAGCAGAAGTAATTTGACCGCGATACTTTTTTGCAATAGAATAAGTGTCATTCTGAATAAATCTTGATTCATGAGGTAAAGGCTTGAGCGATCTTTTTTCTGTTGCAGGGCAATTCAGACCGCATGGCAAAATTATTGACATTCGTGAGTTCGGCAACGGCAATATCAACAGCACCTTTCTGGTAACACTGGATGCAGAAGATAAAAGGCATTTTGTTCTGCAACGCATTAACACACAGGTGTTTCGCCGGCCTGAACTTGTCATGCGCAATATGCACATCTCCACCGAGCATCTCCGCTTGCGTCTTCAGAATACCAACCCCGGTGCAGGCCGCCGCTGGGAGGTTCCACGGGTCTTTTTGACACATGACGGCCGGGACCACTGGCTTGATGAGGATGGGTCATTCTGGCGCGCTATCAGCTTTATTGAAGGAGCGCGGTCTTTTGACACCATCAAAGATGTTGATCATGCCCGGGAAGTCGGCTATGCGCTCGGCATGTTCCATACTCTCCTCAGTGACCTGCCTCCTGACAGGCTGGCTGATACGCTTGAAGGCTTCCACATTACCCCCCGATACCTGCAACACTTTAATGAGGTTCTGGCGAAATATTCCGCTGGCAGATCTCCGGAGCTGGATTATTCCCTGAAGTTCGTGAGCGATCGAAGTAACTTTGCGCATGTCCTTGAGAATGCCAAAGCGCAGGGCAGACTGCTTCTCCAGCCTATTCACGGTGATCCAAAGGTCAACAACATCATGATAGAAAACGCTACAGGGCAGGCTGTCAGCATTGTTGACCTTGACACTGTCAAGCCCGGACTTGTTCATTATGATATCGGAGACTGCCTCCGTTCGGGCTGCAATCCCCTCGGAGAGGAAACCGAAAAATGGGAGGATGTTCATTTCGACACCGGCCTTTGCAGGGCGATCTTGCGAGGTTATTTATCAATGGCAGGAAGATTCTTCAGAGAAGATGACTTTGAATATATTTATGACTCGATATGCCTGATAGCGTTCGAACTCGGGCTGAGATTTTTAACAGACTATCTGGAAGGCGATGTTTATTTCAAGGTGAGGCGGCCGGAACACAATCTTGCAAGGGCGCTTGTCCAGTTCAGGCTGACCGAGAGCATCGAATCACAGGAGACAGTCATTCGCAATATCATCAGGGAAATCAGATGAACAGGCATAGTTTTTCCCTGAAGCCATTTCCGTCGGCAGATCTTTTGTCAGGGATTGAAATTACAGGCAACATCAGCCGGCGTTGCAATACACTTGAAATCATTTATGAACTCTTTGGCACTCTGGCAGAAATAGTGATACCTGCGCAGACAGATGTGCCTGAACGCAGAAACGGACTGTGGGAAGAGACATGTCTCGAGTTCTTTCTTGGTGTAAAAAATTCTGACCAATACTGGGAATTCAACCTTTCACCGTCAGGGCACTGGAATGTCTATCGATTCAAGGCTTATCGGCGGGATATGCATGAGGAGCATGCATTGACGTCACTACCGTTTACTGTCCTTATCCGGCCGGAAAACCTGATGCTTTCACTGAATCTCGATCTGGATAAGATTATCACGGCTGATCAGGCATTAAATGTCGCCGTCAGTGCTGTTATAAAATCTGTCAATGGAAAGGCAACCTACTGGGCATTGACCCATACAGGTCCGCAGGCGGACTTTCACAGGAGAAACAGTTTTATTATCGAGTTGTAAACCGACTGAAGGAAAGGAGAGAACCCGGCAGAGGATCGATGGTTATCTAAAGAGGATATTGAGACCGAAGAATGCGCGGAAATCCGTGCTGTTGTCTCTTGACATTAAACTCTGAAACTCCGGGGAGTTGAAGTCAAAGTAGACATTGAGGCTTTCATCCAAAGGGATACGGAGGTTCTGCAGAAATTTGTTGCTGCGTTCACTTGTGTTTTCGCTACTTCCCAGCAGTCCGGCGGATTTAAGATGGAGGATTGATACGAGATCCTTTTGAAGGTCGCCCCGGGACTCGGCTTTAGCACCGGATATGTGGAAAAAGAGGATCATCGGGAATGACAGAATCAAAATAAATATGTACAGATTGAGCTTCTTCACGTCTGTTTTTAATATGCCAGACCCTGCGGTAAAATGAAAGAAAAATTTTCATTTATTCCTGAGAAAAATGAAAAGGGGTATTGTCAAATGTTTTTTTCGTATGACAACGGTTCAGCAGCTCTATCCCATATCATTCACAATTAGAACAATAAACGATAGATACTGCAGGGTGAGTAAGACATCCTGTCACTTTTTTTCACATTAAATATTAAATAAACAGATTGATGAAAACCCTTAAGATTTACGGCCTTGTTCAATATGCTGTGCATCACCAGGTGAAAGGAGCAGGGACTCGAGGCCCAGATGTCCTAAATCCACCATCAAAAAAGTGCCATAGGCGAGAGAACGTCATTCTCTCTCATTCCCGCTTCGCTCCGGGGCGCCGGGCCGCCTCACCTGGACGGTGAGGCAAAACGGCCCGCTGAAACCGTTCGAATGCGTTCCCTCGCAAAGTTGACGGTGGATTCGGGATGTAAACTCTTGTTTACATTTCCATGTGAACAGGGTATACTACACTACAACTTTTAGAGTTAGGGAAACCTCAGAGACTTTGAAAGTCTCTGGGGTTTTTTGTTTTTACGGTTCAAATAAAAGGAGATGAAATATGGAAAAGAAGCTTTATGTCGGAAACATTTCTTTCAAGGCAACGGAAGAAGATATCAGGAGAATCTTTGCAAATATCGGAGAGGTGGAATCTGTAAAAATCATAACTGATTCGCATACAGGGAATCCCAAAGGCTTCGGTTTTGTTGAAATGACAGCTGAAGAAGATGCAAAGAAAGCAGTTGATGAACTGAATGGCACGATGCTTATGGAAAGGACCATCACTGTTGCCGAGGCAAGACCCCAGCAGCCGAGAGAGAGACGCGGTTTTGGCGGAGGGAGAAGCGGTTTTGGTGGTAACAGGGGACAAGGAAGGGGACGGAGATAAACTATTTTGGATATAAAAGTTTATGGAAATGATTTAGATAGGGCGCTCAAATCTCTAAAACGACAGCTTCAAAAGGACGGGCTGTTTAAAGAGGTCAAACAGAGAAGTTTTTACGAAAAACCATCTGTGAAAGAAAAAAGAAAGCGCAGAGAGGCGCTGAAGAAAAGGCTTAAATCACAGAGATTCAAAAGAAGCCCTGGTGGTTAGCGCCGGAAATTTGCAATAGTAGAGATGCAGACAACACTAAAGACTATTCAAAGTTAATCTTACATTGATTGACAACATCAGCAAACCCTGATAATATTTTGTTAAATTGTTCATGATTTCAGCAGCATTTTGAAAAATCTCGATATATGAGGAGGAAGGATGTTAAAGAAAAAGGCTGTTAAAAAAGCTGTTAAGAAGGCTGTTAAGAAGGCTGTAAAAAAGGCAAAAGGAGCAGAGAAGAGTGCGGCTAAAAAGGCTGTAAAGAAGGTAACAGCGATTAAGAAAAAGGTCACTAAGAAAATCACTTCAAAGGTAAAAGCCATCAAAAAGAAAGTTTCCAGATAAAAACAAAGAATTATTTCTGATTTTAAATTAAATAGAAGAACTTAACAGGGCAGGTCTTGAAATATACCAGAGTTTAGAGTTTCAACCTTTGACTTTCCTCCTGCCCTCTGATTTCTGTAAAAATTGCAATCCCTGTTTTCCATCAGACTAAATCAACTCCTCTTTTAATATACTCTGAGTAATCCTTCAATACAGGAGTATATCTCTGATTCATTATCGGTGATGAAATCAGGAAATCTGCTGAGGCCCGGTTACACGCAATAGGGATGTTATAAACAACAGCTATACGCAATAAAGCCTTCACATCAACATCATGAGGTTGTGTGGTCATGGGGTCCCAGAGAAATATGATCAGGTCGATTTTGCCTTCTGAAATCATGGCGCCTAATTGCTGGTCACCGCCGAGGGGGCCTGATTTTAATTTCAGAATGTTGAAATTGGTCAGTTTCCCTTCAAGTTTCTTTTGCAGGGCTTCCTCAACAAGTCTGCCGGTAGTCCCTGTGCAAACCAGTTTATGTTGTATTAATCCTTCATAATTCCATTCCACCCATTCGATGAGATCTTTTTTGCGGTTATCATGTGCAACGAGTGCTATGTTCTTTACCTCTTCCATGTTATCTCCTTTGTCACTATGATATTACTTTTCTCCAAAAATCAAAAGCAGGGAAAGAAAAAAAATGAAGACAGACATTAAAAAACGGCTCTGGATCAAGGGCTTATCTGTAATATTATCAACATCAAATTAAGAATGATATAATTTAAACAATAAGTTTTTAATTTATTTTGAATATCCCGGCTTGAAGTCAGGGGGGCTATTATGAATCGGAGAGAATTTATAAAACTTGCAGCAATCACCGGAGCCGGTATTGCACTGCCCGATAAGATTAACTTTCTTATTAAAACAGCCTCTGCGTCCGTCATGCCCGATCTTGTGGTCGCAAAGGGATTATCACCTGAAAAAATAACAATTGCAGCAATAGATGCTTTGGGCGGGATCAGGCGTTTCATCTCAAGAGGTGATATTGTTGTGGTAAAGCCTAATATGGCCTGGGACAGATTACCGGAGCAGGCAGCGAATACGAACCCTGAGGTTGTATCTGCGATTGTAAAACTCTGCTTCGATGCAGGCGCCAAGAAAGTAAAGGTCTTTGACAGGACAGTCAATGACCCACGGAGATGTTATGTGCAGAGCGGCATTGCAGATGCAGTGCGCCCTTACGGGGCAGAGGTGAATTATGTCGATAACAGAAAATTCAGGGAAATGACTATAAAGGGGCAGGCTCTTAAGTCATGGCCTCTTTATACAGAGATCTTTGAGGCTGACAAGGTGATTAATGTCCCTATAGCAAAACATCACGGTCTTGCAAAGCTCACTATGTCGATGAAGAACTGGATGGGTGTGATGGGGGGATCAAGAAACGTTATCCACCAGAAGCTTGATGAGAGCCTTGTTGATCTGTCGACGGTTATCAAACCAACGCTGACCATACTCGATGCAGTACGTATTCTTACAGCCAACGGACCTCAGGGCGGCAGCCTCAGCGATGTGAAAATAATGAATACTGTTATCGCCGGGATCGACCAGGTTGCAATAGACTCCTGTGGTGCAACACTTTTCGGCATGAAGGGCGGCGATCTCGGATATGTTAGGATAGGTGCTGAAGCAGGATTGGGCACTATGGACATTTCAAAACTCAACATCAGGAGAATCAATATATAAGACGATGAAAGCAGCACGGAGGATAACTCAGGGAATATCCCTGCTCCTCTTCCTCTTTCTTTTCCTCCAGACAGAGTCAACCGGCAGGGATGAACTTGGCTATCCTGTAAAGATATTCCTCGATTTTGACCCTCTTATTTTTGTGACCACGCTGTTTGCTTCTCATACCGTGGAAAAGGCTTTTTACTTTTCCCTGATCGTAATTGTTCTGACCGTTGTTCTGGGCAGGGTATTCTGCGGATGGATATGTCCCCTCGGGACTCTCAACAATATGGTCGGTTCTCCGGGGAAAAAGGGTGCGATAAAAGAACCCAGAGGCTGGCACAGGATAAAATACTATATACTCATATTCCTCCTTGTGTCGTCACTCTTTTCCCTGCAGTTAGCCGGTATTGTGGACCCGATCTCTCTCTTTATAAGGTCTCTTTCTCTAAGCTTCTATCCACTCTTTAACCTCAGCATGAATGCGATATTCGATACAATGTATGACCTTCATCCAAAAGGGATAGTTGATGTATCAGAGTCAATGTACATGATGCTGAGAAAGAGCGTGCTGTCTTTTCAGCAGTCGTATTTCAGACAGAACGTCTTCATAGGCCTTCTCTTCTTTCTGGCGCTCGGCCTAAATCTGGTCGAAAAAAGGTTCTGGTGCAGGTATCTATGCCCTCTGGGCGCCTTTCTTGGAATACTTTCGAGATTTTCGTTGCTTAAGAGGACAGTAAGCGAGGATTGCACATCATGCGGCGCATGCTCCTCTGTATGTCCGGGAAATGCTTCTCCTGATATAAAAGATGAATGGAAGGATACGGAATGTTTGTATTGCTGGAACTGCGATGACATATGTCCCCAGAATGCCGTCAGCTTTGGTTTTTTAAGGAAAGGGTCTTCTGCAGCAATGGATCTCGGCAGGAGGAGGGTTATAACCTCAGCTGTTTCGGGTATTGTTGCAGTCCCGCTTCTGAAGATATCCCCTCTTGCAAAGACAGGGTCTTCAAATCCTTTTCTTTTAAGGCCGCCGGGCTCCCTTGAGGAAAAGGAGTTCCTGAAAAGATGCGTGAAGTGCGGGGAGTGCATGAAGGTCTGCATAACCAACGGTCTTCAGCCCGCGCTCCTTGAAGCAGGACTTGAAGGGATATGGTCACCTGTTCTGGTGCAGAGAATCGGCTACTGCGAATACAGATGTACGCTTTGCGGCCAGGTCTGCCCGACAGGGGCAATAAAGAAACTGAGACTTGAGGAAAAGGTTAAGGTCAAGATAGGGCTTGCAATGATAGACAAGGGAAGATGCCTGCCATGGGCACATAATATCCCGTGCATTGTATGTGAGGAGATCTGTCCTACTCCAAAGAAAGCGATATGGTTCGAGGAAGCGAAGTCCAGAAACAGGGAGGGGAATGAAATCATGCTTAAACAACCTAATGTCGACCTGGAACTCTGTATCGGATGCGGCATATGTGAAACAAAATGCCCTGTAGGAGGCAGGGCAGCTATATATGTGACGAGCATAGGCGAATCGAGATCTAAAGAGAATCAGGTATTACTCTATTAATGTTTTTAAATTCCTTTTTCCGATAAGTACGGATCTTTTGCGCAAGGATGGTTTAAATAAGTCATGGCCTGTGTTTCAAGCTAAAATTATGTCCCGCCTGTCACAGTGTTATTGCACATCACCGGCATCATTTTCATAAATGTTACAGTTTAATTGAAAACAAGTTAACACCCCATCCTGTTTTTCTCCTTGACTAACTGTGTGAGCGTGTGATATTCTAAATATAGAATTTTAGAAGTTTTTGCGTTTACAGAGGCCACAAAGACTTTTGACTTTGTGGCCTTTTTTTCTTGAAGCCTTCTGAGATTTCAGTTTATAGATAAGGAGGTAAAAGAAATGGCAGAAGGAACAGTCAAGTGGTTTAATGACAGCAAAGGTTTCGGCTTTATTACAAATGAAGACGGAAGTGAAGCATTTGTCCATCATACGTCTATTCAGGGCAATGGTTTTAAAAGCCTTGCCGAAGGCGACAGGGTCAGCTTTGAAACTGAAAAGGGTCCGAAGGGTCCCAAGGCGATCAATGTAGTCAAACTGTAATTAGATGGAAGAGGCTCCCTTCATCTGAAGGGAGCCTCTTCATTTGGGGGGAAACATGAACAGCAACATTAACAGCAGAAAGAATGCAGCAAGGACAGAAAGGATGCAGCAGAAGCTTGACGCAGGCTTTGTGGCTGCACACTTCCCTGAGGTTGCAAACATAGTCGTTAGCATGATTTACAATCAGAAGGGGATTCAAAAATCGCTGCGAAGAACAGTTAATTTTTTCCCCGGCAGTTATGCCTTTTTCAGGGTGGACTGTTTGAGCAAGGGTTGTTCAGATGGAGGATTCGATCTCACTCAGGTTATAAATTTGATGATCAGAAACCACAGAGAGACGTCAAAAGGAGAACTCAGCTGTGAAGGCAACGGCGCTTCTGCTGACCACTCAACTATAGTCTACGAAGTTGCGATAAAATACGAGTAAGGGAACAGTGATTTAATCTTGCGATAGAGCGAAGCCTTTTGGGGTCTTCCCTCTTGCAACTCCAGCCGTCGTACTCCATGCTCTTTGTTCCCTCGCATGACTACGGAAATAAAGTAGAAACAAATAGAACAACAGAGGTTAACCGTTCACTGTATCCTTTGTTTTGTAGCAGATGGGCGGTTGAACAGATGTGTGCCCGATCAGGCAGGGAAAGTCTTCAAGACCTGAAATAGCACAGCGGAAAACAGCATGCCGGGAATAACTCCAAAGACCTCCAGCCAGAGCAAGTGATCCCTGATATTCTCCTCGATGATATCCTTTATCCTTGAAGGTTCATTTAAAGAATACTATTTTATCTCAACGACCTCTATGTCGAAGTTAAGCGTCTTCCCGGCAAGGGGATGGTTGAAGTCAACGACAACCACATCCTTTTTTACTTCGGCAATTCTGACCGGAATGCGCCTGCCATCCTTGCTCTGCGCGGACAAGACCATTCCTGCAGAGGGCTTTATGTCAGGAGGCAACTGGTTTTTGGGGATGTCGTGCATCGCCTTAGCATCTACGGGCCCGTATCCCTCTTCAGGACTGACTTTGAAAGATTTTTTCTCACCGACCTTCATTCCGATAACCGCCTTCTCAAAGCCTGGTATAAGCTGACGGCTACCGGCCTTGAACTCAAGCGGTTTGCGTCCATTCGAACTGTCTATGACCTTGCCGTCGACCTTCAGTGTATAAATAACTTTAACAGTTTTCCCTTCTGTGACCATAATCGCTCCTTCTTTTTTTGTCTTCTCAGCCCCATAAGATGAAACCGTGATAAACGGCATGGACACTATAAGACCCAGAATTACCGCTAATAACATAAAATTTCTTTTTTCCATTTGACACCTCTTTATTAATTATTAAAAACTTGCGGAAAAAATAAAAAAACCGCAAGCAGAATACTTTGCGGTTTACACATCAAAATACCCGTAAGCTTTTATTTATTGTAAATTATTACGGACTGCGCAGGCAAGCCAATATATTTTGATAGTCTGAATCATGGAGGATCAGATATATCATGCGGTTTTTTTACTCAGAAAGATATTCTATAAATACACGGGCTTCAGGGTCCGGTGCCGGAAGTTTGTTTTTCCCCAGCCTCTCTCCATACAATTTTATTGCCTCTTCAATATCCTTTATGCCTTCGACAAGAAGAAACCTCATGTATCCCCCACCGCCCTGCGGACTGATGCCCCGTATGCGCTCTTTTAGTGTCATAAAATAACAATAATGGAACAGATCTTCACATACAGGATATCCCTTAATAGCGGCAGCCTCTTTTGCCATCTTGATAAAAAATAGCTTCTCGGAAGGGGTCAGTTCCTGAAGGAATCTTTTTTTCAGTTCCTCCCTAAGAATAGATCTCTTCTCAGGTTCAGACATATGATTTCCGCTCCGGGTAAATAACATCTTCCCTTTTAGTTTAACATGGTTGATTGATAAAAACACACGATGATATATTTTGCGCTTGCAGTGATTCCGGATAGAATTGCTCAAAAATATTCTCATTCTTTTAAGGATAAGCGCCGGGATTCCGAAATTCTGATAATCCTTGTCTGCATTCCCTATCCCCAGACCCGGAATCCTGTTGCTTGAGAATAACCGGGGAATATAAAAAAAATCATTAAATCCGTCCCGACGTATTATCGGAGCGGCTTTCTCTAACGGATAAAAGTTTAATCATGCTGAATTTGGGGATAAAGGTTCTCCATGCGATCAGAATTTTACGGTAACCGTCGAATGCAGATTATGATCTGCATAAAAGAAGGTGATAAGTCCATGCGATTATTGTGATTTTAATCACTGAAATCTCTGTTTTTTGGGTATAGACTTAAAACAAGCTAAAAGTACCTTCCATCACCTCCTGTGATACTGTGACAGCTAAACTGTCACAGTATGCTTTTTTTAAATTAACAGGCTGCTGAAAAAGTCTCTTTTTGTCATTTCGAGTGAAACGAGAAATCTTAAGAGCCGTTATGATCCAATAAGTTTTAAGATTCCTCGTCGCCTTCGGCTCCTCGGAATGACACAAAAACT
>JBFMDL010000069.1:0-17114 GCA_040753635.1 Nitrospirota bacterium | reverse complement strand
TTTCCGAAGTTTTATTACCTGTCTCCGGATTTGATACTGCGCTTCCTGATTCAGTGTTCTTGCATCTATCTTTTCCATGCATCAAGTTTAACATATTGCTGCGCTATTTGCTTGCCGAGTTAATATTAAGGTTCTCATAATAGAACGCACATAATTTCAATAAAATCCCTCCCAACCTCCCTTTGCCAAAGGGAGGAATATACCCCTCTTTGGCAAAGTCGGAGACTCGACTCTACGAGAGGGGCAAGGGGAGATTTTCTGACAAAATGTCTATCCAATTTTGAGAACATTAGTAATACGTCACAAAAAATGAAATCCTTAAAGGCCTTTCCGATTCATAGATTTTTTACACCTATAAGGTTAAGATAAAATATGCGTATAGATAAAATCGTTGTGGGACAGCTTGACGTGAATTGTTACCTGGTCTCCGATGAATCGTCGTCTGAAGCGATTATAATAGATCCCGGAGATGAGTTTGAAAGGATCAGCGATCTGATAGACAGCAAAGGGATCAAACCGGAATATATTGTCTTCACTCATGCGCATTACGACCATGTCTGCGCCGCAAGGGAGCTGAAGGACAAATATGGGGCAATCGTAATCATGCACGATAATGAACTCACCATATATAACCTCACAAGGGAGTTATGCATATCCTGGGGATACGAGCCTGATGATTTTCCTCCTCCTGACAGGACTGTTAAGGACGGAGACGACATATCAGCAGGGAAAACTGTTTTAAAGGTGATTCACTCCCCCGGCCATACCCCCGGGAGCATATGTCTTTATGGCGGGGAGACCCTGTTTACCGGGGACACGTTGTTCGCCGGTTCCGCAGGGAGAACGGACCTCCCGGGAGGGAATACAGAGGAACTGTTCAGGTCGTTGAAAAAGATTATATCTCTTCCTCCGGATACAGAGGTAATGTGCGGACACGGCGACGAGACAACAATAGCCCGCGAAATCAGACATAATCAATTTGTTCATCATGCAAAATATGCATAATAATTTCTGTTTCGGGAAGATTGATTATCGCAAACATGGGGAACGGATGCGCGCCCTTCAGTTCATCGAGGGCGTATTGGGAAAAAATGGTAAAAGCGCCGGGGGCGTCAGGGAGATTGCAGCCGATGTATCCGGACTTATTGAAACGCTCAGCCCGTTTATACAACACCATACCGAGCACGTCTGCCCTTATTGCCGGAAAGTCTGCTGCATAAACAAACATTCATATTATGAATATGAAGATATCGTCTATATATATGCGCTTGGAGAGAAGATGCTCCCTTACAGGGAAGGTATAAATGATTCAGAGCCATGCCAGTTCCTCGGAGAATGCGGATGCACGATCAGGCGTTCTGTAAGACCCTACCGCTGCAACTGGTATTTCTGCAGCCCCCTTCTTGAACATATCCAGAACATTCCGGCTGCACAGTACCGCAAATTCATAGATTGCCTGAATCAGATCACACTGAAAAGAACAAACCTGCTTGAAGAATTCACGGCAATTGCCGGCAAATCATTCCTTAAGTAGGTCTGCCCCGAATTTCCCCGTTTGCTTCATGGTGTTTCATTTCTCTGATATAATTATCAATATACAGATTAAGATAAAAGGGGCGGTGACCATGAGAAAACTGGCTGTGTCTGTTTTATTTTTATTGATTGTCCCGGCATTTGCATATTCACATGTGCATATGCTGGAATGTGATCCCGCGCAGGATGCCATAGTGTCAAAATCTCCGGAGAAGATCAGAATAGCCTTTGCCGGCTCTGTTGAATCAGCGTTTTCCAGGATAGAAGTGTTTGACGGAAGCGGGGAAAAAGTCTCAAAAAAGACCGAGTTCTATGAGAATGATACGGTAATGGAGGCTGTAATCGCGGATAAACTAAAATCCGGAAAGTTCACGGTAAAGTGGATATGCATGAGCCTCGACGGACACAAGCAGAGCGGAAGTTATACATTTACAGTCAAATAAATGGATCTTCAGAATATTTTCATGCTCCTTTTTTACTGGCTCTTTCTCTCCGGGACTGTTTTTGTGGCGGGCGCCTTTTCCGCCAGGATTTTCGTGACAGGCCCTTCAGGCGCTGACATCTGCGTCCATCCAGGGGCGAAAAGCTGTTTCGGGGAGTTGGCTGCCCGTACAATTTTCGTTGCTGCGCTCATTACATTTGTTGTAAATGCAGCGCACCTTATTCTGCACGTATCGGTTGTGACAGAGGCCCCGCTAAAAGAGGTCTTTCAGGCAGTGCCGGCCTTTCTCCTGAAAACAAAATACGGCAGGCTCACTATACTGAGGACTGTTTTACTCGCCGGTATTATATTCATGTCGTTTTTAAACCTGAAAGGAAACAACAGATGGATGGTCATTGCAGGGACAGTGTTTTCCTTTTCCCTTCTTGCTGTCTTCAGCATGTCAGGCCACCAGGGCGCAAGGGGATATACAAATGTCCCGTTTTTTATGGATATGTTTCATATTATCTCTGTTTCGCTCTGGATCGGCGGCTTATTTTTCATGCGCATCTGTTTTTCCTTTTTCCTCAAGGAAACGGCTGTGGAATTTTTCGAAAACTTCAAGTCTCTCATAAACAGATTTTCCAGCATGGCGACTTTATGCGTCTTTGTCGCAGGGATTACAGGGGCAGGCATTGCATTGTTTAATCTTGAAAGCCTGGAGGAGCTTGTGGATACAGAATACGGGGGCGTTCTTCTTGTGAAAGCGGTTCTTGCGGGTATTATATTTTTGCTGGGAGGGGTAAACAAAATCTTTCTCATCCCGCCGCTGAATGCTATTGAGAAAGAAAAATGGCCTGAAGTCGCTGCGCTCAAAAAGAGATTATTTTTTGTGGTGAGCGCAGAGGCATATCTTGGCTGCCTTGTCCTCCTTCTGACAAGCGTCCTGACACACCTGTCGCCGGAAGGCTGACGCCGCCGGGTTTTTTGAAATAAGCCCTGTCTTAATTGAAACTAAAGCAATGCCGGATTCATTAAGAAAGCGGGTCACGGCTTCTCAATAATTTCGGGCAGGGGCAATACAACTGTATCGACCATGTATGGTCCGCTTATCTTCAGTCTCAGCTCCCACATACCCGGGATCCGGAAATAAATGTTTTCGATGATATATAATCCACGCCCTGCATCTTTTACAACCGGTTTTTCGTTTGATTGGATACCTTTTTCCGGCATAAAAGGTATAACTGTTATGTTAAGGCCGGTTATATCGTCTGCCTCGTAATCATGGATTATCAGATGGGCGGAGTTTTTGCCGACCAGAGGCGGATCAGGTTTCATTACAAGTTCAGCTGTGTAATATCCCCTGTCGGTGGCTTTAAATACGCTTCCCTTTATATGCTGCACCATTTTGGGAGTATATTTTACGGAACATCCTGTGAGAGCAATTAAAAAAACAAAAAGAGCAATCTTTTTCATCATGGTTTTATCTCCTTATTATTCATTATAAGGGAGAATTACGAAAACATCTCTGTTAGAAGAAAATGGCTGTTATATCTCAGAGAGAATTTTAATCTGACTGAGACTGTATGCTGCTTTCCTTTTCTTCTGATGCCTGCGTCTCATCTTTCTCGCCTGCTGTCCCGTACTTTTTGAACCGCTTCTGTCTCTTTTCTTCCTGTTTTTTAAGCCTCAACAATTCCTTTTTTCTTTTCTCACCCCTGTATACTCCGCTCTTTTTTGCCAAAGTTCCTCCTTCTGGTCAAATCCGCCTCCCGGCTCATGCGCCGGTCAGGAATGACCATGTTTTTTTGCGCCTGACGGTTATAACATCAAAAATCATCTTTTTAATGCGAATTGGCTGCTTTGATTTTTTTGCCCCACTCAGCTGCCTTCTGAAGAACCTCTGATTCATCCATGGTTAAAAGTTTTCCGCTGTTTACTACAACCCTGCCGTTTACAACAACTGTTTCTATATCAGCCGGGTTCATGGAATATACAATATGCGAATAGACATCATACATAGGCGTCAGATGAGGCTTTTTCAGATCGGCTACAACTATATCAGCAGCCTTTCCTTCTTCTATGCTCCCTGTAATGCTGCCGAGTCCGAGGGCTTCTGCTCCCCATCTCGTTGCCATCAGCATTGCCTGCTTTGCATTCAATGCAGTGGGGTCGCCTGATACGGACTTGTGGAGCTTGGCTGCAGTGGACATCTCGCTCAGTATGTTCAGGTCATTATTGCTTGCAGCGCCGTCGGTACCGAAAGTAACCCTAACGCCGGCGTTCAGCATTTTCACAACAGGCGCAATCCCGGATGCGAGTTTCAGATTGCTCTCGATGCAGTGGGCAACACCCGTTTTTGTCCCAGCAAGTATTTCAATCTCTTCATCGGTAGGCCAGACACAGTGAGCTGCGATCACTCTCTCGTCAAGGAACCCGATGCTGTTGAGCAAGGCTATGGGGGTTTTCCCATATCTTTTCTTTATCTCACGCACCTCCCATTCGGTCTCGGAAAGATGCACATGGACAGGCGCATTGTATTGCTCTGCAATTTTTTTTGCCCTGAGCATATTCTCGGGAGCGCAGGTATAAGGCGCGTGTGGAGCGATGCCCGGCACGATAAGCCCGTCTCCGGAATATTCCCTTATAAAATTCTCCGCATTCGCAAAATATTCTTCGGTAGTGCTTGCTGATTTGGACGGGAAATCGAGTATGCCTACGCCGACAACCGCCCTCATGCCGGCCTTTTTCGTTGCCCTTCCTATGGAGTCCCCGAAGAAATACATATCGTTATAGGCGGTTATCCCTGCCTTGAGCATCTCCAGACAGGCGAGTTCTACCGCATCCCCGACGAACTCACGGCTCAGCCACCTGCCTTCAGCAGGCCAGATATGTTCTTCGAGCCAGACCTTCAGGGGGAGGTCGTCTGCAAGTCCCCTGAAATAGACCATTGCAGCGTGCGTGTGGGTGTTTATGAGACCGGGAAAGGCAATCTTTCCTTTCCCCCCTATTATTTTTCGGGATGAATATTTTTTTTCTGTTTCAGCGGCATTGCCCGCAAAAACGATCCTGTTATCCTTGACGGCGATCGCCCCGTTTTCGATAACGGAAAAATCCCTGTCCATTTTAAGAACAAAATCAGCTTTTACAATGATGTCCGCTTTAATCATGAATTATTGCATCGCATTTAGTGAATCCTTTCTCACATCATCTCAACAAGTTTTTCGGCTATCTGGACTGCATTGAGCGCAGCGCCCTTTCTCAGATTATCCGCCACTATCCACAAGTTGATCCCGTTTTCTATGGATTCGTCTTCACGTATCCTCCCGACATATGTTTCATCTTTGTCGGCTACGTCGACAGGCAGAGGATAGATATTCTTTTCCGGAGCGTCGTATACAACAATGCCCTGGGCTCCGGAAAGCACAGCCCTGACTTCATTAGGGGTTATCTTTTTCTCTGTCTCTATGTTCAGACTCTCCGAGTGGCATCTGAATACAGGAACGCGTACAGTTGTGGCGGTGACTCTTATGGAATCATCACCCATTATCTTCTTCGTCTCGTTCACCATCTTGATCTCTTCTTTTGTATAGCCGTTTTCGAGAAACTTATCTATATGAGGAAGACAGTTGAAGGCTATCTGGTGAGGATAAACGTTCTTCTTCACCGGCCTGAAATTAAGAATGTCCGTTGTCTGCTGCATGAGCTCGTCCATCGCCTTTTTGCCTGTTCCGGATACAGACTGAAAGGTTGTTACAACAACCCTTCTGATCTTTGCGGCATCGTGGATCGGCTTCAGGACAACAACCATCTGGATAGTAGAACAGTTAGGGTTCGCTATTATCCCCTTATGCCATTTAAGGTCATGGGGGTTGACCTCAGGGACAACAAGCGGCACTTCAGGATCCATTCTCCACTGACTCGAATTATCGATGACAACGCAACCCGACTTTGCGGCGACAGGCGCCCATATCTTCGACCTTTCCGCTCCCGCGGAAAACAGGGCGATATCTGTTCCTTTGAAAGAGTTTTCATTGAGGGTTTCTACAGGCACATCGGATTCCCTGAATAAGAGGGTCTTGCCTTCCGACCTCTCAGAGGCAAAGAGCCTGAGTTTTTCAACAGGGAAATTCCTTTGCTCGAGCGTCAGGATCATTTCATTGCCTACAGCGCCGGTTGCCCCGACAACGGCAACCACGTATTTATCTTTCTTCTTCAACATTTATTGCTCCTTATACGATTGAGATTGGAAGCTTGCAAGCCGGCAAGCTCTTTTATTTTATTTCAGCAGCGATCTTTGCGACAAGATCTCCTGCCTCGTTTGTGCTGAGTCCCATATGACCTGCAGCAAGGCTTTTTATATGTCTGCCTGTGACTTCCATGACAGCTTTTTCGATTGTCTTTCCTGCATTATCCTCTCCGAGATGTTCCAGCATCATGCCTGCAGCGCATATCGCAGCCAGGGGATTGATGACGTTTTTCCCCTTATATTTAGGGGCTGAACCGCCAATAGGTTCGAACATCGAAACGCCCTCCGGATTTATGTTTCCGCCCGCAGCTATCCCCATGCCTCCCTGGATCATTGCGCCGAGGTCTGTGATTATATCTCCGAACATGTTATCGGTAACGATGACGTCAAACCACTCGGGATTTTTCACAAACCACATTGTTATGGCATCAACATGCGCATAGTCGGGCTTTATGTCGGGGTATTCCTTTGCAACCTCATAAAACGTCCTCTCCCACAGGTCAAAGGCGAATGTCAGCACATTGGTCTTGCCGCACAATGTAAGTTTTTTCATCTTGTTCCTCTTCCTGCAGAATTCGAATGCATATCTTATGCAGCGCTCAACGCCCTTCCTCGTATTGATGGATTCCTGCACAGCGATTTCGTCAGGGGTCCCTTTTTTCAGCACACCTCCTGCGCCTGCGTAAAGACCTTCGGTATTTTCCCTGACAACAACAAAATCGATGTGCTCGGGTTTCTTGTCTTTCAGGGGGCAGTCTACGCCCGGATAGAGTTTTACGGGCCTGAGATTTATATACTGGTCGAGTTCAAACCTCAGTTTCAGCAATATGCCCTTTTCGAGTATCCCGGGCTTTACATCAGGGTGACCGATCGCACCGAGGTAAATAGCATCATATTTTTTAAGTTCTTCCGCGGCATTTTCAGGAAGCACCTCTCCTGTCTTTAAATACCTGTCACCCCCGAAATCGAAATAGTTGAGGTCGAGCTCGAACCCGTATCTTTTCGATACAGAATCCAGAACCTTAACGCCTTCTGCAATAACCTCAGGGCCGGTGCCGTCACCTGGAATTACAGCTATATTGTATTTCTTTGACATTCATGCCTCCGGATCAATAAAAAAGTCAATTATATTATCATATTTGGGAGTTTTCTTAGAAGGGCTTCAGTACAGAGGAATAAAAAATATCAGGAAAGCCCTTATTTTAGGACAATCCTTTTCATGTCAGGAGAGTTCCTTATCGCAAACCCCCCAAATCCACCATCAAAAAAGTACCATAGGCGAGAGAACGTCATTCTCTCTCATTCTCGCTTCGCCCCGAGGCACCGGGCCGCCTCACCTGGACGGTGAGGCAAAACGGCCCGCTGAAACCGTTCGAATGCGTTCCCTCGCAAAGTTGATGGTGGATTTGGGAACCCGCTGTCTGATTTATTAACCCGTGATAAAATGGTATCATATCACTTGTTATACATTCAAAAATCCTGTATTATCAAAATCGTTGTAAATCATGGGAGCGCATCGGGTTCTGGTGTCCCGCACGGCCTTCAAAGCCGCTGTTTCCTGCCAAAAGCGGGAAGGGTGGGTTCGATTCCCACACGCTCCCGCCAAAGCTTCGCCTGAGGTTCGCTTAGTAGGCTTAAATATTTCAGGAGGCACTGAATTGGTTAAAACAGATGTGTTAATTTAATGCTATGAAAAAGCCTTCGCAATTGGATACTGTTGTTCTGAAACATGATATTGCAAAATATGGATTGGAAGAGAAAGATATAGGGGTAGTAGTTCATTGTTACACCGATGGGGACGCTTATGAGGTTGAATTCGTGACTGCTGAAGGCAGAACAATTGCAGTCCTGACTTTAGACCTTAAAGATATCAGATTAATGAGCAGCAAAGAAATACTGCATGTCCGGGAAGTTGACCGTCTGGCTGTATAATGTAGGGTTCTGTCACACTATCTTCCTTGTATGTATTGAAATAGACTCTCTGACAACAGGCTATATTGTTAGCCGCCACTACAACCTCGGCTTCTGGCTGATAACCTTATTTACATTGCCCTTGTACTATGCTAATTTAAATTCATGATAAAGATTGATAACAAGGAAATCCGGACAACGATCAGCGCGATTGTCAATAGGCTTGTGTCCAGTTTTGACGTCGAAAAAATAGTGCTGTTTGGTTCCTATATGACCGGCAAACAAACTAGGGACAGCGATATCGATCTTTTTGTGTTATTAAATACTAGAAAAAAGGGTATCGAACGGTATGCCATGGTTAGTGAAGTTCTGGAGCCTAGAAAGATACCGATGGACCTTATTCTTAAGACTCCTGCAGAGATCAGGAAAAGAAAGAATTACTTTGACCCGTTTATCCGTAATATTGAAATGAACGGAAAGGTTCTTTATGAAAAAAAGGCCTGACGTTCTTGAATGGATAACCAAAGCCGAACAGGATTACCAGACGGCTGTGGTGATGGCCCGAAAAAGAAAAGTGCCTGTCCCCGATGTTGTGGGCTTCCATTCTCAACAATGCATTGAAAAATATTTAAAGGCATTGCTTGTCCTTAATAAACTCGATTTTCCGAAGACACATGATCTTCTCGATCTGCTGGCTATCCTGACTGAAAATGAACCGTTGCTTGATGTTCTCAAGCCAGAATTAAGAATCCTGAATCCCTTCTCGGTGCAGTTCCGGTATCCAGGAGAATCTGCTACTATAGGGGAATCTCAAAAGGCACTTACTGCCATGAAACACGTAAGAAAATACCTTAAGGATAGATTCTCTTTTTAAAAAAAACGTGAATAAGGCATTTTTAGGGGTAAAAAATTCAATTAATATCAAAATGTTAGAAGCACGTCAGTATGGTTCGATTCCCACACGCTCCTGCCATTGAACTTCAATTAAATATGTTTTGAATATAGGGTTGTAAATATACCAAGAGTAATTGGAATGTGGAAAAAATTAAATGCTGCTCAAAAAACCAGGCCGCCTGCAACAGAGGGATTATTACTCCCTGAGACTGGCGCCTTTATTAATTTCAGAATATATTTTTTTCCAGAACATTTGTGGAATTATGTCCTGCGTCCTGAACTGTTTTCTTCTTTCAGGCATATGAAATTTACAGTCAAACAAAAGTTGTTTACAGGTAAATCGACAAGAATGACATTTATAATTCAAAAAATCTCCCCCCCTTAAAAAATTGTTTAACGCAGCATCTACCCTTAGCCCTGTTTATTCATAAAACCTGATACGGTTAAATGAATAATAAATATATTAAACGGTATGCTCTGAGCAGCTTTTATGCCAGAAACATAACTCACTGATATTTTAGAATATTTCTTAAATCAACCCCTGAAAACTTCTTTTTTATGTAAAGTTTGCCGACATAATATAAAAGAAAACATTACACCCTGTGTTTACTGTTTTTGAAGGAAATCATATCAATTAGTTAACATCACTCCACTTTTGAAGATATTAGAACCAAATTTTTTGACCCAACGCACGTTTCCGCTGTTATAAGATATCGGAAGATTATTTTTGATTGTTATTTTCTCATCTTTATTCAGGATGTTTGTTGTAAACATGCAGATGCCTGACTCGCTGATGTTCAAGATATGACCATGAAATATTTCTTCAGTATTTTTGTCATTTACAATATAACTTATCCGAAAAAGACAATTGTGGCGTGGATTTTTTCTTTTCTCGTTATCATTATATGACATTTTCGTTACCTCTTTTCTTGTTTGAATTATATTAATGATTCAAGAAAATAGTCATATTTGATGTATCGGATTATATAGCTAAACCGGCTCTGAAGTCCATAAAATAATTTATCGGTTTAAACCCGGACCCTGTGTAATTTTTTAAGACCGGACAGTTTTAGTGCGGGAAGGGGTTGTCCGTTTTCACATGTTTCCGGCAGATGCACCCAGCCTAATATATCGACCTTATTCTTCCGGTTCTTTTGTCTATTATGACCTTGTCAATAATATTATTGTTCCTGTCTTTTATTTCGGCTTCGAAGAAAAGATCTTTTTCCCTGATTTCCCCTATCTGTATTTTTTTGCCTTTAAAGAAATTGTTCAGAACTTTCTTCGCTTCCTCAATTGTATTTACAGGTTTCTTTTCGCCGTAACCACTGTTTGCAGAGTCTTTTTTGTAATCCCCATATGGTGAAGGGTTTTTTTCCGCCTGCGCAAAAGGCATTAAGAACAGAAGGCCGAACGCTATTACTATTCCTGTCAGAACACCTTTTTTCATCAACATATAACCCGGCTTTCTTTTTGATGATTATAGAGATCCCCTGAAAACAGGTTAATAATGTTTTTATATATAAAAATTACCACTCTTATGATTCCGGAGTTATTAAGTGTAAAAAAGAAGGCGACTTTTCAGTCGCCCAGTAACCTCAATTCTTTGTTTTTGTCATTTGTTTTATTTTTTATGGCATTTTGCACAACTTGCCGGCTCGCTTGGTTTGAAGGCCTTTTCGCCATTATGGCATGTGCCGCAATTCTGTCCGGCGTTCATATCAGCCATCTTGATCTTCACGGAACCTTTCTTCATCTGGAAAACCTTTGTATGGCAATCATTGCATTTCAGCCCCTTATCAGCATGTGCCTTGCCGTCAAAAATAACTTTGCCCATCCCTCCGCCTGTATATTCCAATGTCTTTCCAGGAGGAACTGCGAGAGCGCTCCCTATAAAGATTATTGAAACCAGAAGAGTTAAAGCTATTGCCGTAATCTTCATATATTCACCTCCTTTTTATCTCGGTCGCTTCCAACTTCTGAAATTCTTTATTTATACAGCCTGTCTTTAACAGTTTAAATGATAACAGACAATTGTGAAATGATTACGAACAGATTGTGAAGAATTGTGAAGGGCTAAAGCGGGAAATATATTTTGAAAGATGTCCCCTTGCCATATATACTTTGCACTGATATCTTTCCACCGTGGGACTCCACAAGTTCTTTTACAATGGTGAGGCCGATCCCGAGTCCTCCTTCCGCTGCCTTGTAAAAACGTTCAAAGATAAACGGCAGATCGGACTCTTTGACGCCGCATCCCGTATCAGCGATTTCTATGTCCGTGCCTGATTCATCTTGTGAGACCCTTATCAATATCTTACCGCCGTTTCCGGTAGCCTTTAATGCGTTTGTCAGCAGATTGATGATAATCTGGCTGAGTTTATCGGGGTCCGCATTAATTGTTATACGATCATCACCCTGCAGTTCAAGTTCAACCCCCTTATCCATAAAAACCTTGCTGAACCTGTCCGTTATGTTCTTCAAAAATGGCTTCAGTTCGATAATACTTTTTTTAATGGATAAACTGCTCGATTCAGCCAGAGATATTTCTTCTATACCTTCAAGAATACTCCTGAGCCTTCCAATCTCATTGTATAAAGACTGGATGTTTTCCTTTTCCGCAGGTATCAGGCCGTCAATCATCCCCTCGAGTTCCCCCCTGATCGCACTTATCGGTGTGCGCAGTTCGTGCGCGATATTGGCGGTAAGCTTTTTTTTGAGTGATTCCTGTGTCTCAAGGGCATGCGCCATTTTATTAAAAGCGTCTGAAAGCTTGCCTATCTCGTCATTGCCGGAGATTGTAACCCTTTTCCTCAGGTTTCCCCCGGCAATTGATGAGGAGGCCGATGTAAGTTCCTTTATCGGTTTTGTCAATCTTCTGGAAAACAGGATGCCCAGGAAGACAGCAATCCCGCCCAACACAAGGAGTGAAAACAGAAGGAAACGGTTTGACCTCCTGATAAATACATTTTCTTTGTGAAGACGGAAGGGTTTTATCTCGAGATGACCTATTTCTTCGCCGCCTATAAAAAGTGTGTAAGGAGTAAATTGGGCGTCCTCTGTCCTGTCTTTTTTCTCTGAAACCGCCAGAACCCTTTTTTTGACCAGTGGAGAGAGTTTATTAATCGCCTTTTCAGTGTCCATGACAAGGGCGCCTTTAGTGTCATAGAGTTTAATTTCAATCCCGAGCATGGAAGCCCATACCGTATTTTCGGTTATATTTTCCTCATTCCAGCCAGAATATTTTTCATAAGAACTTTCGATGGAAGCTATTACGCGGTAAATCCTGTCAACCATTTCACCTTCAAGGTATTCCCTGAAATCATGTATCATCAACTCTCGCAGGAGAAATGCGGAGGAAAGGCCGATCATTGCTATTATAATAAGGAGAATGAGGAATTTAACCCAGAGGCTCTTAAACATCTCTTTTACCCGAGAATCTGTATCCTACGCCGTAAATCGTCTGTATGAAATAAGGATTCTTAGGGTCTTTTTCTATTTTTTGTCTGATATTCTTGATATGGGCATCGATGCTTCTCTCGTAACCTTCGAACTGATATCCAAGGGCTTTGTTGACGATCTCTTCCCTGGAAAGAACCCTCCCGGGCTGGGATGCGAGCGCGTACAACACCTTGAATTCTGTTGGAGTGAGATTTACCTGCTGTCCGTTCAGTTCCACGTCGTAACTGTGGCCGTCTATTATAAGAATGCCGTTATTGAATTCCATGGGTTCCGAAGCGCTGAGGTCTGCCTTCTCCGCCCTTTTTAAAACAGATTTTACCCGGTAGACAAGTTCCCTGGGGCTGAACGGCTTGATCACATAGTCATCCGCTCCGAGAGCGAAACCAGCCACCCTTTCTTCCTCGGAAGACTTTGATGAAAGGATAATAATGGGAAAATCACCTATTTCCCTCAATTCCTGGCATATCTCCTCCCCGCTGATATCCGGGAGCATCAGATCAAGTATTACCAGCAGGGGTTTGTGTTTTAAAGCGTATTGTATTGCGTCCCTGCCGTTTTCAACGTGTATTATCTTGTATCCGGCGTTTTCGAGATATACCTTGACTATATTCGCATTTTTTTTGTCGTCTTCTACAAGAAGAATCGGATAAATCATCTTTCCCTGTTTAATTCAGATAAACTGTTTTATTTAATTATACCCATGTCTGCCTAAAATAAAAATAATTACAGGCGGATTATTTCGGCAACATAGTTGAGACAACAGACTGAATGCATTCCGGAGAACAGAGGAACATGCAGGAACAGCGGTATCAGACTATAAGTCGCCTGCTGATATAAAATCCATGCACTGAATCAAAACTTAAACCAGACGTTATTATATATTTTTATAATCGATTTATTAGGTGTCCTTATAATTCCTATTAATATTATTAAGTAGAAAAATTAAGTTTTATAAGGTATATATAAAGCATAAAGTTCATACCCGATAAAGCTGAACCTTCGCGAGGAGGGGACAGAAAGCGACGGGTCTTTCAGGAATAAGACGGCCGTGCTGCCGAAGGAATGAACCTTCGGCATGCTCGGCCTTTTTTTGTAACACCGGGGTTTCAGAAAGGGGGTGCTGCAATGAAAGAGGAAAGCATGGGGAACCTCAGGAAAAACGGAAAGATCGGAGCTGTTTTCTTTATTGTGATAGGCATATTAACCGGTCTCTATTTCGGTGCTCTTCTCGTGCTGAACCTTACCGATACGCTCTTGGGAGAATCGCTGTCGCAGTCTGTTTTATCGAATATCGGCATGCTTGCCGGGGTCATGGTTGCCGGGCTTGTCTTTGCTTTATTCGGCGCTGCCCTTGGATGGATTATAGGGGTTGTCGTCACTACAGTGACAAGAAAAGCCGACAGTCCGGCGAAGGATGAAAAGACCGCAAATGCCTGATTCAGGGATATCCGGGAAATATTAACTTTCAAAACAGGAGGGTTATGAATACTATCAGAAATGTCAAGGAGATCAAGGAACCGAGAGGTGTAAAAACCGGTAAGGTCAAAAAAGCCGGGGTTAAACGTTCTCCCAAGAGCGAAGACTGGAAATTCGACTGTTTCGGCAGTTCCAATTCTGTATTCTGCTCGCAGATTAACTGCCTGATAAGAGATGATTGCGTCTTGTTCGGCATGGTAAGCTGATAACAGCGCAGTATCCGGTTTATGGACTTTTAAGAAGATTTTTGAATCAAGAGATCTCTTTCTCCAATGCATCATATTTAATTTGTCAATTCGGCCATGATTAAATATGCGCAGACTGTATCTTCTCCCATTCCAGTTGCTATATTAGTCGTTAATGCTCTTTCCTTGATTTTATTCAGTATAAAAAACATCTGCCCCGCCAGGCGTGTTTCCGGCAGGACCTTTGTTTTTGTGTTAAAATAAATCCCTAATGAAGAATAAAAAGGGCATTGTTTATCTCGTCGGAGCAGGACCGGGTGATATCGGACTCTTTACTATCAAGGGGCTGAAATGTCTTCAGAAAGCCGGGGTTGTTATATATGACTTTCATCTTAACGCCCAGATACTTAATTACATTAACCATGACGCAGAATTCATTTATGCCGGGAAGCGCGGCGGGCATCACACGATGACCCAGGATGAGATCAACGCCGCCATTGTAAAGAATGCGAAAGAGGGAAAGATTGTCTGCAGACTGAAAGGCGGAGATCCGTTTGTATTCGGCAGGGGCGGAGAAGAGGCACAGGTGCTCGCAAAGGAAGGGATCAAATTTGAGGTCATACCGGGTGTGAGTTCATCTGTTGCAGCGCCTGCATATGCGGGCATTCCCCTTACACACAGGCTTTACTCTTCATCCTTTGCTGTTATCCCGGGGTATGAAGATACGACAAAAGAGGAATCGTCAATCGACTGGGCAAAACTTGCCACAGGGGTCGGCACGCTCGTTTTTCTTATGGCTGTCAAGAACATAGAGGTGCTTACCGCAAAACTTATAGAAAACGGCAGGAGCTCTGATACTCCTGTTGCTGTAATAAGGTGGGGGACGCGGCCTGACCAGAAGACACTTGTCAGCAGTCTGAAGGATATAGCCTTACTGGTAAAAGAAAGGGATATAAAACCACCCGCTGTAATGGTTGTCGGTGATGTCGTAAAACTGAGGGAAGAATTGAACTGGTATGAAAAAAAGCCGATGTTCGGACAGAGGATTCTTGTCACAAGAGAACACACAGGCGGATTCGAGCAGCTTGAAGAACTCGGCGCCGAGATAATACAGTTTTCCACAATCGAGATAGTCCCACCGGAAAGCTGGGATGAAATGGACAGAACGATTCATAATATCGACAGTTATGACTGGTTGATATTCACAAGCTCTAACGGAGTGAAGTATTTCTTCAGAAGATTTTTTGAAATTGACAGGGATATTCGTGAACTCGGCAGCATAAAAATATGTGCCATAGGTGCGAAGACCGCCGGTGAAATCAGGAAGATGGGACTCAAGGTGAATATGGTGCCTGAAAAATTCAGAGCTGAAGGGCTGATTGAAGCGTTTATCAAAGAAGGCAGAAGGCATAAGGCAAAAGGCGGGAGTAAAAATAATAAACATTTACAGGGGATGCGGTTCTTATTGCCGAGGGCAGAGGTCGCAAGGGAGATATTCCCTGAAAAGATCCGGGAGTTGGGGGGCGAGATCGATATCCCTGTTGCATACAGGGCAGTCAAGCCCGAGCTTCACGGCAAGAGACTCAGGAAGTTTTTAAAAGAAGGAAGGGTAACAGTGGCGACGTTCACAAGCGCTGCGACCTTCGATAATTTCAGGGAGATCATGGGAGAGGATGCAGACGTATTGCTCAAAGGCATTACAATCGCTGCCATAGGGCCTGTTACGGCGAAATCCATTGAGAAGTACGGACTTAAGGTGGATATAATACCAGAGGAAGCGACTGTTGAGGCCATGGTAGAGGAAATAAGAAAATGGGCTATGAAAACTATTTAGCCAATTTTGCAATTATTAACGGGCAGACGTTCAGAAAAACTTTATAATGTCAGAATCTTGCTGCTTACGTTGTATTTTATTCCCGATGAAAACAAATTATGAGTTATTTTGATGATAAAGGTATCACATCGGAAGGGAAGACTTGACGCTTATTTCAGACAGAGACACTTACATAACTGACCACAGCAGTCCGCGCTCTCTTTTTTCTAAGATATTCCTGAGCCCGAAGTTCATGTTCTATCCTCAGGTTTTCTGGATTATATGGAAAAACAGCAGAAAGGCGGTTCGAGGGGTTTACGGGAATTCCGAATGGATGGAGAGCAGTATTGAAATAACAAGGGCGCTCGAAAATGTTGGGGCGCATATAGAGATAACCGGCGTAGGGAACATAAAGAAATCAGAAGGCCCGGTTGTATTTGTATGCAATCATATGAGTACTCTTGAGACCTTTGTATTGCCCTGTATCATACAACCTCTGAAACATGTTACATTTGTAGTAAAGAAGAGCCTTGTTGAAATGCCGGTTTTCGGTCCAATAATGCGGTCAAGGGAGCCTATTGTTGTCAGCAGGACAAATGCGAGGGCTGACCTTAAAACTGTCCTTGAAGAAGGTGCGATTAAACTAAAATCAGAATGTTCCATAATAATTTTCCCGCAAAGCACTCGTTCGGACACTCTTAATCCCGATGAATTCAATAGCCTCGGCGTAAAACTCGCCTTGAAAGCCGGGGTGCCGGTCGTGCCGGTAGCATTGAAAACAGATGCCTGGGGCGTTGGAAGACTCATAAAGGACTTCGGACCTATTGATACCGGTAAGAAGATCTATTTTGCCTTTGGAGAGCCGATGAGAATATCAGGACGCGGTGCGGAAGAACATCAGGAAATAATCAGGTTTATACAAGAAAGACTCGATGAGTGGGATAAACCCAGTTAGACAGGACAGGCAAACATTGCTGTCCAAAATAATTTCAAATATACACAAGAAGGCGGGATGTTGAGGAAACAGAATAACGACACCCTGGAAATTAATCCACAAACAATTACAAAATAACACAAATACAGAGTTATCGTTAATACGTTTATTTAACAAAGTCGGGGTCTGACATTTAATAATCATGTCGATTTATTCTGTTTTCGAGGCATTCCGCC
>JBFMDL010000068.1:0-17256 GCA_040753635.1 Nitrospirota bacterium | reverse complement strand
GCCACTTATACATGCTTAACACCCCTTTTCATTCCCTCCTTCCTGTTTTGAGAAGGAGATTATAGGTTTTTAGGGGGTCAATTTTAAATGCCGATTGGGGGTCAATTGTATTTTACGATCTACACCCCGCATGTTTCTTGCCCTCATATCCCCATCATGGACCTGCCTCAACCTACGGCAGACAGGTACCGGCAGGCATGTCCCAAAAACCTCAAAATTTGGACACGTTTTAATGCCTTTCATTTGCGATATTATTAGCTTATCAGACAATACCCATTACCTAATTCATTACCTATTTAACTGGATATTACCCAATTCACCATTTTTCTATTCTATTCTATCTTCTGCCACCTGGCACTCTGTCCGCGGCGACTTCGATAAGGCATAGACATTAGTCATTCGGGCTCATGAGGCCATTTCCTCGCGGCATGAAGCACGCACAGTATTTCAATATTTTCGTTCTTAACGCGGTAGGGGATGATGTTGGGCAAGACAGTCAGGATAAGCTCACGCGTTCCCTCTATCCTGCCGGGCCGTCCGATGTCGGGGTGTTCGATGAGCGGTTCAACGCTCTGTCTGATCAAAAAGGCTACTCGATTTGCAGTCTGCGGCCGGTCCAACGGCTCCGCGCCTCTGCCTGAGTTACCTTTCTCTTGCCCTTCACCGGCTTTTCGGTCCTCTTTCTTGCCGGGGTTGTTTTCGTGTCCAACGCCTTTTGTGCTTTCTTAGGTCTTTTCGTACGCGGTCGGCCGTTTGATGATGCTTTGCCCCTTCCCGATGATGCAGTCCTCTTGCCTTTGGCGGACAAAGCCGGTACAGCGACATCTAAAGAGGCTGAAGGGTCAGTTACGAAAGCCTGTTCCAGTTCGATGCCGAAAGTGCCTGACAGATCGGCTTCCTCAATAATCCTGGAGCTTTTTCTTGAGGCCCTGGCCAGGAGTTTTTGCTTATGGTCCGAAACAGCTTGACGTATCAGATCGCCTATCTCAACATTTCGCATCTTGAAAAAAAGCTCCGGGCTCTCATCGAGCCGCGCGCCGACGCCGTAAAGAGTTGCCGCCACGTGCTTGCACATTCCGGCCCAGTCCGGACAGGAGCAATTGAATTTAATCTCCTTTGGCGATGGAAACATGCCTGAATCCCTATGAGTAAAAATCTCCCCTATGGCCTTGGGAAAGCTTCCATTAAGAAGCTCTTGCAGCGATTCGAGCATGCCCTGGCATTGATCGAGGATCGTCTGCCAAACATCTTTCCTGATGGTCTTTATGCTTATGATCACTGAATAAGGGCGCGACTGTGAGCCCTGGACAAATGCCCGCGCTTCTCCCGGGACGATCTGGAGGTCAAGAACCGCGCCGTGACGGACGTAGCTCCGGCCCCTGCCGATGCGGTTATGGTAATCGGCGTATCGCTCAAGGTTGAGGTTCCATGCCTTTCCCCACCAGGTGCGGGCGATCGCCGTACCCTGAAGAATCACCGGCTTCAGGTTCGGGTTCTTCCTGGACATCTCCTTGAGTTTCTTTGCAGCCTTTGCCTTCTTCTCGGCAACGGATACATATCGGGGAAAATCCCAGTATGACATTGTTGTGCTCCTTATAGAGTCAATAACCAGGCGCTATTTTATCACGATCCGACAGATAAGGAAAAGAGTTCGATCAGTTCATCATTATTCATCTCTGTAATCCATTCTTCTCCACCCGATTGAATCACTTCCTGAGCCAGTTTTATCTTGCCTTCTATCATCTTGTCGATCTTCTCTTCAACAGTCCCCTCTGTCAGGAATTTGTGGACGATGACGTTCTTTTTCTGGCCTATCCTGAAGACACGATCGGTCGCCTGGTTCTCGACCGCAGGGTTCCACCAGCGGTCAAAGTGTATGACATGATTCGCTGCCGTAAGGTTCAGGCCTACTCCCCCGGCCTTTAGTGAGAGGACCATGAAAGGCACATACGATGCGCCCTGGAATTTATCGACCAAGTCTTTTCTCTTAGCCACGGCGGTACCGCCGTGCAGAATGACGCCTTCCCTTCCGAACACACTGGCAAGGAACGTCTTAAGAGGTTCGGCAATCTCCCTGAACTGAGTGAAGACCAAAACCCTTTCTCTCTTTTCAAGAATGGTTTCGCAGATCTCCCTGAGACGGGCGAACTTGCCGCTCTCTTCTTCATCGTATCCGCCGGTTCCGAGGTACTGGTCGGGGTGGTTGCAGAGCTGTTTGAATTTCATGAGCGAGGAAAGGATCAGTCCCTTGCGCTGAATGCCTTCCGTTTGCTCGATCGTCTCCTTGAGTTCACGGACCCTCTCTTTGTAGAGGAGCAACTGTTTTCTGCTCAAAGACGCGTAGGTCTTCATTTCTATCTTTTCCGGCAGGTCTGATATGACCGTCTTGTCCGTTTTCAGTCGCCTAAGAATATAGGGGCTGATAATTCGTCGCAGCTTCCCGTAGCCTTCCGGAGACTGAGCAAGACCCTTTGAGAATCTGCTGAATTCTTCCGCGCTTCCGAGCAGACCCGGGTTGATAAAATCGAAAAGGGACCACAGATCGGAGAGCCTGTTCTCAACCGGCGTGCCTGTCATGACTATCCTGTTTTGCGCCTTGAGCCTCTTGATGCTCCTGGTTTGCTTTGCTCCCGGGTTCTTTATCGCCTGGGCTTCATCAAGTATGACGTAATTCCATTCATGCTGATGAAGCCACTCGTATTTATGAGCCAGGGAATATGTCGTCATAACAAGGTCAATTTCCCTCAGTAAGTCACGGTCGTTGAGTTCCATCTTTCTTCCCGGAGAAGCGCCTGGATGTAGGACAGAATAAACCAGGCCGGGCGCAAAACGGGTAAGCTCATTCTCCCAGTTTGAAAGCAGGGATGCGGGAACCACGAGCAAGCTCGGCAGACTTGTTCCCTGAGATTTAATGATAGCGAGCAGGGCTATCATCTGGACGGTCTTTCCAAGGCCCATATCATCCGCCAGGCAGATTCCGAGCCTCAGGGAATGTAGAAAACAAAGCCAGTTCACCCCCTTCTGCTGATACGGTCTGAGATCGGCCTTTAACATCTTTCCTGCCTGTGTAAAGTCTATCAACTCGGGGTTTCGGAGTTTTTTCAGCACTGTATCGAGCCATAGGCCGTTTGCCAGTTCGAGATCCTGTGATCGGTCAGAAATGCCCAGGGCGGATTGAGGATTCAACTGCATACGCATGGCGTCTCTGAAGCTGAATTCGCCCGCAGCAATCATGTCGCGCGACTTCTCGTATGCGTCGAGGGTCTGTTTCAGTTTCTCCGCATCGACCGCCACCCATCTGTTTTTGATCCACGCGAGACCCTCCGATTTCAGGAGAAGCCGCCTGGCTTCTTCTTCAGGGATAATTACATCCCCAAGAAGGATCTCGGGTCTGAAATCAAGGAGGGCGTCCATCCCGACATGAGAAGGCTGCTTATCTCCGGCGGTTATTCGAAGTCTTACCCCCTGAGCGGGCCCCTTCCACCAGTTAGGGATCCTGCAGAGTATACCGGCATTCTCATAGACCGGGATCTCCTTCAAGAAGGTGTATGCCTCTTGAGTTGTCATTGAAAGAGGATGAAAAATCTCTCCCGATTCCACCATTTCACTGATCAATCTGCTATCCCTGGCGGCAAGGTGGACGGTCGAAAGCAGATCCAGGAGTTTTTCATTGTCTTTGCCGAATTCTTCCAGGGCATATTTCAACGGGAGATGCCTGGATGTGCCCCGGGAGTTGAGGCCTGTTGAATAAGTAGCCAGGAAGGCAAATGGGGCGTCACCCTTTTTGTTTTCGACCAGATGGAAATAAACCCGACCTATCAGATGAACGCTCGGACTGTAAGATTTTATGAACTCATCAACGGTCCCTTTGTAGCGCCTGACACCTTCGGCAAAACATCTCTTTAGCCCGTCCCATATATTTTCGAGAAGCCCGGCATTCAGATACTCAGCTCCGGTCATAAGCGGTGCGCCGTCAAGGACCGATTGCGTCTCGTCGGAAGAAAGCGAAACAGTGATGTTCTGTCTTATCTGCTCCCGGTCGGGTGTCATCCTTATCTTTTCAGCGAACAAGCCTGCAAATGCACGCCAGAAATTGAGCGAATCGGAAAGGAGAACGGATTTATCGCTGAATCCGAGGAAAAGAAATGCAGAGTCTTTATTCGTGCCAAACCGCCGGAATATTTCCTGCTGCAACAACTGCCGGCTCTTGGGGATGCGTTCTTCCGCATCGGACCACTCAAGCTGGATGTCGCCGCCCGGCATTATGACCGCATGCAGCTCCCGGTTCATAATTATTATCTGCCTCCCCATTCAATCGTTTCGTTGGTCATCTTAATGTTTATATTATAACCCATTAGTGTCCGGTTAAAAACTGAATAAATTCAGTTGGTTGTTTATGTCGTCTTGTATCAACAATGAACCTGTCTCTGTAAGCAGTTGAATTAAGGGCATTCTGTCGAATGCTGTGACGCTCAAAATTTGTAACATTGTATAGAGGCTGATCTGTTGTTGAGGCGTTTTTTTATGATGGCAACGAGAACGTAAACGGATACGGCAATCCAGATTTGTGTTTTCATCGCATTTTCTGATGTGCCGTAAAAACTCTTTATGCGCAGATTTTGCTTGATCCACTTGAAGAAGAGTTCCACCTGCCAGCGACACTTGTAAAGCTGTGCGATTGTGAGCGGAGGCAGCGCAAAGTTGTTTGTCAGAAATATGAGTATCTTGTCGGTCTCGGCATCGTGATATTTGACGCGTCTCAGTTTGTTCGGATAGTCTTTCGCGGAATAGAATCCGGTAAGCAGAATGGTTTGATCGTATATTAGACCGGTTGTTCGATCGACCTGATGAGAATATAATCGACGGCATTTGAAATTTGATTTTGAACGGGTCACAAAGAATGCCGGAGTTTGTGAGAGCGAGTGCAGCCTGGAGAAATCCAGATAGCCCCGATCCATGATGTAGAAGGCTCCGGCTTCTACCGGAAGAACATGAAGACGTTGACATCATGCAGCTTGCCGTCCGAGATATGGATAAACGTTGGAATGTTGCCGCGCAAATCCAGAAGGGTATGAAGCTTTATTGCGCTTTTGCTTTTCCGGAAGGTTGCCCAAGGAAACAGAGAGAGGCAAAGGTCTATTGTTGTAGCATCCAAAGCATAGACCGTCTGTTTCAGGTCGACTCCAAAAGGTTCGTTGCTGTAAAGCTTTCTGGCGATTAGGATTAATGAATATGCAAAATCGGCATATATGCGCCAGTCTCTTTGTTCGTTGGCCTCGGCAAGTGTCGAACGAGATACGGTGCTCCTCATGCCCATGTGATAAAGTTTGTGCTGCTGAGAGCGAAGGCATGCTTCTATATCTCGGAGGCTCTCCCGATAGGTTAGTTGAGCGAAGGCCATGCAGAAATATTGGTCGAGACAGGTAAAACGCTTTACCTGGTAATTGCCTTGATAACGATTGACGCATCGACGGAATGTATGCAAGGGCAAAAAGTCCATGATTTGAGAAAATATCAGTTTGCCGGAGTTCATTATACGACAACTCCTGAATTGTTTCAGGAGAATGCCGGAAACTCCGAATAAATTTCAAATCGGTGACAGGCATAAATGTTCCTTTTACACTATAATTACAATGACTTATTACCGGTCATGTTAAAATGTACCGGACACTAATGATTATAACCCGGAGCGTAGTCGAACCATGCTCCGGTTTTTGCTCTGCGAGAGAAGGATGATTATGGCCGTGACGAAAACGTGACGGAAAATTGCAGAATAGTCAGAAAATACAGCAACAGGCAGAAACCACAGAATTCCAAAATCTCTTTGTGCTACAATGGGTTAGGCAAATGCCCAAGCCGGGGGACCGCTAAGTTCAAAGTTCAGAACACACGGGTGAGCTTGCAGAGCGCACAGGCAGAGCAAAAAAAACGATAAACGAGATCGTCAGGGGGAAGGCTGCCATTACGCCTGAAACAGCATTGCAATTTGAGCGTGTGTTAGGTGTTTCCGCCGGCTCAACAGTCATAAACGAAGTTTATTTCTTCAAGAGAAGCGCCGAGAAACATGCTGTCGACCTGAGAGAGCAGTATGTATCAGGCCACCTGATAAAGGAGTCTTCAGCCTCCACGGATGGGATCAAAGATGTCCGTGCAATAGTCAGAAGCGCGGAAGAGGTCACACCCGAAGCCCTCGCATTACACGCTCAATAATGTGGATTTCGATTCCGCATTTCAGCGCTTCCGGACTTCTACTCAGACACTTTTGCTCTCTGATTCCTTGTCCCCCCGAACCCTTGAACCCGGCCTTTCCCTTTACTCCTCACTTCAGTTCGGATACTTTTTTCAGGAGTCCCTTTACGAGATCCTCTTCCTCATGGAGGGAGGACGTGCCGCGTTTTGTTGCGGCGACTTCGAGTCTCAACTCTGAAAGGTAGGAATCGATGATTTTCTTCAACATGTCCCGCTCAGCGGCGCTCAGTTCCATAATCATGATTGCACACCCCCTTTTTAGCGTACTGCTTGATTAAATCATAGCAGAAAAATTAATGGTGTCAAGGGCATGAATCCGGCCCATAGAAGCCGAAATCCATGAAGTGAAGGCAAAACGCCGGGCTGCACAAGATGATGCGACATTTGATGATAGTTCTGAACGTATAGCTATCAGGGAAACGTGAGGTTATTTGACCTTCAAAAAAGGCGTAAACGGATAGAAGGCAGGTCTCAAATTCGGATACTCTTCAAAAGGGCGGGCTCAGATTTTTTCTTCTATCACCCTTGTTAATACATTGCAGAGTTCTTCCAGTTTATAAGGTTTTGCCAGAAAAGACTTAAAGCCGTAGTCCCTAAAATTGCTCATGACAGGGTCATTGGAATAGCCACTGGAAACGATCGCCTTTACATCAGGGTCGATTTCACGCAGTCTCTCTATCGCTTCTTTGCCGCCCATGCCGTCTGTAATAATTAAATCTATAATAACAGCTGCATAAGGCTGGCCGGACTCCCTGGCTTTTTTGTAAAGGGCTATTGCCTCTCCGCCATTTTTTGCAAAATCAGCCTCATGCCCGCATTGTGCAAGCATTCGATCCAGGACAGACCTGATTATTTGCTCATCTTCCATCACGAGGACTTTTTTCATCCCCTTTGTGGCAACGGACACTTTGGCTTCATACTTTTTGACCGGAGATTTCATCTCTTCAGCCGGAAGATAAATATGGAAGATAGTGCCGATTCCTACTTTTGATTCTACGGTAATATGGCCGTCATGTTTTTTGATTATGGAATAGACAGTGGCAAGCCCGAGACCGCTGCCCTCGTGTCTGGTAGTAAAATACAGATCAAATATCTTCTGCAGGTCCCCGTCCGGTATCCCTATCCCCTGGTCTTCAATCACAATCTTTACATATTTCCCCTCTTTCAGAGCAAGAGGATTAACCGTCCCGATCGAGACGTTTTCTGCGCTTATCCTGACGGCGCCGCCTGTTGACATCGACTGCATGGCATTAATAATCAGGTTGTTGATAACCTGGGATATCTGCCGTTCATCTCCCTTAACTAACCACAGGTCGTTTGCAATGGAAAATTCGGCCCTGACATTGGAGCCGCTCAAAGCAAAATTAGCGGTATCGCGGATCAATTCATCCATGGAGATGGTCTCTTTTATAGGTATGCCGCCCTTTGAGAAAGTGAGCAGCTGCTGCACAAGGTTTTTTGCCTTTAGAGAAGCTTTCTCTGCTTCCTCCAGGATATCGAATACTTCCTGCCCTGGTTTGGCGTACATCTTCGCAAGGGAGAGATTGCCTGCAATAGCGGTCAGGATATTGTTGAAATTGTGTGCGATCCCTCCGGCCAGGAGGCTGAGTGATTCTATCCTCTGGCTTCGCTGAATCTCTGCTTCGAATTTTTTGCGTTCGGTTATATCAATGATTACCGCCAGTACCCCGCTTATTTTGCCTTCTGAATCATACAGAGGGGAAGTATAAATGCTGACATCAATGTGCTGGCCGTCCTTTTTCTTCCTTCTTACCTCCAGTCCGGCCAGGGATTCGCCCTCAATCGCCTTTTTGAGTAAATGGCGGAATTCTTCGAGCTTATCTTCAGGTACGATCGGATTGAACTTCCCGATTACTTCCTCCTCTTTCCAGCCGAAAATCTGTTCTGCTGCGGCATTCCACATCGTTACAATACCGTCTGGAGTTAATGTCATGATGGCAGCAGGCGAGGCCTGCAATATGGCATTAAAACTGTTATTTGCGTAACGAAGAGCTTCCTCAATTTTTTTCCGGTCGGTAATGTCTCTCACAACCTCGATGCCGGCTATAATTTTCCCTGTTTGATCTTTCAACGGGGATGCCTTGATCTCGATATGCATAATCCCGTTGTCGGTCAGAGCGCTTTTTTCAAGGACATGAATTTTGCCGTCCCTGAAAGACCCGGCAACAGGGCATCCACGGCAGATATCGGTACTTTTTGCATAAGCCTCATAACAATGCTCTCCGATATGGTCGCCGCCGCTGATATTTTTATGAATCTGATTCTGATATAAAATCCTGAAATCGGTGTCCTGAATGCTTATGCCGTCGCCTATGGCCGCGATGATAGCCTCTGATCTGAATTTTTCCTCTACAGCTATCGCGCTTGTAACTCGCAGCGCTTCCTCGACATCCTTATACCCTGATTTTAATTTTTCCAGTGCGGCGATCTTCTGACGCAGGTCGGCCAGTTCGCTGATTAGTTGGATTTTCGTCTTGTTCTTATCTTCCATAATTCACGGATGCGAGCAAAAGATTGTTCAGAGGATAAACTTTCATGTTAAAGCCCGAAAAGACTTGGATGATTAATCCGGAGTCAGAATCTATTTTGCCTGTATTTTGCAGGAAAATATGAATTTCCTCAGATCATCCACTTTGTTCTGTATTTCAATAAGTTCAAGCTTAAGCTTCTCACCTCTCAGATCCTGAAGTATTTTGGCTTTCTCAAGAAGTAATACTCCAAGTTCGGCCATTTTCTCAGGCAGTTCTTCAGGCCTTGCCTCCCCTTTTAAATATTTACTGCCTCGTTTAGAAGCAGAATCAATTAATTCCTTAAGACCGCTGTCCATAGTTCATCTCCCGTATGGGCAAAATAATTTAGATTTAGACTAACAGATTTTCATAAAGTCGTCAATTTTTTTGACGCCCTGATGGAAAGCTATTATAATTTCAGCATGGAGGAGTTTTTCAAATATCTGCCCCATACTTTTATCCCTATCTTCGTGGCCATCGATATTTTTGCGGTTCTGCCGATCTTTCTTTCGATGACGCATGGATTATCTGCAGCGAAACAGGGGAAGGTTATAAGTGAATCGATTATGACTGCTTTGCTTGTGAGCTTGTTGTTTATAGCAATGGGCGAGGCTATTTTCAGGATACTCGGGATCACAGCCAATGATTTCAAGATAGCAGGCGGCCTTGTGCTTCTGGTATTTGCTGTGCTTGATCTGATCAGACGTGATGAAGGGATCAAAAAGATTACCGGGAAATTCGGGGTTGTTCCCATCGGGGTGCCGCTTATAGTCGGCCCGGCTGTGCTGACAACACTTTTGGTCCTGGTGGACCATTATGGTATTCTGGCGACGGTTATTTCCCTTCTGGTCAATCTTGTGATTGTCTGGATTTCGTTTAAGAGAGGTCATGCGATCATGAAGATATTAGGGGAGGGAGGCATAATCGCCGTATCGAAAATAATGGCCCTCCTTCTTGCATCAATAGCGGTAATGATGATAAGGATAGGGATAGAAAATATAATTGCAAAATGACAGGCGCTATAGGATGTCTCTAAACCCGTCTTAATACTTCCTTTGATTATTTCCCGGATTCAATAAAGTGTTTAGTTACAAATCTTCTTTCGTCTTCTTCAGTTTTAAGTTTTCCCCTGAGCCTTTCGTCAAGAAGCTCTTTCAGTATTGTAGAATATCGGGGGCCGGGCTGTATCCCGAGTTTTTTCAGATCGCGCCCTTTTAGCAGGGGCTTGACCTTTCTCATTTCCACAAGAAATTGTGATATTTCCTTCTTTTTCCTCGGGTCTTTTGTCAGGGCCATGGAAAAAAGTATTATTTCAATATTTATATTGATCAACAGGTGATAGAGCTTTGCGGGATCTGTCAGCGGGAGCCTTCTGAGTATCTCCGCAGACTCTGATATGCTTTTGAGAATTATCCCTTTGATCTTCTGGGGAGTGGAAAGTCTGTCCAGCGCCTCCTCCCTGTCATTGTCGCTGAGATGCGAAAGGAGCGCCATAAGATACAGTATGCCCACATCCGCCTTTTCTTCAAGGTAGAGCAGATTGTACCATGCGAGTGTTTCATACATTGACAAAAGAGCGGCCTCGAGTTTCTCGTCGAATACCAGGTTATGATGTATTACCTTCAGGAGGCCGAAATCAGAGAGCCTTTTCAGGGTCAGCACCGGATTTGTCTCATTAAAAGCGATAAAAAGTTCTTCATAGAGTCTCGAACCGGAGAGTTTTTCAAATAAATTCATTTTTATCGCGGATTTTATAAGATTTTCCGTGTGTTTGCTGAGCTTGAATCCGAACCTTTCAGAGAATCTTATTGCACGGAAAGCCCGGGTAGGGTCCTCTATATAACTCAGGTTGTGGAGCACCCTGATGGTCTTTTCCCTTATATCGCGCTGTCCCCCGAAAAAGTCGATCAGCAGTCCAAAGTCTTTCGGGTTCAGTTTTATGGCGAGTGTATTTATAGTGAAATCCCTTCTGTACAGGTCTTTTTTGATCGAGGAAGTTTCGACCTTAGGAAGCGCGGCCGGAGATTCATAATATTCGGTCCTTGCTGTTGCTATATCCAGTTTCAGACCGTCTTTGATGATCTGGGCTGTCCCGAACCTCTGGTGCGCCCGCACCTTTGCGCCGAGTCTCTCAGCCAGCGCCTTTGCAAAGAGAATCCCGTCCCCCTCGATCACTATGTCTATATCCAGGTTTTCCAGACCAAGAAGGAGGTCCCTAACCGTCCCTCCGACAAGATATGCGCTGAACCCCATGCTTTCTGCTATTTCACCGGATGTCCTGAGTATTTTGTAGATATCTTCAGGGAATTTATCCTTCAGCCATGGCAACATATTTCTTCCGGATGAAGGCCTTTCGGTCGTGTCTTCTTTGTCGAGGCGCCTTCTTCTTAAAAATTCTTCATACAGCACTCTCAATAAATCCGTTCTGGTGATCGCCCCGATAATATCCGCATCTTTAATTACAGGCATAAAACGCTGGTTCTGTTCAATCATGATCGTTTCTATATCTCTGATCGGAGTGTCGGACCCTACGGTTACGGCTTCTATAGTAGAAAATTCCATGCACCTGTTTTTTCTGAAACCATGAAAAAGCGCCTTTTCAACTATCTCTCTGGATATGAGGCCGGCATATTTACCGTCTTTTACAACCGGTAGAACGTTCACGCCGTATCTGGTCATGGTGTCTTCCGCCTCTTTAATGGAACTGTCCCACTGAATGGTTATTACCGGACTTGTCATTATATCGGATGCAACCTTGCCGGGCTTGACATATCTGGACAGAAGATGGGTTATCCTGTCTGCGGCAACCTCGATCGACGCCTCTTTGATTGTAGCTGAGGCTGCGGTGGGATGGCCGCCGCCTCCAAATTCTTTAAGCAATTCCGCAACATCAAGTTCGGGGACCCTGCTCCTTGCCACAATCAATATTTTCCCCTCCATGCTCAGAAGCAGGACCACCGCGTCGATATCTTCCATATCTATTATCCTGTGAGCAAGATGTGCTGCATCGCCTATATAGTGTTCACGCGATGCCTTGGCTATAACTACTCTCAACCCCCTGATAACGAGCTCTTTTGATGATTTGACAAGCTCGTTAAGCAGGTCCAGTTCTTCGATATTCAGCTCGATCTTAAGGTAACTCGAAACAATGTTGAGGTTTGCGCCTCTTTTAAGCAGGTATGAAACAGCAAGCAGGTCCCTTTCAGTAGTGGAAGGGAAAAGGAGGGAGCCGGTTTCTTCATAGATGCCGAGCGCAAGTATAGTCGCTTCCATAGGGGTAGGGTGGAGTTTATTGTTTTTTAATAATTCCACAAAAATTGTTGCCGTGGCCCCGACTTCCTCGATCTTCTCCACCTCGCCTCTAATATCACCCTTCTCAAACGGATGATGATCATAGATATGGATCTTCATATTTTTATCGGCGAGAAGTTCCGCCAGTGGTCCGATTCTTTTCGGCTGTTTTGTGTCCACTATGATCAGCCTCCTGATTCCCGAGGGTTCAATGTCTTTTATGCGCTTAATGTCAACAGGATGAAATACTTCTATGAAGTCCCGTACTTTTTTCTCCTGGGAACCTGGAAAAACAATGTCGGCATCCGGATAGATCTTTTTTGCCGCTATCATCGAGGCGAGGGAGTCGAAATCCGCGTTTATATGGGATGTTATTATCTCCACAATATATTTTTATCAGGTCTCGGGATGAAATACAAACTAAATTTGCCCTGTAGTGAGAGGATGCGGTATTTCCCGGATAAGCGTCTGTCCGGCGCAGCGAGGGGACAGTACAAAAAGTTTATTGGCCATGGATTACTATCTGGTCTCTTCCTCTTCCTTTTGCAGCGAAGAGGGCATCGTCTGAAGATGATATGAGATCATCGTGTGTTTTAATGTCCGTATGGGGATAGACAGCTATGCCGATGCTCACGGTAAGCCTTTTCTTGTTTTTAATGCTTTTAAATTTGTGCTCTTTAATAAATATCCGTATTCTTTCAGCCTCTGTTAAAGCGCCTTCAAGGGAGGTCTGAGGAAGTAAAATAATGAATTCCTCTCCTCCGTATCTTGCGAGCACATCGCTTTTGCGGGAATGTTTTTTAAGCAACTGTGCAAATTCTTTGAGAACCATATCCCCTGTCTTGTGTCCGTAGATATCGTTGATATTTTTAAAATGGTCTATATCGAGCATTATGCAGCTTAAAGGGAATGAATATCTCTGCGCCCTGCTGAATTCCTCGATGATTCTATGGTAGAAATATCTGATGTTGTAGATTCCTGTAAGATAATCTGTGATCGCGAGTTTTTCCAGCCGGGTTTTTTCGTCTTCCACCTGCTCAAACAGAAATGCATTATAAAGGGCATTGGCGGAAGAATTTGCTATGGTATTTAACAACCTTATTTCATTTTCGGTGAAGGTATGCCCTTTTCTGGATGTCCTGAGAAAAAGTGTTCCTATCACCTTTTCGCGGAAGATGATCGGGATTACGAGTATGGAACGGATGCCGAGCGGCCTTATAATGTCCCTTACCTGTTGCATGAGCGGATCTGTTGTTATATCTTTTATGATAACCGGTCTCTTTGATGTGAGCGCTTCCATTATCTCGGGATATTTGCGGAGGTTCAGCTTGATCCCTGTTATATTGGGGTCTTCGAATGAAGCAACAACAAATGCATACCTTTTAAGCCAGTCAACCCTTACAATAGAACATCTCGTTACGTTCATCACATCCGCAACCTGCTTCACAATTTTGTATAGTATCTCCTTGGGATCAAGGGTGCCCGAAATCAATTGTATAAGTTCGGTGATGACCTCAAGCTCGGCCATCTCATTTTTCATCTTTTCAATGAGGTCTTTTTCCAGGATAATGCATTCGAGCTTATATTCGATGTCCCTCTCAAGATAGGGTCTGTAAATATATCTGTTCACATTATGATTGATGGCGTTCTCCATGCCTTTTATTATGTCGCCGGTAATAATAGCTATTATGGGGAATCTGGTTATCTTGTCTGAAACCGCATGCAGGAGGGACGCCTCGGCAATAATAACAGAAGGAGGATTTTCGATTATATGGTTTATGAACAGGTTGGGAGTTTTAAAATAGTCCGCATTGTATATTTTCCGGGCCTTGAAAAATTTTTCGAGAAATTTCAATAAGGCGGGGTTTTTAACAAATACCGCTATCTCGATCTTTTTCATTTTTTCCGTTCTCTTTTATTTCATAAACCATGTTTTACGCTATATTAAAGCAATTTTTGTCCGAAGTGTCAAAGAAAAATAATGAATTAATTGATTCTTTAACTGAGAACCTCAAAGCCGGGACGTCTTATTTTTAAGTCTTTTCAGCAGCCTCACGGAGTCCATTGTATTTAAGACATCCCTTTTTTCGAGCCATCCCCTTTTTGCCATGGAAACACCGTAATTCATGTAGTCCAGCTGGCTGCTGGTGTGCGCATCCGTGCTGATGACAAATGCGACTTTTCTGGATTTCGCAATTTTAATATACGGATCGGACAAATCCAGCCTCATCGGATAGGCATTTATTTCGACGGCTGTGTCTGTTTCCGAGGCGGTTTTTAAAATTTCTTCGATATCGACGTCATAGGCGTCTCTTTCTCCGATAAGCCTTCCCGTTGGATGCGCTATGACTGACACATAAGGGTTTTTCATCGCGGTTACTATTCTTTTTGTTAACTGTTCTTTGGACTGTTTAAACCCTGAATGGATTGATGCCACGACCATGTCGAGCTTTCTCAGAAGGTCGTCGTCAAAATCAAGGCTTCCGTCACTTTTTATGTTGATTTCAACACCCGACAGCAGCCTGAATCCCCTTGTTTTTTTATTAATGGAATCTATTATCCGCTTCTGTTCCGTTATTCTTTTTTCATCCAGTCCCCTTGCAATCCCGAGTCCCTTTGAATGGTCGGTTATCGCTATATATTTATATCCTCTTTCTATCGAGGATTCAATGAGTTTCCCGAAGTCCTCGTTCCCGTCGCTCCAGTTGCTGTGGACATGAAGATCTCCCTTTATATCTTCAAGTTCTATCAGTTCCGGCAGGCTTCCCGATGCCGCAGCCTCAATCTCTCCTGTATCCTCCCTTAATTCAGGCGGCACGTACTGAAGGCCGAGGACCTTATATATGTCCTCCTCGGATCTTCCGCCGAGCCTTTTATTGTCTTTCTCCCTGAAAATCCCGTATTCATTGATCTTGAGCCCTTCCCTGGAAGCTATTTCCCTTAGCCTGATATTATGCGCCTTGCTGCCTGTAAAATATGCCAGGGCCGAGCCGAAACTTTCTTCATCTACAACCCTGATATCCACCTGGATGCCTTCTTTTATTATCACGCTGGATTTGGTGGGGCCTTTCATCAGTATCTCCCTGACGTCGGGCATATGAGTGAAGATATCCATTACCTTATCAGGACTCTTAGAGGTCGAGATGATATCTATGTCTTTGATTGTGTCTTTCCATCTCCTGAGGCTTCCGGCAATGGATATTCTGTTAAGAGGCGCATTTGCAGAGAGATACATTATTATTTCATTGGCTACAGGCAGGACCCTGCCTAAAGGATGCCTGGATGACTCTCTCTTTAACATCTCGATGCCCTTGAGTATATTGGACTCTGTTCTGTCTCTTATTCCAGGAAGAGATGACAGCTTATGCTCTTTTGCAAGCCTTTCGAGCCCGTTTAAATCTTTTATGTTGAATTTTTTATAAATAAGGCTGACTGTTTTTGGACCCAGTCCCGGCACACCCATAAGTGTAATAAGACTCTCAGGCATTTCGGTCTTCAGCTTTTCATAGGCTTCAATTATGCCTGTTTCGAGGTATTCGACAATCTTGCCCGCCAGGTCACTGCCGATGCCGGGGATCTTCAATAATTCTTCTTTTGATAATAGAGAAACATCCTTGCCGAGTGAATCGATATTAAATGCAGCTTTTCTATATGCCCTTATCCTGAACGGATTTTCTCCCTTTATCTCCAGCAGATCCGCAATATTATTGAAAATGTTAGATATTTCAGCATTTTTCATATTTAAAGTATATCAGAAAAGCAATGGTTAAGTTTTTAGAATGCATATTTATTAAATAGTTTATAAATTAATTGACAATATGACTGACCAGTCAGTATAATTAACAGATGGAATTACATGATAATAAAAAAAGGGAAATGATCCTGAATTCGGCCCTGGAATTATTTTCGAAAAGGCCGTTTCACAGGGTAACTATGGAAGATATAGCAAATAAAGCTGATGTTGCAAAAGGGACTGTTTATTATCACTTTGATTCAAAGAATAAATTATTCGAATATTTAATAACCGACGGACTTAATTCTATACGTTCAAGGTTAGACACCGGTCTGAAAGGTGATGACCCGGTTGAGGATTTGAGGTGTTTTATAGAGAGTTTTTTAAACTGTTTTATCGGGGAACAGGATTTTTTTAGTGTTCTGCAGTATGAAGAATTAAAGGATCCAGGGGATATAAGGACTAAATACAGAAAAAAAAACCGTGATTACTGCGAATCACTCACAAAGATATTGGATGACGGAATGCGCATGGGAAAATTCAGAAAAGATATCGAACCGAACGTATTGGCAAGAATGATCATAGGAATGATCAAATCTGTAAAAAATACCGATCATAAGGATGTATCATCGCTTATTAACGATATGATTTTAAACGGAATAACAAAAGGAGGTTAAGATGTCGGAAGGAAAGAAGAAGATGGCGATAATAGCGAGCAAGGGCACCCTTGACATGGCGTATCCGCCGCTGATACTCGCATCCACAGCTGCGGCTATGGACGTGGAGACGCAGATATTTTTCACGCTTTACGGGGTGGATATAGTAAACAGGAAGAAGAACCATTCACTGAAGGTTGCGCCGATAGCGAATCCCGCGATGCCTTCCCCTGTGCCTTTTCCTAACATACTGGGGGTATTGCCAGGCATGACGCCTATGGCAACGGCAATGATGAAGGGCATGATAAAGAAGATAAACTGGCCTTCGATCCCCGAACTGATAGAAGCATGCAAGGAGATGGATGTGAAGCTTATAGCATGCACGCCCACCCTTGAGATGACCGGGGTAAAGAAGGAAGATCTGGTTGACGGAGTCGTGGTTGCAGGGGCGGCTGAATTTCTTGATTTTGCCCTTGATGCGAATATAAGCCTGTTTGTTTAGCCTATGCGGGTAATCAACCCTCCATCTCGCATAGGATTCCTGGGGGCGTATCCCCGATCCCCCGCTCCCAGGGCCGAGGCCCTCGCAAGAGGGCCTTTTTTTTGTGCGCCCGGCAGGGCGCACTCACTTGGAGGTGAAAGTCCTCTACAGACTCGGCAGGGGGAACTGTTAGCAGGCTGCTGAAAAAGTCTCTTTTTTGTCATTTCGAGTGAAACGAGAAATCTTAAGAGCCGTTATGATCCAATAAGTTTTAAGATTCCTCGTCGCCTTCGGCTCCTCGGAATGACACAAAAA
>JBFMDL010000067.1:0-17335 GCA_040753635.1 Nitrospirota bacterium | reverse complement strand
GAGGTTTAAACATATTTTATATCATTTTAAGAACTATTTTACAGTATTTCAGGAAAAAACGGCGTTTCTTGACTTAGCATTAAATCCTCGGATAAGATAATAACTCATTAATAATAAGGCAAGATAATCTCATTAAGCACATTTAACAGGAATTATCCGGGAAGGCATTTTAAATGAAAATTGCCGTAGGCTGTGATCACGCCGGTTTTGGACTAAAAGAGGATATATTAAAGCTCCTGAAGAAACTGGATATCGATTATCTGGACTGCGGAACAAACACAGAGGAATCTGTGGATTATCCCGACTTCGGCGAAAAGGTTTCGGAACTCGTCTCTTCAGGGAAAGTTGACAGGGGTATCCTTGTATGCGGTACAGGCATAGGGATGTCGATGGTCGCGAACAAATTCCCTAATGTCAGGGCTTCCCTTTGCAATGACCTTTTTTCCGCAAAGATGAGCCGTATGCACAACGATGCAAACGTCCTTGTGATGGGCGGAAGAATAATAGGAAGGGATCTTGCTTCCGAAATAGTGAAAATATGGCTCACTACGCCATTTGAAGGCGAAAGGCATCTTAAAAGACTGAATAAAATAAAAAGAATTGAGGAAAATTTAAACAAACATGGAATCAGATAAGCTCAGGTCTGTTGATCCCCAGGTATACGATGCAATTCAGGGAGAAAAAAACAGGGAACACAACAAGATAGTCCTCATAGCTTCAGAGAACTATGTGAACAGAGCTGTATTGGAAGCGCAGGGGTCCATCTTTACAAATAAATACGCTGAAGGCTATCCCGGCAGGAGATACTACGGGGGTTGTGAGTATGCCGATGTTGTTGAAAATCTCGCCATTGAGAGGGCTAAACAGCTTTTCGGGGCAGAACATGTGAATGTTCAGCCTCATTCAGGGTCCCAGGCTAACATGGCGGTCTATTTCGCCATGTTGAAGCCCGGCGATACGATCCTCGGAATGAACCTGAGCCACGGGGGACACCTTTCGCATGGAGCGCCTGTTAATTTTTCAGGTATTCTCTACAAGAATATTGCATACGGGGTCAATAAGGAAGGATATATTGATTACGATGATGTCAGAAGGCTGGCAAGTGAACACAAACCCCGGATGATAGTAGTCGGTGCAAGCGCTTATTCAAGAATTATAGATTTCAGGCTGTTTTCTGAAATCGCTAAAGAAGCGGGGGCATATCTTATGGCGGATATTGCCCATATAGCCGGTCTGGTAGCTGCGGGGATACATCCTTCTCCTGTCTCTTATGCCGAATTCGTAACAACGACAACGCATAAGACGCTGAGAGGGCCGCGCGGCGGGATGATAATGTGCAAAGCTGAATATGCAAAGGCGACGGATAAGATGATATTCCCAGGAATTCAGGGCGGTCCGCTTATGCATGTAATAGCAGCAAAAGCCGTAGCCCTTAAAGAGGCCATGAGCGATGATTTCCGTAAATATCAGGAACAGGTTGTGGCAAACGCAAGAAAACTCGCTGAAGAACTTATAAAACACGGGTTCAGGATAATTTCAGGGGGGACCGACACCCACCTTATGCTTGTTGACCTTTCCGGTAAAGGCATTACCGGAAAAGAGGCCGAAGATGCCCTGGACAAGGCGGGTATAACCGTAAATAAAAACGCTATACCTTATGATGAAAGACCACCTGCAATAACAAGCGGGATACGCCTGGGCACGCCCTGCATAACAACAAGGGGAATGGGAACAGCCGAAATGGTTGAAATAGCGGATCTTATATCATCCGTGATCAACAACAGCAAAGAACCCGAGGCGATAAGGGAAAATGCAAGGAGGGTAAAAGATCTCTGTGACAGGTTCCCGATTTATGACTAAAAACAAAAAAAGCGGCAGTATGCGATGAAATGTCCTTTCTGCGAAAATTCCGAAGATAAAGTTATAGATTCCAGAACAAGTAAAGAAGGTAACGCAATCCGGAGAAGACGTGAATGCCTTAAATGCGGCAAGCGTTTTACTTCATATGAGAGGGTTGAAGATGTCGTCCCTATGGTTGTCAAGAAAGACGGCAGAAGAGAGCCTTTTGATATGGACAAGATCATGACCGGACTCCTGATAGCATGCAAAAAAAGACCTATAGAAACAGAGAGGCTTGACAATATAGTTGAAAATATTGAAAAGAAACTCGTGGGTCTCGGCGTCAAGGAGATTCAGAGTTCCTGGATCGGCGAGGAGATAATGTCCTCACTCAAAGACCTTGATAAAGTCGCATACGTAAGATTCGCATCAGTATACCGACAGTTTAAAGACATAAATGACCTCATGGATGAAGTAAAGACGCTTTTTGAACATAAAGACAAAAAATAACGCGGATGCCCCTTCTTTTAATAATAGAGGACGAAGAAACAATAGCCCTGAGCCTGAAGGCATTCTTCGAGAAAAAGGGATACAATACAGTTCATGCCCTTACAGGTCAACAGGGTCTCGCCATTGCGCAAAAGGAAATACCCGACACAGTAATCCTGGATCTTCGTCTGCCCGACATATATGGCATAGAAATCCTTAAAGAACTCAAAAAAAGCCATCCGGAAATATCAGCTATAGTGATGACAGGTTTTGGTGAGATACAGGAAGCTGTAAACGCTATGAAACTGGGAGCCGAATATTATTTCCAGAAGCCGATCGATCTTGATGAACTGGCAGTGATTGTAGAGAAAAGTCTCGAGATAAGACAGATAAAACAGGAGGCCGGTCTCTACAGGAGATCCCCCTATCCCATAATAGGAAGAAGCATGCATACCCAGGGCATTATACATATGATAAACCTGCTGGCGTCCAACCCTTCGACCACAGTGCTGATCCAGGGAGAAACAGGCACCGGCAAGGAACTTGTTGCACGGAATATCCATGCGCTCAGCAGCAGGAGACTCAAACCTTTTATAGATATAAACTGCGCTGCGATCCCCGAGAATATTCTGGAAAGCGAACTCTTCGGACATGAGGCCGGCGCTTTTACTGATGCAAAAAAGACAAAAAAAGGATTGTTCGAACTGGCGGATGATGGGACTCTGTTTCTTGATGAGATCGGCGACATGACCCAGAGCGCCCAGGCAAAAATTCTGAAAATAATTGAGAACAAAACACTGAAGCGTCTTGGCGGGACAAGGGATATAAGAATTGATGTCCGCATTATAGCGGCAACCAATAAGGATCTTGAGGGGCTGATAAAAAAAGGCTCATTCAGAGAGGATCTCTACTTCAGGCTCAATGTTATACCATTAAAGATATCGCCTCTGAGAGAAAGACCGGAGGACATCCCTTTTATTGCTGATTTCATTCTGAAAGATATTGTGCAGGCAATAAATAAAAGAGGAATAAAAGGTTTCTCGGAGGAGTCCCTGGGCCGGCTGAGTTCTTATCCATGGCCGGGGAATGTTCGGGAATTGCGGAATGTAATAGAGCGGGCAGCGATTTTATGCCAGGATGAAAAGATTTCGCTTAATCATTTGAACCTCTCTGACGAGTTGGTGTCCGGGGGGAGACCTTTGTCTTTAAGAGAGGCTGAAGAGGCCCACATAAAACAGATACTGAAGCTTACAGACGGCAACAGAACAAAGGCAGCAAAGATACTCGGCATCGCCAGATCAACCCTTAACGAAAAGATAAAGATTTATAATTTATAGCAATCGATTTCCGGACACTGCGTCCGGATTCCAGACAGTCCGCCTTCGTTAAATTATTTTAACCCTTCTCATCCCTTAATTGTCCCGAAGTAAAAAATCTAATATATTCAGGCTGTTGCAGTATCCGGATTCTGTCTATATTAAATCTCACACACTGGCATCCATATTGCGAGTTATCGAGCCGGAAAACAATCAAGGAGGAATGGATGAAAAAGATACTGGTGGTTGATGATGAACCGACTATCTTGATGTCTCTATCTCACATATTAAGCAACAAAAATACGATGGTAATAACAAGCAACAGGATCGAGGAATCGGAGGAGGCTCTTTCACGCTATGCTTTCGATCTGGTGATTGCCGATATCAAAATGAGCGGAATGGATGGCGCAGAAGGTCTTGAACTCCTGAGCTATATAAAGGAGATCAGTCCTGACACAGAGGTAATAATTATGACTGCATTCGGGTCGGATGAAATTAAAGACGATGCTTACAGGCTGGGGGCATACTACTATTATGAAAAGCCGATAGATATGAATGATTTGCTTCAGAGGGTGCAGAAACTCGGCATTCACGAGACGTCAGTTGAAAATGTCCGTTTATGAAAATACATGAGCTGTAACAAAGGAGGAAGAGATGTCCGGCTTAAATAAAATACTGATAGTGGATGATTCCCAGTTAATACATTCAATGTACCGGCTTGTATTGAGAAGGTATAAGGAATGCAGGATCACCGATGCCATGAACGGCCTTGAAGCCCTGGATGTTCTTTCGAGGGAGGGTGATTTCGACCTTATTCTTCTGGACATAAATATGCCTGTAATGAACGGTCTTCAGTTCATGGAAAAGATCAGCAGGGAAAAAATTTACAATGATATTCCGATTATAGTTGTCAGCACCGAGGGCAAGGAAGAAGATACCCTGAGGGCGTTAAAACTGGGCGCCTCAGGTTATGTCGTCAAACCCTTCAAGCCCCATATGCTCTATGAGCTGATAGAAAAAATCCTGTCGAAAAAATTACCTGCGGGTGCCGTATTCAGGCATGGATAATCGTGGAATACTCGGAACTCATAAAAGATTTCCTCGATGACGCGTACTCACACCTCAACACGTTTGACGGCACTCTGCTCCTGCTGGAAAAAAACGGTCATAACAGAGACGCAGTCAGCAACCTGCTCGGTTCCCTTCATACATTCAAGGGCAATTCCGGCATGATGGGCTTTGAGCCGCTAAAACAATACATTCATATAATAGAGGAACTTCTCAAAAGAGTGAATGAAAATGAAGAGGAATTCCCGAAGGTTTTAGACGGTCTTTTCGAAAGCGCAAATGTTATAAGAAACACTCTTATCGAGATAGGCAAAAATCCCTCGGTAAGTATCGACCTTTCAGAGAAAACGCTCGCGCTCCAAAAGATAATCAAAGGCGCAAATAACCTGTCAAAAAGCGTGCATGATTTAACAAAAACAGATATGCCTGATTTTTCATCATATCTCGGCGCGAAAGCCGATACTATCAAAGTAAATTTCAAAAGGCTTGACAACCTGCTTAATCTTGTCGGCGAACTCGTGATATTCAAAACACGGCTCAACCAGATCGAGACCGACATAAAAGGCGCTATTAATAACAAGTTCCTGGTTAAGGAATTGACAGAGGGACTTGAACTTCTCGGCAAAACAACCGCAGGACTTCAGGATGGCATCATGAAAGTAAGGATGCTCCCTGTAGGTTATGTATTCAATAAGTTTCCGCGATTGGTTAGGGACCTTGCGAAATCGCAGAATAAAGAGATACAACTGCTGTTTCAAGGCGAGGATACCGAACTCGACAAGACCATCATAGACGAAATCGGAGAGCCTTTGCTCCATATTATAAGAAATGCTGTAGATCATGGAATAGAGCCGGCAGAAGAAAGGTTAAGCAAAGGGAAAAAACGCACAGGGACAATAACGCTCTCCGCAATACAGGAGTCAAACTACGTGATCATAAAAGTTGCAGATGACGGTAGGGGCATCAATTTCGAAAAGATCCAAAACAAAGGGATCGAAAGAGGCTGTTTAAAGGAAGAAGATATGCTTGACAGAGAAGCACTTCTGTCACTAATATTTTCGGCCGGGTTTACAACCAAACATGAGGCGACGGACATATCAGGAAGAGGCATAGGGCTTGATGTAGTCAATAAAAATATCTCCAGGCTTAATGGACAGGTCCTTGTTGACAGCACACCTGAAAAAGGCACAGCCTTCACGATAAAACTTCCTTTGAGCCTTGCGATCATCCCGGCATTAATGGCAGAGGCAGCAGGAGAGGTATATGCAATCCCGATGAGCGCGGTTGATGAAAGTATAAAGGCAAGGGATGAAGACATACATGTTATTAATAACCATGAAGTAATAAGGTTCAGAGAGAGAGTCCTCCCTGTTATAAGACTCAGCCAGTTTTTTGGTTATGACGGTAAAATGCACAAGAGATTTTATCTTGTAATCATTGGCAGGGGAGAAAAGAGGGTTGCAATTGCTGTGGACAGGCTCAAAGGAAAGCAGGAGATTGTTATAAAACCGCTCGACGACACATTCGGGAAATCATACGGCATAGCGGGAGCCTCGGTACTCGGTGACGGGAGAATAGTTCTGATTGTCGACATCATGGCATTCTGGAGGGACAGTTCATTGAAAGAGTTTGAAAATGATTGATTTTATATTCTTAATGACAAGGAGGTTTTAGAATATGGCTGCGATACATCTGCCGCCTTCGGGTCTTGCAGACGACATACTTCCGGATTTTATTGGTCACTCAAGTGAAATACATCTTGTCACCTTCAATCTGGATGAGGAGTTCGGAGTGCCGATAAACCAGGTATATGAAATTATAAGGATTGGAAGTATCACAACAGTGCCTAATGCCCCTTCCTATATGGAAGGCGTAATAAATCTCAGAGGGAGGGTGCTGCCTGTACTGAACCTCCGGAAAAGACTGGGACTTCCTGAAAAGGAGAGCAACAAGGAGTCGAGAATTATTGTCACAGAGATCAATAATAAGGTTGTCGGCCTGCTTGTAGATGCCGTCTCCCACGTTATCAAAGTGCCGCCTGAGCTTATAGAGAATGCCCCCGAAGAGGTGATCGAGGTGGATACAGACTATATAACAGGCGTAGCCAAACTTGAAGATCGGCTTGTGATCCTGCTTGACCTCGAAAAACTTTTACGAAAAGAAAAGATCGAGATTAAGGAAGGAGGTGATTATGGAGAAGAAAGTTAATTGCTGGGAATTCAAGAACTGCGGAAGGGACAGGACAAATGACTGCCCTGCATATCCTAAGGGCGGACGTGTATGTTATCTCGTTGCCGGCACTATGTGCGGCGGAAAGACTCAGGGGACGTATGCATTAAAGATCGATAACTGCCGGGAATGCGATTTTTACAGAGGAGCAGTAGTTGAAAAGACAATATGAATATCGGGTCATGTTTTACAGGTATAAATAAATTTATGGAGGATGAAATGAAAAAGTTTCTATGTGTTGTAGCTTTGGCTGCACTGTTTATTCTGCCCCAGATGGCGTGGGCGGAAGATGAGCTTTCTTACAGCGGCTCTTCTACGATCGGCATGGGAGTTCTCGATGCAGGAGCAGTAAAGGCATTTGAACAGAAAACAGGAATAAAATTCAAATCAGTTGATCAGCCGGGCTCAGGAAAAGGCATTAAGGCGTTGCTCGAAGGAAAGATTACGCTTGCCGGTGCTTCGAGGGCACTTGAATCAGAAGAAAAGAAGCAGAAGCTGATCGGCACTGCAATCGGATATGATGCTATAGCAGTATTTGTGAACAAGAAAAATCCTGTAAATAACCTTACCAAGGAACAGATAAAAGGAATATTCACAGGGAAGATAAAGAACTGGAAAGAAGTTGGAGGAAGGGATGCACTGATTCGCCCGAATACTGAGATTGCAGGCCAGCAGAGGGCAACGATGCTGGCATTTCAGGAAATGGCAATGGACAAGGCACCCTATGGAACAGGCTTTAAGGAAATAGATTTTCCGAGGGATCAAATAGTAGAGGTTGCAAAAGATGAAAATGGTATTTGCAGCGTAAGCGCCGGTCTGCTGGCATCTGTCAGTTCTGATTTAAAGGACAAGGTTAAAACTGTTACTGTGAATGGAATTGAGCCTACAGACAAAAACATTCAGTCAGGCGCGTATCTTATCTCAAGGCCGTTGCTGCTGGTGACAGCGGGTCTTCCTAAAGGAAATGTAAAAAAATTTATAGACTTTATGCTCTCGAAAGAGGGTCAGGACATAGTCAATAAGAACTTTGTGCCTGTAAGAAAATAGCAGGACAAACAACTAAACGGGGGCGCAAGCCCCCGGAGGAGAGTAGAAGATGTTAAGCTCAATTAAAAGGATAATTTCAGTAAAAAATCTGAAATTGCGGCCCAAACTCTTCCTGATAATGTCGTTCGTCTTTATTGGACTTATCTCATCAACTCTGATGGGCATTTATATGGTTGAGCAGGTCAGGGTAGGCAGCAATCTTTATAAGACAATTCAGGCCCGAAAGAACTCTCTCGAGTTAATCGCCCTGCTCAAATCAGACCTGAACCAGATCAGGGGGGAAATAGCAACTTTGATAAGCGAGACAGACAAAGATAAGATGGGCCAGATTCAGTCAAAAATCAGTGAGATGAAAACAGACATTGATGCAAAATTCGACGAGATACTCGCCATTGTAGATACTGAAGACAAGAAAATTGCGATTCAGGATGCACAGACTACATGGTCGGAGTTTATATCAACAAATGATAGCGAATTAATTCCCGCTCTCAGCGGGGAAAACAGGGCAGAGGCAAAAGAATTATTGACCGGCGTCCAGAAACTAAGATATGAAAGATTTATAAACCAGGTAGGCGGAATAGTTGATATCATAAAACTGGAAATAGACGAGCTCGAAGAAAGTACAAACAAGGCTATCAGGAAAAAAATTATATATGCTGCCTTTGTCAGCGGAGTTTTGTTTCTTTTGGTCATTGGCCTGACTTTTATATTTGCCAATTCCATCTCGAACCGCATAAAGCGTCTTAAGGATTTTGCGAATACCCTTGCCAAGGGCGACCTCGTTGCCGCGGATTCAGTCTCATCGGATGGAAACGGCGATGAGATAACAGAGTTGAACAGGTCTCTCAGCGAGATGGCGCATAATCTTAAGAGCGTTATCTCCAATACCGTGAGTTCCTCATTTCATGTTGTTGTGTCAGCCGATAAAGTTTCCAAAAATGCTCACCTGATATCTCAATCTGCCCGGGAAGAGGCATCCGCTGTGGATGAGACCACTTCTTCCATGGAAGAGATGGCTGCCTCAATAGGTGAAGTTGCAAAAAACACCGAAGATCTGGCTGCAAATATTGACGAGACATCCTCAACAATCAACGAGATGGCGGCTTCTATAGAGCAGGTCGGGAAGAACTCAGAAGTTATGGCATCTTCAGTTGAGGAGACTTCGGCGACAATAGAGCAGATGCTCGTTTCTATAGAGCAGACCGCGAAAAATACCGGATTAATGACCGATGCGGTAAGCGAGACATCCCTTACCGTTGAAAACCTCCTTTCATCCATCGAGCAGATTTCGAAGACTACCGAATCCTTCAGAAACATGGTAATGGAGACCTCAGGCACAATTGAAGAGATGACCAGAACGGTCAAGGAGGTTGCAGACAGGATTGGAGGAGCAAATAACCTGAGCCAGAAGACCTTCACCCAGGCAGAAGAGGGTGGTAAGGCAATATACCAGAGCATAGAGAGCCTCCAGAATATAGGCAAGACGACGGAAAAGACAATGGAAATAATACAGAAGCTCGGCAGGAGGTCGGAAGAAATCGGCTCTATTGTTGAGGTTATCGATGAGATTGCAGACCAGACAAATCTGCTTGCCCTGAATGCTGCCATAGAAGCGGCAAGGGCAGGGGATGCGGGAAGGGGTTTTGCTGTTGTTGCTGAGGAGATAAGGAAGCTTGCGGAACGCTCGATGGTAGCGACAAAAGAAATATCAAATGTCATAAAGCAGGTTCAGGAGGATACTGAAACGGCGATCAAGGCAACCGAAGAGACTTACAGAGAAGGGAAGGGCGGGATCACCCTTGCCGTAAACAGCAGGGATGCTTTCACCGAGATAATAGCATCCATGAAGGAAAGTTCAGACGTAATTCAGGGCATAGCCAAATCGGCATCCGAGCTTAATACAGCCATCGAACAGGTAATAAAATACACTGTGGATATGAATGCCTCTACTGAAGAGGTTGCAGGCGCCGTAAAAAAACAGGCAAGCGGAGCTGGAAGCATCAGGACCGTCCTGGAAAGGATGAATAAGATGGTTAAGGAGGTAAATATCGCTGCGAAAGAGCAATCGCTTGGCGGCAGACAGATACGTGAGGGTGTTGAGCGCATGAAGAATATCGTCCATGAGGTCGGCCTTGCTGTGAGAGAACAGGTGGGCGGCACAAAACAGATAGCAGGTTCAACAGAGTTAATGCGTGAGAAGGCCCAGTCTGTGGCCAACGCAACCGCGGAACAGAAACTTGGCGGCGAGACCGTTGTGAAGGCGATGGAAGGGATGAGCCATATTGCTTCAGAGAACCTTAATCTTTCAGGAAAGCTCACCGAGTCTTCATACGAGACATTGTTCCAGATGGAAAATCTTCAATATGTTATCAGCAATTTCAGGATTCACTCAAACGGCAACAAAAGATGTTGGGATATCATGAACTGCCCGACTATTTCGAGGGAAAAATGTCCTGCGTATAATTCTGACGAAGACCGCTGCTGGATGATAACAGGCACGTGGTGCAAAGGAGCACAACAGGGAGATTTCCGTTCGAAACTCAAAGACTGCATGACATGTGAGACATTCAGGACAATCCAGGGAGTGGAGGTATAAGGATCCGGTTATGACAGGGGGAATTCATAAAAATATTCGGGAAATTGCAAGACAGAGTTGGTGGGACAGGAAGAAGGCCATATCCGAAATAACGAAATATCCTGAAGATGAATATATAAGTTTTCTTGAAGACTCCCTTAGAAATCATGACGATGCAGATATCAGAAATGCCGCAATCGAAATTTACACAGCGCTCGGTGAAAAGGCATTTCCGTCCCTTTTTTCGATGTTAAAGGACAACGATCCCGAGGTGAGGCTTTTTACGGCAAATATCCTCGGTGAAATAGGGGGAAACAAGGCGCTGCCGTCTCTGTTTGCGTCTATTAAGGACCCCGATGAAAATGTGCGGGTTGCTTCGGCTGAGGCGATGGGCAAGATCGGCGATGGGCAGTCACTCGAGGTCTTGAAAAAAGCTCTAAATGACGAACATTGGGTTGCAATGGCAGCCTTGCAGTCCATCGGCGACATAGGGGGCGATGAAGCCCTGTCGATACTATGCGACTGCCTCAGCAACGAAGAGCTTCGGGGCTTTGCGATAACCGCTATAGGCAAGGCAGGGGACAGGCAATCGTTGAAATATCTTGCTCCGTTCATAGAAAGTGAGAATCATGTGTTCCATAGGGAGCTGGCGCTGGAAGCAATTATAAATATTGCCGAAAGGGAAAGTATCAGACCCGCGCCTGGAGATTTAAGAAATGTGGTGCCTGCATTGACCGGTATCCTGGATTCCCCTAACCACGAAATGAAAAAACCGGCCTTTATAGCCCTGTGCCGGTCTGAGGATGTCAGGGGGATACCTTATTTTCTCGCGGCAATGGGTGATGATGAACTCCAGGAATATGCTATAGACGGGATCCTGAGCATCGGAAGGAGAGCCGCGCCCCCGATAATCCGCGCGCTCCAGGCATCAGAAGGCGATCACAGAAGGATTCTTGCAAAGGTGCTTTCCATGCTGGGGGAGAATGAGGCGCTTATAAAATTCAGGAATGATGAAAACCCCGAGGTCCGCACAGAGGTCGCACTGGCGCTGGGCATGATAAATTCAGCCACTTCAGTCAGGGCGCTGTTAAAGATGCTGTCTGATCCGTTTGAAGAAGTAAGGCAGGCTGCACGCAAAAGCCTGGATTCATTAGATGTCCAAAGATCCATGAAATGACCGAAAGGGAAACAAAAGATTCATTGATTTCCGAAGAAGAATTTCATCTTCTCAGGGACTTGATCTGCCGGGAATTCGGGATATCCCTGAAAGGAGACAGGCGGCTGACACTCCATACAAAGATATCTCACAGACTCGGCGTACTGGGTCTTCCGTCTTACAGGGATTATTATGAATACATCATCAGGGATTCAACAAGGGAGGAGCTGTTTGCCCTCGCCTCCCATATAACGAATAACGAGACTTATTTTTTCAGAGAGAAATCGCAGCTCGATACATTCTCCTTGCTGTTGCCGGATATAAAAAAGAATATTCAGCTGAAAAATAAGAAGACATTGAGAATACTGTCACTCGCCTGTTCGAGCGGGGAGGAAGCGTACACGCTGAACATCATAATACAGGAGAGCGGACTTTTTGCCTGGAACTGGGAAACAAATATCATAGGGATAGATATAGACAGGATTGCGCTGGCAAAGGCCCGGCACGCATATTATACGAAAAATTCGTTCAGGGGGATTAATGGGAATGCGGGTGAGTTCAATAAGGATTTTATCCGCAAGTATTTCCTTTACAGGGAAGAACAGTATGCGCTGAGGAATTTTTACATGAGGAATATCGAATTCAGGCACGGCAATATACTCGATTGCAAATCATTCGAGGATCTCAAAGATATTGACGTGATCTTCTGCAGGAACGTGATTATCTATATGAGCGACACATCTATCGAAAAAGCTGTAGGGAATATCCATAATTCTCTTTCGGATAACGGTTATCTATTTGTCGGATCATCCGAAAGCCTCATCAACAAAACCGGTCTTTTTGTGCCTGAATACATAAACAGCACAATAGTTTACAGAAAAAATGTCCAGAATTAGGGTTCTCATAGTAGACGATTCATCGTTTATACGCAAATCTCTGTGCAGGATATTCGAATCAGATCCGGCTATCGAGATTGCAGGGCTTGCGTCAAACGGGAAAGAGGCCGTCCAGAAAGTCACCCGGTTAAATCCGGATGTTGTGACTATGGACATAATGATGCCTGAAATGGACGGTATCGAGGCACTCAAGGTCATTATGGCGAACAAACCTACGCCTGTGCTCATGCTTTCACAGTATACCCGTGAGGGAACAGAGCTTACCCTGAATGCGCTCGAACTCGGCGCAATGGATTTTGTTGATAAGTCATCAACAGGGCTTATGGATTTCTTCGGGCTTGCAAGAGAGATAATTTCGAAGGTAAAGGCAATATCAGGAAGCAGACCCTTGAAGATTGATGCATCGCCGTCAACCCCCCGGGAATATAAAAGTAAAGATCTGACAGATATGGTAGCTATCGGCACATCAACAGGCGGCCCCTCGGCGCTTCAGATGATTCTGCCGAAATTTCCGAAGGACATAAGCTTCGGGATACTCATAGTCCAGCATATGCCGCACGGATTCACCGGACCGCTCGCCAGGAGGCTCAATTCGATATGTGACATCCGGGTGAAGGAGGCGGATGGCAGGGATAAAGTTGAACCGGGACTCGCGATTATTGCGCCCTCCGGGCTTCATATGACTGCGAAGTTGATCGCACGGACCAACGGCCGTGTCAAAAGCAGGATATATCTCGGAGTGGAGCCTCTGGACACCATACACAAACCTTCAGTCGATGTTCTTTTCAGGTCTGTTGCGGAAATCTACGGCGATCGCTCCATAGGGGTGATACTCACGGGAATGGGCTCGGACGGAGTTAAGGGCATTAAGGCTATAAAAGAGAAAGGCGGCAGAACATTAGCCCAGGATGAAAAAACATCGGCAATATTCGGGATGCCGAAAGTCGCGATAGAAAGCGGTGTTATCGATAAAATCGTGCCGATAACATCCATGGCTGACGAAATTATGAAGAGTGTTTAATCGGACGGAAGAGTCAGTATCACGGAAGCGCCCGCCCCGTAAAAGCTTTTTATTTCAATGCTGCCCCCGTGGTCTTCTATAATCTTCCTGCATATTGAAAGGCCGAGCCCTGTCCCTTCTTTCTTTGTGGTAAAAAACGGCTCGAACACCTTTTCTGCTGATTCACTTTTAATGCCGGTTCCGTCGTCTCTGACTGTTATCAATATGGAGCTATCTTTTTTTTCTCCGGAAATTTCTATTTTCCTGCATCCCGCGCCTATGGCATTATCGATGAGATTCAAAAAAACCTGGGTCAGTTTATCCTGGTCGCCCTTGATTACAACAGAAGGCCGGATACTCAGGTCCATGATTATATCATCCCTCTTTGCATTAATATAAAGCTTTATGTTCCCAGCAAGGACATTCAGGTCTACCCGCGTGATGTTGAGTTTTGAGGGCCTGCTGTAGAGAAGAAGTTCGTCAATAAGGTTCTTTAATCTGTAAATCTCCTTTAACATTGCGTTTAAAAGGGCGAGATGCTGTTCTGAGCTGATTTCCTTTTCCAGTATCTGAACTATGGCCGATATGCCGAAGAGAGGGTTTCTTATCTCGTGAGCAACACCGGCCATAACCTTCCCCATCGCTTCAAAATGCTGTTTTTTCCTTAGTTCCTCCTGCAATTTCTTGATCTCGGTAAGATCGCGAAAGACTACTATGGTGCCTGTCTGTTGTCCGTTTATATCGATAAGCGGGGAATTGCCGAAACCTATGGGGATCGTATTTTTCCCGTCTGAAATGCTCAACTCCCTGTTTAATTCATTATCTATGAGAAGGAAGTCTGATGCCTGGGGCATGATGTCTTTAAATTTCTTGCCTTTGATATCGGTGTGATTGATATTCAGTATCCTGGCGCCGACCTGATTTAACTTTATGATCCTGCCTTCGATATCTATGACCATGACCCCCATGGTCATATTGTTCAATATGGCATCCGAAAATTCCTTTTCGGTTTTGAGCGATGAGTAGAGCTTTATCATCTCATCCTCGGATCGCTTCCTTTCGGTGACATCAAAAATAACACCGTCAATATAATTCGGATACCCATCCGTACCGCGCACAGGGCGCCCGCTTTCATGAAAATAGCGGATGCCGCCGTCTTTATGGACAATTCTGTATTCTATCTGAAAAGGTTTGTTGTCAGTAATAGAGCGCCTTACCGTATCCAGTATTGGTCCTCTGTCTTCTGATAAAATCAGGGGGTCAATGGAACATATCTCCCCTCTTTTCAATTCCTCCTGCGAAAAGCCCGTCATCACCTGCACAGCGTTATTAAAGAACTGCATGCGGTTGTTTTCCCGCAGGAAAACCCTGTAAACAATGCCGGGGAGGTTTTCGGAGAGCGTCCGGTATGAACTCTCTTTTTCTTCGAGATCCTCATAAAGCCTTGCAGAATTGACAGCAGCAGCTGACTGGCTTGCAAAAAGCGAAACAATAGCCTTTTCAGAGTCTGTCATGAAAAAATCTTTTTTCTTGAAGAGGGTCAGACAGCCGTATATCACACCTTTGAATTTCAAAGGGACTATCGACATATACAGGAATCCATATTTCGATAACAGTTCGCCGAGATACCCCATGCCCTGAAGGCTGATGCTTTCAATAAGCCTGTCTTCGATCAAAGATTCCCCTATAAAAAGTTCATCCAGATGCATTGATTTGGGGACAGGGTCTTTCTCAATGTTATATGAATGCATATAGTGCAACCTTTTGTCTTCCCCTATAAGCCAGAGGATTGAAGCGTCCATATTGGCAAAGATTGTAGCGGATGAAACAATGGATTCAGTGAGCGCAGAGAGGTTGAGATTCTGCAGAGCCTCCACAGATATATTGTGAAGCTTGATAAGGTAATCTATATCCTTCTTCTTGCTTTCGATGAACCTGTGGTTTTCCATGGCAGACGCTATTTCAGATGAGATAATCTCAAGTGAATGCATGGAAGACCTGGAGATCTCGTTGTGCTTGCCTGCTATCAGAATGCCGAGGACATGGAAAGAGGGACAGTGGAGGCAACCGTAAATCTTCTCTTTCCCTGCGGCCGACAGAGGGTTGCGGCAATGTGTATCATTTATCAGCCAGCATCTTTCCTCCGGACTCTCGAAAGCAGGACAGTCTTTATCCCTGCACAGATTAATCTCACTGCACCTCTTCCTCTGGCGGGAGAGAATCGGTATTATTGCCATATTCCCATATATAGCAGGGGCGCCGATATCCGGATATTTTCTAATAACAGGCCTTGTATCAATTATGGTTTTTACCAGCGGATGCTCGCCCGCAAGTGATATCCCGGAGAAAAAAGAATCATCATCAATGCCTTTTCTGTAATTTTGAGAAAGCAGTCCGGTCTCTCTGTCAATAAGATAGAGCGCCGAGTATGCAAATCCCATTTCATCTGTTATGGTGTCCAGGAATTGATCTGTAATATCTCTTAACCGGATGTCTCCCCTGAAAAGTTCTGTCGACAGTTCAGCAATTATCCTTAGTTCTTTTGTCCTCTGCATCACTGTTTTTTCAAGGTTTATGCGGGATTTTTCAATGCTGTCCGCCATCTCATTGAAACATGAAACGAGCGCCCCTATTTCATCGCCTCTTTTAATTTCTATCCTGTGGTCGAGTTTCCCGGCCTTTAAAATCTCAGCTCCTTCTGCGAGTTTTTCAATCGGCTCAAGCACAGTCTTCCGCATGACAACCAGAAGGAATATCTCGCTTGTCAGTCCCAGAAAAAAAGCAAAGAAAAGAAGCCTTTTGGCCGTTTCCCTGATCTCCGTCTCAGCCTTTTCCATTGATGTTCTTACAACAATCATGCCCCTTGTACTGTTTTCCGGATTATGACATCTGCTGCATCTAAAATCATTCTTGAGAGGTTTGTAAAAAAAGAGTTCGCTGCCGGCCTTTATGTGTGTTTCCTTACGGGCTGAGAATATTTCTGCAGGCACCGGGAGATCAGTATCGAATGCCGGAAGACCATTCGGCCCTATGACCCCGACCCTTATCCCTTCACGCTGGTTGAAAAGCCTGAGATGATCAATGGTTTCCCGGGGGTCTTCCTCAAGCATTGTAAACAAAAGGGTTTCAGCGATAGTATCGGCAGTCTGCAGGGATTTCTCATTATAGAAGCTGTATATGATATTTTTTTCACGCTGGAGGATAAGAAACGTGAGAAGTCCGAAGAATATAAACACACCCGAGAGAAGTATCCAGAAAAATTTTTTTCTGAGACTAATAATGTTCCCCGCCCTTTACATTGATATAATAATTAAACCCGCCAGTTGCAAAACATGTTCCTGATATGGAAGACGGATGGTGATGGAAAAGGGCTGCCGTCAACACCTTACAGCCCTCAAGCCCCCTGTAAAATGCACTATCAGTTAAGTCTGCATTCATGTGGATAATAATCAAATCCTGTTGATTTGCAGAACTTTTACAGTGCATCTGCCTTCCTTTTATGCAATGTTTGGGTAAAGTAAATAATGTTTAATTGTTTTTTGGTTTTAGAATATAATTTTACCTGAATAAAATCAATTCAAAATATATGCCGGGACATTGCAGTCCAAAATAATTTCAAATATACACAAGAAGGCGGGATGTTGAGGAAACAGAATAACGACACCCTGAAAATCAATCCACAAACAATTACAAAATAACACAAATACAGAGTTATCGTTA
>JBFMDL010000066.1:0-17444 GCA_040753635.1 Nitrospirota bacterium | reverse complement strand
ACGCGGCCATTTGAGGTCATTGCAACAAAATCCTAAAAAGATTTGTGCATTTTTTCACGAACCCAATGTCCGATATGCTGCTTTATAAAAAATTATGTATCCTTACTTATGACCGTCTTAGTAATAAATCATAATAAAACCATTGCAGACAACTGTATTGCCTTTGTTGTTTGATAAGAGGGTTTATAACATATCAGTGCGAGGTGTAACATGGCGGAAGATCACGAAAAGCTTGTTAAGACATCCGTGTATCTTGAGGAGGAAGTAATTGAAGCGCTCGAAAATACGGCTAAGGAGTTCGAGAAGGAGACAGGAAAGAGATGGACAAAAGGAGCGGTCATAAGAGTGGCATTGAGTGACTTTATGACAAGACGAGGAGAGCTTCTTTGATTATCGAAGACCTCATTGACCTCCATACACATGGTATAAGCGGATATGATACGCAAACAGATAAGCCTGAAACCATACTGAAGATAGCGGAACTCCACGGCAAGGCTGGTACCGGGGCAATCCTTCCAACTATCTATTCAGGCCCTATAGATTTGATGAGGAAGAATATGGAAGCGGTAAGAAAGGCTATGGGATTGCAGAGTTCAAGGTCGAAAGCTCAAGGCTGCTTTAACGGGCAGATAACAGCCCACTTCAAGCTTAACGCATCGCGCATTCTTGGTGTTCATCTGGAAGGGCCATTCCTTAATCCTTCAAGATGCGGGGCGCTGGATAAAAAATCCTTCTTAAAGCCTTCAATGTCTTCTCTGTCAAAATTGATCACAGGTTATGAAGATGTGATAGGAATAATAACTATTGCACCTGAAATACCCGGTGCCTTGAAGATAATAGAAACGTGCTCGGGGAAAGGCATTAAGGTGAACATGGGACATTCAGATGCAACATATAAACAGGCGCTTGACGGGAAAAAGGCCGGCGCATCGGGCGTTACTCATATTTTTAATGCGATGCGGCCCTTCCACCACAGAGACCCCGGACTTGCATGTTTAGGACTGCTTGATGAGGATTTATATATAGAGGTGATCGCCGATGGAATACACCTTCATCCTGAAACACTCGAAATAATATTCCGCATCAAACGTCTTGACAGGATAATACTTGTTTCAGATTCAGTAAAAGGACCAAAGACGGTGAAAGGCGCATTATTCAATAATAAAGGAGCCCTGCGCGGAAGTTCGATAACCTTGTCTGATTCGGTTGAGGTATTAAAGAAGATCGGTATCCCCGATGCCGGGATTGCTGAAGCAGCAAAAGATAATCCGGCAAGATACATATCCTGAACAAAGGGCCTGATGCCGAAACCCGGACGGAATGGCAATAAATGATTGCGGAGCATTTTTGATGCGGGATTTTTCTGCTATTTAATGAATCGAGGTCAGTTTTTTATATATTTTAACTCCTGGGAATATCTGGTTGAAACTATTCCTGTAAATCTCGGGGATCGTTTCTGTCTCACCGAGCACCAGATAACCATTTTCATATATTATTTCTGAAAGATTTTTTAAAATTTCCTCCTGCAATTCCCTGTTCATATATATAAGCACATTGCGGCATAGCAGCAGATTATAAGCTTCAAGCCGTAGTTTTCTGGATCTCAGTCTGCCTATCATATCTTCACAGCTGAGAGTGACCAATGACTTTATCTCATTGTTTATACGGTAAATATGCTCCTGTTCATGCAGCGGATTATGAGGTCCGGGAATCTTCTGAAAAAAGGCATCGAGATATTTTTTCTTCACCTCTGAAAGTTCGTTTTCATGATATTCCCCGGTTATTGCTTTGCCGATGGCTTCAGAATCTATATCTGTCCCGAGTATTTTAACATCAAAAAAATCCCTCTCTTTTTTCAGCAATTCATTGACCATAATCGCGATTGAATATGGTTCTTCGCCATTTGCGCAGCCTATGCTCCATACCTTAAGAAATCTGAATTCGGAGATAATTTCCGGAAGGACATTGGAATAGAGCAATTCATAAACAAGCGGATTTCTGAAAAAATTGCTGACTTTTATCGTCAAAGTCTTTATCAGGTTGTCAATCTCGTCTGAATTTGATTTCAGGTATTGGAGATAATCACTGTAGCTGCTGAGACCGGTTTCTTCGAGCAGGAGGTCAAGTTTTCTCTTTATTGTCGCATGCCTGTATAAAGCAAAATCTATTCCTCTTGTTTTATGTATATATTCAAAAAGATCCTCTAACCCCTTTGTAACCACAGTTTTTCCTTAAAAAACAGCAATTTATTCATTATATTATATTAAATTATACTATCTTTTCAGATATGTTAAAACCAAAAAGATGTGATATAATTTTAAAAAATGAGAAAGTTCTCAGCATTATTTGTTTTTATTTCCATAATGATGGTTTTTTTAAACCTTCAGCCGGCAAAGGGGGACAATGCCATGGTGAAAGATATTCATTGGTTGGGACATGATACATTCAAGATAACAGGCGAAAAATTAATATACACCGATCCCTTTAAAATCAAGAACAAAGATGTCGCAGACATCATTTTGATAACGCATGAACATTATGACCACTGTTCGCCGGACGATATAAAAAAGATTCAGGGGCCGAATACCGTAATAGTGGCAACTGCAGACTGTGCAAAGAAACTTGGCGGCAAAATAAAGACAGTGAAGCCGGGTGATAAAATAAACGCCGAAGGCATTGATATCGAGGCTGTCCCTTCCTATAATACAAACAAGAAGTTCCATACAAAAGATAGTGGTTGGGTAGGGTATATTTTTACAGTAAAAGGGCGTCGTATCTATTTAGCAGGTGATACGGACTATATCCCCGAGATGAAAAATTTTAAGGCAGACATAGCGCTTTTGCCTGTCTCCGGAACCTATGTTATGACAGCAGATGAGGCGGTTAAAGCCGCTCTTGATATAAGGCCTGATATAGCAATCCCAATGCACTATGGATCAATAGTCGGCTCACCGGATGATGCGAAGAGGTTCGCAGAAGGGCTGAAGGGAAAAATTAAGGTAGAAATTCTGCGGGAAGAATAGCGCAGGATCATCCCCATAACCCCAATGCCGGAAAATATCCTTCGATTGCTTAAAGAAGAAAACGATTTTGTTTCTGGTGCAAAAATAAGTTCTAAATTCGGCATCACAAGGGCTGCGGTCTGGAAAAAAATCGAGACACTCAGGAAAAGAGGGTTCTCTATCGCTGCTGTGCCTTCGAAAGGTTATAAACTCATTGAATCCCCCGACCTGTCAGAAGAAGAAATCATGATGTATGTGAAGGGTGATTTCTGGAAAAGGATTCATCTTTATAAATCGCTTGATTCAACTAATGATATCGCAACATCGTTCGCCATGAAAAATATGACAGATTCAGGGATCGTTATTATCGCAGACAGTCAGAATAGGGGGAGGGGAAGGCTTGGCAGAAAATGGTCTTCACCGCCCGGCGTTAATATATATATGAGCATTATCTTAAAACCGGAAATTGAACCGAGGGACGCAACCCTCATTACTGTGTTAGCTGCCGTTGCCTGCGCCGGCGCACTAAGGAAAATATGCGGACTTGAAGTTATGCTTAAATGGCCTAATGATATGATGGTCGCGGACAAGAAAATAGCAGGAATATTGACAGAGGTGAGATCCGAACCTGATAGAATTAAGACTGCTATAATCGGAGTCGGAATTAATGTCAACATTGAATTGAAAGATTTTCCTGAAGATATAAGATGCACGGCGACATCGGTCAGACAGGAAACAGGTGAATATTATTCGAGAAGCAGAATTATTATCGAAATACTGAAGGAATTTGAAAACTGGTATAAGATTTTCATAGAAAAGGGAAGACGTCCGATTCTTGAGAAATGGAAACAATTATCCTCGACGATCGGCAGGAACGTAAGGGTAACTACGGCAAAGGAGATAATTTCAGGTATTGCAGAAGACATAGATGATGAAGGCATGCTGATAATTAAATTGCGATCAGGCAGGCTCAGGAAGATCAGCGCAGGAGATATTACTGTTCTGCGATAGGTTATCCGGAAGAATAACAAGAAAATTAAATCCAGATAAACCGTGATTAGAATAGTTTAATTCAGGTGATCGCAGAAATAAGAGTTTTGGTACAGTTTTTTCCTTCTTAAGCCGGGCAAATAGCTTTGCTGCTGATTAGGCAGCGAGCCTGTCTTTTAAGTTTTAGGTTCTTCCGGAAATCGTGTGGATAGAGAGAAAGCCTTTCAAAATACCCCCCTTTGGCAAAGGGGGGAAGGGGGGATTTTAAGAATAAATGCTCCACAAGGTCATAGAGCGCTATATTGTTGATTTCTACGGCCCAATCCCCCTAAATCCCCCTTTAATAAAGGGGACTGAGGGGGATTTAGAACTTGACGGAGGGCAGCATTATGAAAGAACCGGCAAGGAAAAGGATAAAGTGCGTGATGATGTCCTGAAGAGGACAGGGCCGAGAGTTCTCAGGTTTTCCGACAAAGAGGTATTTGAGAATATCGATGCAGTTATGGAGAGAATCTGGAGTTATTTATGATTCAGAAAATCTCCCCTAACCCCTCTCGTAGAGTCGAGTCTCCGACTTTGCCAAAGAGGGGAAACAGAAAAATACCCACAGAAAAGCCAGAAGAACCATATTTTTTATATTTAATGATAACAATAAGCTGTGCTGGCATAAATTTGCATAACTACTGTATTTTAAAATGGTCTAAGGTCTTTACATGAAATGCCTATTAAAATTAAATGTTAAGAGATAAGATGTTGATAGCTATCGATATCGGTAACTCCTCGATAAATATAGGTTATTTTATGGAATCCGGCCTTATTGTTCAAAAAATTAAAACGATACCGCTAAAAAAAGTCAACGAATACAGCTTGATTTTAAGTGATTTTTTTTTACAAAATCATTTAGAAAAAAGAGCCTTTGACGTTATAATATCTTCTGTGGTTCAAAGCCATACATCTGTATTTAAGAATGTATTTGAAAAATTACTGAATAATAAAGACAAAGATATTTTGATAGTCAGCCATAGAATGAACACAGGCTTGAAATTTAAAATCAATTCTCCTGAAGAATTGGGAACAGACAGAATAGCCAATGCAGTCGGAGCTTATGAATCTTATAAGAATGATGTTGCTGTTGTCGATTTTGGTACGGCAACGACTATTACAGTTGTTGATAAGGATGCAAATTATATTGGAGGCTCGATAATGCCCGGCATCGGACTGATGAATGATATGCTCGACAAAGGGACGTCGAAATTGAAAAAGGCTGTATTGACTCCCCCGCTATCAGCTTTAGGCGCTGATACCTCGGGATGTATTTGTTCAGGTCTATATTACGGGACTGCCGGAGCTGTTGAAAGGATTCTTGATGAGATAGAGGCCGAAACCTGCTGCAGGTTCAAAGTTGTTGTAACAGGCGGATACGGTGCGATAATGGGAAAATTCATAAAAAGGCCGCATAGTTTGAATGCAAACTTAACACTGGAAGGCTTAAGAATACTCTATGAAAAAAACAGATCTTCATGAACTTAGAAAAGATCCTCTGCTCGGGAGATGGGTTGCTGTGTTAAACCAATCCAAGTCCCCGGCAGAATATGTGATACCCTCTGATGAAGAAGACGAAAAAGAATGCATGCTTTGCGCCGGCAGAGAGGATGAGACGCCGCCTGAAATAATGTCTGTAGAAAAACTCAATCCTTCCAAATCTGCCAGGGAGTGGTGGACCAGGGTGATACCGAATTTTACCCCCATTTTTAAAGTTGAAGGTGATCTCTGCAGAAGGGGGGAAGGCATGTACGATAAGATGAACAGTGTCGGGGCAAATGAGATTATCGTTGAATCTCCTGAGCATTCGGCAAAACCCGAAGATATGGGACTTGACCAGATGGTCAGAGTATTAATGACTTACAGGGAGAGGATGTCTGATCTCGAGAAAGACCCCAGGCTTAGATATACACTTATATACAAGAATTCAGGCAAGGAAGCAGGCGCTGTATTTTCACACCCTGTATCGAACATTGCGTCTACTCCTGTGATACCAAAGAGGGTTAAAGAAGAACTGGACGGCGCAAAACAATACTTTGCTTACAAAGAAAGATGCATTTTTTGCGATATCATCAGGGAGGAACTCAGGGTCGGCAGCAGAGTCATTCTGGAAACAAAGAGTTTTGTGGCATTCTGTCCTTATGCTTCAAAATTTCCATTCGAATCCTGGATTGTCCCCAAAAGGCACAATTGCGCTTTCCAGGATATCAAAACAGAAGAGATTGAAGATATGGCGCTTATTCTTTCTTCTGTATTGAAAAAAATAAGGGCCGCTTTTGACGGACTTGCTTTTAACTACTTCATACATTCGGCCCCTAACAGAATACCAAGAAAGAACCATTGGCATACTCTCGGGGAGGATTTTCACTGGCATTTGGAAATAATGCCCAGGCTTTTAAGGACAAGTGGTTTTGAATGGGGTTCAGGGTTTTATATCTTACCAACATCACCGGAATCTGCAGCAAAATACCTAAAGGAGGTTTGAAATGGAGATCAAGAAAATTCTTTTCGCAACTGACTTTTCAGAGGGTTCTTCTCGGGCACTGCCTTACGCAGTGGACCTGGCAAAGCATTATGGAGCAAAACTTTATTTTGTCCATGTAATCTATGATGTCGCAAAAACAGCGGGGTGGTATGTTCCGCATGTGTCTATTGATGAGATGTACAAGGATATGGAGAAAAGCGCCAAGGCTGAACTGGAGAAGAGTTTCATTGAGGAGATGAGGGGATTAAAGGACATTGAACATGTGGTATTAAAAGGAACGCCTTATGAGGAAATAACTAAGTTTGTCGGTCAAGAAAAGATAGACCTTATTGTGCTTGGAACGCATGGGAGGAAGGGGATTGACAGGATGATATTCGGGAGTACCGCTGAGCAGGTAGTTCGGAATGCGCCATGTCCTGTGCTTTCAGTACGGCTTCCAAAATATTAAAAAATAACATAATGAGAGTATATTTATCAGAGAATGCATTTCTGGATTTATTGCTGAGTTCTGCTGAAGTCTATAAGAGGGAATGCCTCGGTTTTCTGCTCGGCTATACGCTGGAAGACAGATTTATCATAGAGCACGCTTTCAGCTTTCAGACAGCCAGCAGAAAACCGAAAGGCGTAATATATCACGATAAGAGCCATAAGAAGATAGAGCCGATTCTTGCGCGTTTTGACCGCCTGCAGATAATAGGAGATTTTCATTCACATACCCAGTTTGGCATGACAAAAGGTCTTCCTTTCCCCAGCAAGGAAGACATAATGGGAATGGCGCCAAATCATATATATCTGATTGTAGCCATTAATAACAACAAGAAGACGATGTACTGGGCTGAAAACAGAGACAGCACTATTTCAGGCTCTGTCGGCAATTTTTTCTTTAAGATATCTGCTTATTTCATTAACGGAAATTCTTCTGTCAGAAAAGCCAAGATACACTGCCCATTCCCTCCCGGCTTCTGATTTTATACCTGTATTTCAATTAAGATATGAGATCATACTTGTCCAGAATAAAACTTTACAGAAGGCGGAATGCCTCGAAAACAGAATAAATCGACATGATAATTAAATGTCAGACCTCGACTTTGTTAAATAAACGTATTAGCGATAACTCTGTATTTGTGTTATTTTGTAATTGTTTGTGGATTGATTTTCAGGGTGTCGTTATTCTGTTTCCTCAACATCCCGCCTTCTTATGTATATTTGAAATTATTTTGGACAGCAATGATATGATATGGAAATTGCAACAGAGGTTTTAGTCGTTGGCGGCGGTCCGGCAGGCTCTACAGCGGCTGCATTTCTGGCCGATAAGGGCATAGAAACAATTCTTCTTGAAAAAAATCCTTCAAATATGAAACCATGCGGCGGGGGCATCCCGTCAGTTGCATTTGAAGAGTTTGACATTCCCGAAGAACAGATTATAAAAGAGGTTGACACGATTAAATTGATTTCTCCGAATGACAATGCTGTAGCGATAAAGCTTGACCCCCAAAAAATATGCATTGTTGAACGAATGAGGTTTGATTCCTGCCTGAGGGGAAGGGCAAAGGCTCTCGGAGCCGAATTGCTGAAAGGGGAATTCATAAGAACCGAAAAAAGAAAAAAAGCCTATTTGAGCAAAATAATAAAAGACGGGGTTGAAATAGAGATAAAATCCGGATATCTTATCGCTGCAGACGGCGTAAACTCCAAAGTGAGATTATCACAGGGGCTAAAGCCCCCGCCATCCATTTTTGCAGTTACAGAAAGGATAAGCGATATAAAAACTGAACATTGTGAATTCTGGCTTTCGTCTTCACACGCGCAGAATTTTTATTCCTGGGTATTCCCCGCAGCCGATGGAATATCTGCGGGTACCGGCGGACCTGAACCGCGTAAAATAAAATATCTGCTTGAAACCTTCAAGCAGAGAAAAAGGTTGAATAAATACAAAGGGAATACAAGCATTTACAGGATACCGGTATGGAAGGGTGACTTGTACAATAAAGGCAATATAATTTTTGCAGGGGATTCGGCCGGACAGGTAATGCCCATGAGCTATGAAGGCATTTATTATGCCATGAAATCCGGAGAGTTTGCGGCCGAGGCTATAATCAAAGGGGACGCTGCCCGCTACAGAAAAATATGGAAGGGCAGCCTTTACAGGAAATTTTTATTAATGTCGGAACTGAACTCATATTTTCTAAAAAATGATGCAAATGCTGAAAAACTCGTATCACTCCACAAAAACCCAAAATTACAGGAAGCTGCTAAAACCCTCTGGCTGATGAAGGACCCGAATAGCGAAAGTCTGCAAAATTATATTAAGCTCCTGGGAAAGATATTAATTTGACAATAAAGAAGTTTTTTGCCTTCTCTCTGGTATTGCATGCAATTATACTTATCGGGGCTTATTTTCTCCCTGTAACTAAAGAAAAAAAGGAGAAAGAATTTCTGACCAGGCTTGTATCACCTGATGAGATAAAAAGCCCTGATATTAAGCTGCCCGGGCCCTCTGTGCAGCCGACTCCTGTAATGCCACCGGCAATTAAAAAGATAAAGCCTTTACCTTCCATTCCTGAGGAGCACGGGAAAAAAATATTGCCGCCTGTGATTCCGGTCAAGCCAAAGCCTGTTCCGACGCCTGAAAAGCCTGTTGTCCCTGGAGAGGGAGAGGATACCGGCAAGCCTCTGCCGGAAGGTCTGTTACCAAAAGCCGGTGAGGGAGGCCGGACGAGAAAGGACTCTGAAAGTAATGGTTCCTTAAAACCCGGATATTCTGAAAGAGAGAGGATTTTTGACAGAGGGATTATAGGAGACATTGCTAAAAAAGATTCAGGTCAGGAAATGAAAAAAGACAATTCGATCACTTTTGATACAGCAGAATACAGATATGCAGGCTACATGAAAAAATTAAAGGAGAAAATAGAAAGCATTTGGGTCTATCCCCCTGAAGCCAGTAAGAGAGGGATTTACGGTGATCTGAAAATAAGGTTTACCATAAAGAAAAACGGGAAGCTCGGCGCGGTAGAGCTTGTGAGGACATCAGGCTTTAAAATGCTTGATGACGCAGCAATACAGGCACTGAAAGACGGAGAGCCATACTGGCCCCTGCCTGATGAATGGGGCATGGAATCTTATACAATAATGGGGCATTTCATTTACAGTATATACGGATATTATGTGCGATAACCGGGTCATCCCCAAATCCACCACCAAAAAAGTGCCATAGGCGAGAGAACGTCATTCTCTCTCATCTCTCGCTCCGCTCTGGGGCACCGGGCCGCCTCACCTGAACGGTGAGGCAATACGGCCCGCTGAAACCGTTCGAATGCGTTCCCTCGCAAAGTTGATGGTGGATTTGGATCATCCGTCCCGGATTGAACGTTATGCAGGACTTCTGTTATACTTTCGGGGTTTCAGGCTATCTAATAATATCTTAATAAAACAGAGGGTCCCATAGCTATGGAATTTACTCAGGATGAACTTAACAGATATAACCGTCAGATAATGATGGAGGGCTGGGGGCTTGAGACTCAGGAGAAGATTAAAAATTCAACAGTTTTCATTGCCGGGGCCGGGGGCCTTGGTTCACCTGTATCTATATATCTTGCTGTTGCAGGAGTGGGGAATATACGGATATGTGATTTTGACTCGCCTGATTGGTCTAATCTGAACCGTCAGATTCTGCATAACCATAACAGGATAGGAACAAACAAGGCTATTTCCGCAAAGCAGACACTTGAGGATTTGAACCCGCACATAAAAGTCGAGGCTTTTACAGACAGGATCGTTGCCGAAAATGTAGACGAGCTGGTGGGCGATGCCGACCTCGTACTTGATTGCATGGATAATTTCCCTACACGCTATCTGTTGAATGAATCGGCAATAAGAAAAAACATACCTTTAGTTCACGGGAGCATATGGGGGTTGGATGGCCGTGTCACATTCATAAAGTCTCCGGAAACCCCTTGCCTTAAGTGTTATTTCCCCGAATCTCCTCCAAAGGAGGTTTTCCCTGTCCTCGGAGCAACACCTGGAGTTATCGGTACCATTCAGGCGATGGAAGCCCTGAAATATTTCTCGGGTATCGGGAAAGTCTTAAAAGGGAAACTTCTTGTCTGGTCAGGGAACGACATGAGCTTTCGAACATTCAAAGGGTATAAAGACCCTTTATGTCCTTCCTGCGGACAGAACAGCCGGTTGCTTGATCCCGTGCAATAAGGCCAAGATCTGAATAAACAAAGATTATTGAAAAATTTATCCTTTTATGATAAAAGGCTGTATAATATCCTGAAATTATCAAATACTTTATATTTTCCGATTTGGAGACATGACTGATATAACATCTATCGGATTATTCTCGGGGGTCGTTTTACTGATTATGGTTATGGTTTTTCATCTCGGCAGACGCTCCGGCAGCAGTATTGAAAAAAACAGACATATAGAAGAAGCAAAGGATTTTGAAAAAAGAATCACCCTTGTTGAATCCAGCAAAAATGAACTTAACAGAGAGATCTCAAATCTGAAAGAACTGAACGAAAAGTATGTTTACTTTCTTGTCCGCGTTCCAGAGACGGTCAAACATCTCAATTCAGCGCTGACGCTGGATGAAGCCATATCCTCCATTATCAGATTCACCAAAGACATTATTGATACGGACTGCATCGAACTCTATCTTTATAATGAAGCGGCAGGGCAGCTCGAACTTGAAGCCGCATACGGTTCAAACAAGAAGAACAGGATAAGCATCCCTTACGGGGAGGGGCTCATAGGCAAAGCTGCCGAACTGAAGGTTATTACCTCAAGAGAAACCCTGATGTTAGCCGCAAAAAAGGCCGATGACAGGGTATATATGGCTGCTCCGGTCATGTTCAAAAACAGGTTGATCGGCGTTCTCGGCCTGGGAAAAGTCAAAAGCTTAACAGGTGATGAAAAAAGGATGATCGCAATGATAGCGGATCTGGCCGGGGTATCGCTGCAGAATTGCGAAAGGTTGTCGTCAGCGCAGGAAGAAGCGAATACTGATTCGCTGACAGGACTTTACAACAGAAAATATTTTGCGGAACGTTCACTCGATGAAGCTCAAAAGGCTATCAGCTATAATTTCCCGATTTCAATTTTCATATTCGACATAGACCATTTCAAGAAATATAATGATAACAACGGGCATGCAGAGGGAGATTATCTTCTCCGGGAACTGGGCAGGCTGCTAAAGGAAAACACAAGGGGGAGGGATATAATTGCGCGATATGGCGGCGAAGAATTTATAGTTATGCTCCCGAACACAAATAAAGAAGGGGCCTATTTATATGGTGAGAAGATAAGGAAGATAATAGAATCTGCCCGGTTCAGGCATAGAGAAAAACAGCCGCTGGGGCTTGTCTCTGTCAGCGGCGGGATAGCGACCTTTCCAGCCGATGCAGAAACTATAGAATCAACTATAAAATTGGCGGATGCCGCTTTATATAAATCAAAGGAAGCGGGCCGTAACAGAGTGACAAAATTTGAACATTCGAAATTAACTTAACTATTTTATGAATTTAACATTAAAGCAGAAGATATTTCTCGGATACATAGTAATGATAATGTTTACCCTCATTGTCTGTATCTATGCAATCTGGAGCCTGCAGGAATTAAACGAGATTACAAACAGGATTATATTCAATGATGTGGCGGCAGGAGAAAAACTGACAAAGCTGAATGACAGCATTTTGGCCCAGGATCTTTTTGAGAAGCGTTATCTTACGCTCAGACAGGTAGAGGCAGAAAATCTGTTCTGGAGCAGGAGCAGGGAATTCAGTTCATTAATTTCAGAAATCGGCAGATCCGACCCTGGTCTGCAGTCAATCGCAAAAACGGTCGACGGCCTTCATGATAATTACAATTCGGTATTTGCCAAAGAGTCATCACTTATTAAAGCGGGCATGATAAATGAAGCGGAAGAGCTTTCTTCAAAGGAGCTTAAGAACATTTTCAACAGGATCCTGCTTTCCTTAAAGGATATAGATTTAAGGATAAAAGACCAGCAGTACGGCAACATAAGCAAATCGAACCTTTTGGGCGAAAGAGCACTGACTATAACCATAATCCTCAGCATAGTCTCTTTTGTCTTCGGCATCTTATTCGCTTCTTTAATAACAAACCATCTGAGCACTGCAATTATAAAACTTAAGGAGGCCACGGACTCAATACGCAGCGGGAATTTTGACAATCTGCCGGAAATAAAAGGCGCCGATGAACTGGCGGACCTCGCCATATCATTCAAGGAAATGTCCGTGAGGCTGAAAGAGCTCGAGGCTATGAACCTGGATGCAAACCCCCTTACCAAACTGCCCGGGAACCTCGCGATCGAAAAGGAACTTCTTACGCGGCTTAATGAAACACAAAAGTTTTCTTTCTGTCTGATCGACCTGGATAACTTCAAGGCTTTCAGTGACAGATATGGCTATTCAAAGGGAAGTGATGTCCTGAAGTGGCTCGGGGATCTGCTGGCCAGAATAAAAAAAGATTTCGGGGCACATGATGATTTCCTGGGACATATAGGCGGTGATGATTTTGTCATAATATGTTCGCCTGAAAGGGTGCAGAGAATATGCAGCAAAATTATAGAAGAGTTCGACAAGGGGATTATCGAACAATATGACCCGGAAGATGCAAAAAAGGGATTTATCATCTCTGTGGACAGAAATGACAAGCCCGCAATGTTCGGCATAATGACTATATCAATAGCGGTTGTCAATACTGACCGCACATTGATAAGGGAACCGATGGAAGTTGCGCAAAAAGTGGCCGAACTGAAACAGTACGCAAAAACTTTCTCAAAAAGCATATTCATCATGGACCGCAGAAGGTCGAGATGAAGAATCTCCGGTTAATTAAGAAATAGCTTTAAGCTGTTCTTCAAACTCCTCAAGATGTTCTTCTTCCTCGTGAAGAATATGTGTCAGGGTCTTTTTGATTTTTATGTTTGGAATTACCGCAATATGCTCCTTGTACATTGCGATAGCTTCCTGCTCGAGAGAAATTAATTTCTTGAGATAACCCTTTACGCCTTTTTGGCCGAAGTCAAGTTCTCTGTGCTGCATGGACGGTATGCCCCCGATGTCAACAATAAGTTCAGCCAGTTTCTCGGCATGCCTCATCTCGTCCTTGGCGATCTCCTCCATTGTCCTGCTCGGTTCGCACTGCGGTGTCACAAAGCTGTCTCTCATATATACGAGAATAGCTTCAATCTCTCCGGTAAGATCTTTGTTCAAAAGATTTATAATCTCTGATTTCCTCATATGAACCCCCAGAATTTATCAAATTTATATGCCGGGCGATTGCCGGTCATTAATACGTAAGCGCTGCCTTTTCCAGGTCACCAACAACTATGAGGATATAATGATCCGGATCAAGATATTTCCTGGATACTCTCAGTATATCATCTTTCGTCACCGAATTAATAAACTTTTTATACCCGTTGACATAATCAAGCCCGAGATCGAAAAATTCCACGCCTATCAGGAAACCGGCTATTTTGCTGTTCGTATCTATGCGCAGCGGGAAACTTCCGGTCAGATATGCCTTTGCATCTTCAAGCTCCTTGTCGGTGACCGGCTGTGTCCTCATGCGTTCCATCTCTTTCAGTATCTCGGTTATCGCTTCATTCGCCGTTTGATTCTTGGTCTGAAGACCTGCCTGAAAATTCCCTGCATATTTACCGGCGGAAAAAAAGCTGTATACATCGTAGGAAAGCCCTCTGTTTTCACGTATGTTGTCCATCAGGCGCGAGGCAGACCCGCCTCCGCCGAGTATATAGTTCATAACAGAGACTGCATAATAGTCAGGGTTGTCTCTTTTTATTCCGAGATGACCTATAATAATATTTGACTGAGTGATTTTTTTATCTATTTTGATGACCCGAGTTTTGTCAGAAAAATTCAGGTCCGGGAGAGCAGGGTCTTTTATCTCAGCTTTCTTCCAGCCTCTCATATAGGTATCAATCAAAGACTTAAGTTCATTACTGCTTACATCGCCTACGACCGACATAATCGTATTGTTAGGGACATAATAGGCGCTGTGAAAATTTACAATATCCTGACGTGTTATGTTTTCTATAGTCTCTTCTGTCCCCTCAACCGGCCGTCCATAGGGATGATCGCCGTATACAGCCTTCAAGAAAGCCTTTGAAGCGACTTCATGCGGCTCTTCCTTCTGCCTTATTATCGAACTCTTTATGATGGATTTTAGTCTTTCCATTTCATCATAACTGAATGCGGGATTAATGATAATGTCAGAGAGAATATCAAATCCAAGCGCCAAATCTTTTTTCAGGACTGAAAGGGTTACGGTAATATAATCAGAGCCTCCGGAAGCATCCAGCGTCCCTCCGACAAATTCTATCTCCTCGCTTATATCTTTTGAAGATCTCTTCTTCGTTCCTTCATTCAGGAGCTCCACGGTCAGATTTGCCAGGCCGGCTTTCCCCGGCGGCTCAACCACGCTTCCGGCCTTTATTGCAACCACGACAGTAACAATCGGAAGTGATTTCCTTTCCGCATGTAAAAGGGTGATCCCGTTTGGAAGTATTTCCCTTGAGGCTATCTGCCGGGCACTGATAGCAGGCCGGGAAACAAACAGTACAATAAAACATAATGTTAATGCAGTCAAAAATTTATTTACGGGCTTCATCCGTGCCTTCCCCGGGCAGTGGTATTAGAATGCCGGTAGTTTTTCTTTCCTCAACGAGATATTTCAATGCAACCCGCCTGACGTCTTCGGGTGTGACTTTTCTTATACCGCCAAGATATTGCTCAATCAGTTCCCATCCCCCCGTCATCTCAAAAGCTCCCACCAATTTCGCCTGCATGTAAATAGAGTCCTGCTGCATGATAAAGGATGCTTCTATCTGATTTTTAGCTTTCTGAACCTCGCGTTCGGAAGGGGGTTCTTTTTTGATTTTTTCAATTTCGTCGGACAGGGCCTGTTCAACTTCTTCTATTTTTTTGCCATTCCCGGCTGTTGCGCCTATGAAAAAGAGAAAGGGATCCCTGTACAAGCCTTCATATGCAGCCCATGCCGACAATGCAAGCTGCTTTTCATAAACAAGCTTCTTGTAGAATCTTGAGCTTTTTCCCTCAGAGAGGATATTTGCAAGGACCTCAAGGGCGTAACTGTCTCTGTGACGGATGTTCGGTGCTTTATAGGCAGAAAGAATATATGGAAGTTCTGCTTCTTTTTTGATATATATCCTTTTTTCTCCAACCTGCTCCGCCTCTTCTGATTCCGTGCTGTTGATTTCAGTGCCTCTCGGAATTTTCCCGAAAGTTTCTCTTATCCTGGAGAGTATTTCTCCGGCATTAACGTCTCCTACAACTATTATTACCGCATTATTTGGTGAATAATATTTCCTGTAGTGATCTGCCAGATCTTCTGTTTTTAAATTCTTCAGGTCCGACATCCAGCCGATTACAGGCCATCTGTAAGGATGGTTTTTGAAAGCGGTTGCGAGGACCTCTTCAAAAACGAGATTCTGGGGGTCGTCCTCATATCTCAACCTTCTTTCTTCAATCACAACATCCCGCTCCGGCAATACCGACTCAACGGACAGAATAAGGTTGCGCATCCTGTCAGCTTCAAGTTCTATCGGCAATTCTATGCGGTCAGAGGCAAGCATCTGAAAATATCCCGTATAATCGCGCGAAGTAAACGCGTTGTCGATACCGCCGGCTCTTTTAATGGTCTGAGAGAATGTCTTAGGTCCAAATTTTTCGGTGCCTTTAAACATCATATGCTCAAGCAAATGGCTTAAGCCTGTCTTGCCGGTAGTTTCGTCACGTGAGCCGACCCTGTACCATATCTGGAAGGTTGCAGTCGGGGCCTTGTGGTCTTCAATGATAAGTATCTTTAACCCGCTATTTAATTCGTATTCGTTTACGTTAAACGCGTAGGCGTTTAATTGTGGGAGAACCAAAAAAAATAACCCGGCAAAGATAAGACGTAAAAGTTTCATTGATTAAATATAACAGAATTCTGAAAGACTAATAAAGCGATCTTGAGAAATTCAATAAGTCCGGCCAAATCCATGGATCATTATCAACTGCAACGCGGGGCATAAGTGAAAGAAAAACTTGACACCCCCAAATATAGCGTTGGTAAAATGGTCGAAGAAAATAAACGATATTTACAGGGCCGGCTTAATGTTCATCCGAAGCATCGGGTTTAATCCGGGGAATATCCTTCAATTTAATTTTCTTTCTATCTGAGTCCAATTTTTTACATTTTCTGCGCTGTCAAATTCATCAAAACTAAAGGCAAGAGGTTTATATTCACCTGCTGACTCTATGACTGCCTGACTTCCTATGATCGCTTTTATCTTGAAACCCTTCTTAATAATCTCATCGAATATGGATCCCATATCCCAGGGAAGCACTACAGATTCAGGGAACCTGTTTTTTTTCAGCCACTCTCTTATTGATCTGGTTCCTATAACGCCTGCATGAAGATAAACCACAGGGTATTTTTTTATTATTTTTCTTATTGTATCACTGCTTTTTTTAATCGGCTCTTTTGAGAAAGGGGTGGATAAAAGGCTGCCTTCTACATCAATGAATACTATCCTGCTGCCTTTTCTTAAAGACAGGATGTGCCCGGTGTCTTTATCCTTTCCGTATTTTGCAGCGACCAGATGAAGGCCATATTTGAAGGGACGGAATGGCTTGTATGCATAGCCATCCCCGCCGGAAAGGACCCTGCCGATCGATCTCCCGTCCACAGAGAATTCCACTATCTGTCCCCCTTTTGAGAAATACCTGCCCTTTGTTTCAGCCTTTAACATTATTTCTTCTCTTTTGGCGGCGATATTGTCATGAACGAATATCTCGGCAAAAGCCGCCGGCTGGGATCCGAGAATCAATACTAATAATAAAAAAATTCTGGATATTAGAGATTTCCGCATA
>JBFMDL010000065.1:0-17464 GCA_040753635.1 Nitrospirota bacterium | reverse complement strand
TGAACGAAAGGTTCTCAGTCATTTGAGAAAGATTCAGAAATCCCCTGAAAGGGTCAAAAAGTACTTCACCCATAAAAGCATTAGGTATGCCGCATGATTGCGTCATTTAATTGCCGGGTTAATAACTTTTTCTCTGACTTTCAAGATTGTTTATAGCCTGAATATAAAGGTTTTTAGATTTATTATTATTACCTAATATATTATTTATACGGGCAAGTCTCCATAAAAGGAAAACATCGTTTTCTAAAATATGAACAGCCTCTTGATAATTATCTAAAGCTTTCTGATAATCGCCGATCTCATAAAAAACCGTTCCCAAATATTTCAAAGTATAAGCGCTCTGATATTTATCTTTTGCTTCATTGGAAATTTGAGATAATTTGCTGCCAATATTCAGAGCATTTTCATAATCTTTATTTTTTAAATAAATTTTCCCCTTTATTTCATAAGCAAAATGTTTGTATAAATAATCATATGTAAGTTTTGATGTTTCAGCTAATTCTACTGCTTGATTGAGATATTTAAGTGTCTCCTCATCGTTATTAAGATTGTCATCTTCTTTTTCAAAATCTTCATACGCGAAAAAAAGAAGTGATATGAAAATGGAATCCTTATCTTCCGATTTATAGGCAAACTCCAAAGCTTCTTTTTGATATTTTGATGCTAAATCATGAGCCCCGCCTGTACTATATCCTATTGCTATTACATGTAAGGTATCTGCCAAGCCTTTTAAATTTTGAATTTCCCTATATATATTCAACGCAAGATTAAAATAGTTCATAGCAAAAATATCTTCGCCCTTCTGGAGGTGCATTTTACCGAGTTCTAACAATATATTTGCTTCCCCTTCTTTTTTTGATGATATCCTTTCTATATCTAATGCAATATTCAGAAGTTCTATAGATTCAGTAAAATTATCGAGCAGTGAATGAAGAATAGCTAATTGGACATAGCCTTCAATATATTCAGGATTTATTTCAATAGACTTTTCATGGGCTTCTATTGCTTGTTCTTTAAGCTCCAAACCCCAGAATGCTCCTCCCAAACCAGTATATACTTCAGCATAATTCGGCTTGAGATTTAAAGCTTCTTTGTATGCTTCAATCGCTTTGTGCCACTGTCTTGATTGTTGGTAACAATGGCCCAGCAAGTAATAATCTTGAGCATTTGCTTCAAGCGTCAAAGCTGCATTAAAGGCCTCGATCGCTTTTTCATATTGCCTTAACCCTAGATAAGTCAATCCTAAAGCGCTGTATGCTTTATCATGTTTTGGATTGAGTTTAATTGCTATTTTAAAAGCTTCTATGGCCTCTTCATGCTTTTTCTGTAAAGAAAATGACAATCCTAAATCATGGTAAAGTCCTGCGTCATCAGGCTTGAGCTTTATTGCTTCTTTGAAGATTGAGACTGCTTTTTCATATTCTTTCAAACTTGAGTATGCAAGCCCTAAGCTTTCGTATAGACCTGCATCATTAGGTATTAATTTTATAATTTCTTTGTATACCTCGATCGCTTTTTCATCCTGACCTGTTTTTTCGTAAATAAGAGCTAAAGACTCATAAGCCATTTCCATTATTTCATCATCTGGTTTAAACTCCAGGACTTTTTTATAAGCTTCAATAGCTTTTTCATATAGTTGGAGATCGCTATAAGCAGACCCCAGACCTTCATGAGCTTCAACAAAATCAGGTTTAAGTCTTATCGCTTCCTTGTATGCTTCAACTGCCTTTTCATACTGCCGGAGACTGTTATGAGAAGAACCCAAGCTCTGGTATATTTCTGCCGTAGGCTTCATCATAAGTGCCTTGTCAAAAAAGATTATAGCTTTTTCATGATTCCCATGGATTGAGTACGAAAGACCGATCCTGTAATAGTCATTAGCATCAGACATGTTTAGCTCGATTACTTTCTGAAAATGAACATCCGCTCGATTAAACTTATCACTTTTAACATAGGCTAACCCCAGTTCAAAATGTGCTTGCGCATAATCAGGCTTGAGTTCTACTGCCTTTTTAAATTCTGCCAAAGCTTTTTCATGCTGATTTTGATCTCTATAAATAAGTCCCAAGAGATAATAAGTCTCAGCTACGTCCGGTTTAAGTCTCAAACAATTCAGAAGATAATTTTCAGCTGCATTAAAATCTTTTAAGAAGAAATATGCAACACCTAATTGATAATTTATAAGAGGATCATCAGGTGCGAACCTTAAGATATCTTCTAATGGTTTAACCGCTTTTTTAAATACTTCAGCGGCTTTTTCAAGTTGATTGTTATCAATATATTTTATCCCTTCTTCATAATATCTCTGCGCTTCTTCAAACTTGTTAATCTCTTTTTCATCCATATTCGCATAACATAAATTTATAAAAGACAATAAAACAAAGAGTATCGACAGATATTTTATGGAATACTTGGCGGGCATAAATATTCCCGGTTTATTTCATTTTGATTTTATCAAGAAATTCCCTGGCAGTCATAACTGTAACCGCATCTTTAATCTTATCAGTAAAAAAATGTGAATCGCCGGTCAGGAAATAATCCGGTTTTACAGAAAGTACAGCGGCAAGGATGGGAACATCTTTTTTGTGTGAAATCAGACTTTCAGCTTCATGAACCTTCTTAGCATATTTTGATCTTTGTACTACAACGATATCACTTAACGCCCGATCAGTTTCAGCGAGGGCAATTTCAAGATTTCTCTCCTTAAGATGCTTTAGTTTTTTCTTTACGACTTCAAATAACTCATCCACCACATCCTCACTGGTGACAAATTCGATTTCGATCAAATCCAGAATCTTGGATTCGTTTCCCTCAAAAAAGATTCCGGAAAGCAAAATATTTGTATCAAGAAAAACCTTATATCTCATTTGCGAAGTGATGCAAGCCCTTTCAGCATTTCTGATTCGGTGATGCCTTCTTTTTTCATCAACCATCTGAGGTATGTCCTGCTCTTCTGTGCATAGACTTTCCTGAGTGCGGAATTCACTGCTTCTGAGGCATCCGAGAAAATACCAAGCTTTACCTCTTCCTTGATATTTTTTAAGACGTCTTCCGAAACTTGCGCAATAATCTTAGGCATTTAACACCTCCTGAAAAAATCTTTATTACATATTTCACATTATACCATTTAACATGTCATGCCGTGATTGAAACAACTGCCTATGATTCCCTGTATTCATCCATTTTCCCATCCCCGTCATAATCCAAGCCATAAAAGTTCACTTTGCCGTCCTCATCAGTATCATAAGCCCAGGTTTCATATATCCCGTCATTATCAGTATCATAACCTCTTGCGTCTAACAATCCATTTTCGTTTACATCCAGACCGATATAGTCGATTATTCTGTCCTGATTTAAATCGACAAATAAGATTTCGAACTTGCCGTTTGAATTAGTGTCAACTGCAACCCCATCAGTAATGCCATCTTTTGTTACATCAAACTCATAATATTTTGAACCTTTCATAACGTCTGCTAATGACAATTTTTTAATTGAGGGTTTTTGTGCAAAACGGCTTTCCTTCCTTTTGATAAATTCCTTGACAACATCAACGGAAACGGCAAAGTTAAGCCCTTCGCCGCGTTTAACAAATGAATTGATCCCAATAAATTCAGCATCATTATTTAACAGCGGTCCGCCTGAATTTCCGGGATTGATTGGTGTTTGTGTTTGAACAACCTTGCTTTTATGTTTAATCCTGTCATCATAACTCCATTCATATTCTGGCCTTATTTGACTGATAATTCCTTTAGTATAAGTCCATATCTCACCCTCGGGATGCCCTATTGCATGAACTTCTTGCGCAACCTCAACTTTTTCAATAGATCCCAGTTTAATGGTCGGCACATTAGCAGGTGGACGGGCAATTTTTAAAAGTGCAAGATCAGCTATTTCATCCACTTTGACAATTTTGGCAGTATATGCATTTTCTTTCGTTACTTCTATGCCCTTTTGAGGTTTGAAAAAGACAACTACTCTTTCATAACCTTTGATAACGTGCCAGTTTGTGATCACATTTCCCTGCTTATCCAGAACAGAACCAGACCCGATTCCCTCATTTGTTACAACAAGAACTACAGCGGGAGCTATCTGTTTGTAAACTCTGATTCCCCCGACACCCCTGCTTTCCTCAAGAATGACATTTTTCTTCAGGTTTTTCAGACTCCGATCAATTGTTCTCTCATTAGTAGCAACATTGCTCCTTTTGCCTATAAAATCCATGACTGTATTTTTCAGTAAATTATTCTGAGACTCGAAAACTGATTGCCCTTGCCCGGTCTTTTTTATAGAACTTTTGAATGCCTGAGTATTTTTCTGCAGTTTTTTATCAATATGGCGGAAACTGATAGCCCTTACAACAGCTCCTGTCCCTTTTACGATTTCAGTTACGCTTTGTATTGTTTTACCATCTTTAAGGTTAAAGCTTTTTGACTTGCCTTCGGTAATGCCTCCAACCCCTCGCTCAAGACTCCGGATCTCATTCTTAATTTTTTCTGAAATCTTCTTCTTGTCATTCGCATTAACCCCTTCCATTTTCTTTAAAAGATCCTGAATGTTATTTAACGGATTTTCAGATGCAAGAACATAAATTGTTTCTGTCCCGATGTTTTCGTCAAGCCAGAACCACTGGCCTGCGGTAGGAACTGAATATTCTGTTCCACTTTTAACATTATTATTCAACGCTATCTTGGGATCTGGAAAGAGTTGATGGGCTTCATTTGAACTGTCATAAATCAAAGCGTAAACAAAAGCATCCTTATTTGTATGGAAATGAATCTGGAAATTATCGTATGAATGGAGAATACTGCCTTCTTTGATAAGCACCTCTGAAACAGTACCATCAGATTCTTCGCGTTGACCTATGATATTCATTGATAACTCGAGAGGTGTTGTTTTAATGTTTTTCAGCAAATATTCATTGTCGGTTACTGTTTTGGGTGGTTCATAAAAACTTTTTAGACCTTTTATTCCCCAAAATGCCAGGAATAAAACGAGTATTGCAACGAGCGCATAAATACCCTTCATAGGAATCAAACGGGATTTCACATGAGATTCCTTCCCCGATGAACGAAGTCTGACTTCCTTTTGTGTGAAATCTACTCCTGTAGATGTTATATCTTTCCCAACACTTGCTAACTCTCTTTTCTCTTCTGCTTTGACAAATGAAGCCTTCTTAAATATCTTATAAGCCGGATCACCATAAAGCATATAACTTGCCCATATAATATTATGCTTGCCAAAACGTGCGATCAGATGTTGCCTTGCTAATCTGACAGATTCTCCGATAGAGCAGTTTTTCCCCAGTGTTTTATATAATTCAATAGCAAAAAGAGAGCTTGGAGAATCAAGAATTTCCCAGAATGTTCCTATGTAATGAGTAACTCCGGAAAGCAAGAAAGCATTAGCAAGGCCGTAAATCTCACTCTCAAAGCCTTCTCTAATATGCCATTCTTCAGTTCGTCCAGAATGACAGGCATTTGAAAATACCAGGGCAGGCATCGAGCTGCTGGTCATTTTGACAATATCAGCAGCTGTCCATCTCCCATCATGCAATAACCAACCACTTTGAGAAGGCTCCATAGGGTTATAGTCAGCATGGCCGGCATAGTGAACAATGTCAAAATCTCTGATATTTTTCTTGATATACTGGGTTTCGACCTTGATGCCTGCCAAATTGACATTTATAATGCCTTCGAGATTACCGAACTCATCTCTTATTCTGATTCCCTCTTTATAGGCTGCTTCAAGATTACCTTGCGGATCAGCAATGATAAGCATTTTGGGCGGATTATTGATCTTTCTTCTTTCAACATTTCCTGCACTCTGTTTTGTGCTGACTATCCTGCCGACACTAAACTTCAAGCATAAGAATTCTTCACCGTCAAACAGAAGTTCCCATGGGATATGAACTAATTGGTCATCCATATACAGAACAAGATAATCGGATGACGTTGAACGAAGCAGATTCTTAGCTTTTGCGGTAAGAAGTTCATCATAGAGAGTTTGGCCCACTTTTTTGAGATCATCAAGCACGCCGGGAGCCATTTCCCCTCGTTTATTGGCCCTGTTCAATAGAACAACGGTATCTTTACATAATTTTTCTATTTCGACAAAAGAGATCTTTCTTTCTTCATAATGTTTTAATGTCTGTTCTGCAGCTAATGTTTTCTCATAAGCGCTGATTCTTATCGTCTCTCCTGCTCTGTATATATCAAGGACGCAAGAGTTGCCTGTTTCCAGCATTATTCAACCTCCAGCCTGAGCAGAATTTTACCCAAAACATTTCCTTGATGCACAAAAATTAACGCATATGAACCTGGAGACACATTTTTATAAGAAACCTTACCATTTACTGATAAAAAGGATGCCAGTTCCCTATCGTCCAAAGCAAGATTAATCCTAATATTATCAATCAGCTTGCCTGACAAAACATCTATCGTTTTCACCTCAATATCACAATTCAAATTGTCAATTTTCTCGATTAATACTTCTGCCTTAACCCCGTCAAATTGCTTTTGTAAATAAACAACATTATTCTGTTCTTTGGTGGAGGACTGTCTCCCCCCTTCTAATACTAATTCCAGGGGCCGAATCAAGGTCCCGGAATCTCTCAGGACTCTAATATTATCTTTTGCAAAAGCAAGCACAACCTCGACAAGATTTTCAATTTTGCTTTGTCCTTTAAGCTTTTTTGCTCTTAGTGTGACTTCCAGAGGCGCCTTTAATGTTTCTTCTTTTGCGACTTCCTTCATGATCCTATGTTGAACGATGCTCTTTTTTAGACATACCTTACATGAAGTGAGATGTCCTTCGACTTTTTCCTTATCAACGCCGCTGAGAAGATTGTCAAGATAAGCCGCTAACATTTCTTCAGACAGGCAATCTGACATATTGGCTGGACGCTGGTAATCAGTTTTTATTAATTTCTTCAATATATTATCGTAATTATCCATATCACCTCTTTATTATTAGAACTCCTTCTTTTGGAATAAAGGACACATTTAATTCATATTCCTTGCAATAAATTTTTTCTTTTAGCAATTTTTTTTAGTTTTTCAATAATCCTGCTCTTTTTACTATATATAGCACTTACCGTTATGCTCATAATTTCTGCGATTTCTTCGGGGGGTAGCTCCTCTATGTAATAGTATTGCAAAAATAACTTATCATTAGCGCTTAGCCCTTCAATGAGTTCTTTAAGCAAAACCATCCTTTCTGAATCCTCAACTTGATCAATTACAGACGGCTGAGGATCAGCGATTGTTTCTCTAAGTGACTTGCTATCATCTTCAGCATCATCTAAAGAGATATGAGATTTTTTTCTCATTATAAAATTCAGTGTTATATTGGTTGTAATAACCATTATCCAGCTGGAGACGCTGCAGCCATTTGTTCCCTTATATTGCTTCAGCTTTCTACAGTCATTTTCCATCAGAGAAAGAAAAACATTGTTGTGAAGGTCTTCGAGGTCTTGATAGAAAAAGTCAGGGCGATATATTTTAAAGATTTTTTGAATCGTATGATATACAAGATTAGTATATTGCTCGACAAATAAATCCCATGCATGTTTATCCCCGTTAATACATGCTTGCAATAAATCTTTTTCTGAAGTACCTTCTGATACCATTTTTTTGAAGTGACAATTAAGAAAATACTTATTATTATAATATTATTCAGAGTAGATATTGTAAACGATTATGTTAGTTAAAAAATAATGCAGCGAGAAAGATTTCGAGGCTGACTAAAAAGGTTAACGCTGTTTTGAAAGCCGGATCAGCTTAACCAGCAGAAGCTCCACAGGATAAAAACTTCCGGAACTCTTGATATCCACATCGGCCTTATTAAGGACATCAAAGACATTGTAAAGATATTTCATGTCCTCCCGGGAGTTTTTGCCGGCAATGAAGTTCCCAAATTGCCAGTTGAGCGCTCCGAGAAGGCTGTAAGGTTCTTCTGTTTCCCTTAATACGCTGTATATCCTGAAAACCCTTTCGGTGTTTTTAGCCCTTATTGCATCGATGAGCGCAAATGCATTATATGTCCTTTTGCCTTCGATCAGTTCGATAATGTCTTCTTTGTCAACATCGGATCTGCCGATCAGCATAAATTTATCGAGCTCTGACGAAAGCATCCCGAGATCCGGACCTATTGTCCCCAGAAGGTAGTCCACTGCCCTGTCCGATATTCTGAACCCCTTTGTCCGGGCCTTTTCTTTGAGCCATAAAGGGATTTCTCTCTCGTTAATGTCCAGATGAATGTGTTTCAGTTCCTTAAGCTTGTCTTTAACGGGTTTTTTGACTTGTCCGGCATTCAGCAGCACCATGACCGAACTGCCGGAAGGATTAAGAAGATACTGTTCGAGCCTGGAGAAATCTTTTTTCGGAATTTTCTGGAAATTGTCGATTATTACAAATTTTTTCCCTGAAAAGAAAGGCACGGTATTCAGAACGTCGATTATCTGTTCAAACGGTACGCCGTTTGAATTCAGCAGGTCGAATATATGCAAATTGAAATCTCTTTCTTCAGCAGGCACCCGGCCCTTTATAAGTGAAACCGCTTCAGTGATAAGGAATGGATCAGAGGAGGAGAGCAGATAGTTTGCTGATGGAAGTCCCTTTCTAATCTCGTCAAGAAAATTTCGGTAACTCATCTGTATATCAGCGAACCGACAAGCCGGGTTGCGATGTCGCTTAATGCCCTTTCTTCGGCTATATCTTTTGTTGCCATGAGCCCCCCAAGGTCTTTTGAGGCTGTGAAAGAAACTATGAAAGGCGAACTGATCTTCCTTATTTCCTTTAGATCCCCTTTCTCATCTATGACCTTGAAGTCAGCATTAATGGCAACACTGTATTCAATGGTTATCTCATCTTTTTCGGAAAGGCCGATCAGCTCAAACTCATTTATAACCCCGGTCAGTTTAAGTTTTGCGGAAGGATTGACAGTGATGCCGTTCTTTGAGAATTCCTCGACAAGGGCTTTGTGCAGCTTATCCTGCAGTTTGGGTTCAAGAGTTTTGTTCAGGATAGAGCCGATCTGTATCTCTGTAAAAGGAAGGGAACGGTAACCGTATATGCTGTATCCGCACCCGTGCAATAAAAATATCATGATAAAAAGCGATACAATTACTGAACAGGGATTTCTTGTTTCTCTTGTCATCATTTATGTTCTCCGATTACTATGTTTATGAGTTTGCCCTTGACTACAATAATCTTCTTTATAACCTTCCGGCCTATTATTCCCCTTGTCTTTATGTCATTCAGCGCAAGCTCTTTCACCTTTTCATCGGGAATGCCCGCCGGCATCATAAGCTTTCCCCTTAGTTTACCATTTATCTGTATAACAAGTTCTATTTCATCTTTTTTTGTCATATCCTCATCCCACGAAGGCCATGCCTTTTCAGCAATGCTGGATTCATTGCCTATGGAAATCCATAATTCTTCGGTTATATGCGGCGTGAAGGGTGAAAGCAGAAGCAGCGTGTTCTCTACCGAGAATTTCAGCGCTTGCCAGTCTCTGACATCAGAAGCTTCAAAACCGGTCATTTCGTTCACAAGCTCCATTAGAGCCGCAATCGCCGTATTAAAATGATATTCACGCTCTATGTCGTTTGTAACCTTCTTTACGGTCTGATGGGTTTTCTTCAGAAGGTTCCGGCCGGCATCAGAAATATTCCCCGGATTCCTGCTGTCAAATGACTTTATATCGGCGGCCTTCAGGCGATCAAGATTTCTGTAAACAAGATTCCAGATTCTGTTCAGAAACCTGTATGCGCCTTCAACACCCTTGTCCGACCAGTCAAGGTCCTTTTCAGGGGGCGCGGCAAAAAGTGAGAAAAGCCTTGAGGTGTCAGAACCGTATTTATCGATAAGATAGTCAGGATCTACAACATTGCCTTTTGATTTGGACATTTTGGCGCCGTCCTTGATGACCATCCCCTGCGTCAGGAGATTCCTGAAAGGCTCACTTGTATTGATAATGCCGATATCCCTCAGGACTCTTGTGAAGAATCTCGAATAAAGAAGATGCAGCACCGCATGTTCGACCCCGCCGATATACTGGTCAACAGGCATCCAGGAATCAAGTTCAGCATTCCGGGTTTTGAGAGCCGACACAAAATCAATCTTGCCTTTTCCGAAACAATATGCAATGAAATACCAGGATGAATCGACAAAAGTGTCCATGGTATCGGTTTCGCGCCTTGCTTTGCCATTGCATGAAGGGCAGACAGTGTGTACAAAAGACGCCGCTTCGAGAAGGGGCGAACCGCCTGTGCCTGTGAATTTTACATCTTCAGGCAGTATTACAGGCAGGTCTTTCTCAGGGACAGGCATAATTCCGCATTTATCACAATATACAACAGGGATGGGCGTGCCCCAGTATCTCTGTCTGGATATCCCCCAGTCGCGCAACTTGTAGTTGACCACCTTTTTGCCCATGCCGTTGTCCTCGATAAATCTGGCTATCTCCTCTCTTGCAACGTCGCTCGCCAGCCCGCTGAATTGTCCTGAATCAACAAGGGTTCCCTCATCTTCATAAGCCCTGGAGAGTTCGGCGCTCATGGTTCCGGGATCCGGAGGTGATATCACAACCCTTATCGGGAGTCCATATTTTTTTGCAAAATCAAAATCACGCTGGTCATGCGCAGGAACAGACATTATCGCGCCTGTGCCATATTCCATCAGGACGAAGTTTGCGATATAGACAGGAATTTTTTCATTATTAAGGGGATTTATGCAGTAACGGCCTGTGAAAAGCCCGATTTTTTCGTCAGCTTTGCCGTATTGCGCTGTCACCTTTTGAAGTTCATTTTTGTCAGCGATTAATTTGCCGGATAAAGGATGGTTTGGTGAGACACATAAAAAAGTTGCTCCGAACAGCGTGTCCTGGCGCGTGGTGAATATCCTGATGCTGTCATGAGTTCCATCGATCCTGAAATCGACTTCAACTCCGTAACTCTTGCCTATCCAGTTTTTCTGCATAAGAACGACCTTCTCAGGCCAGCCGGTCAGTTCATCGCAGGCCTGAAGCAGTTCTTCGGCATAATGAGATATTCTTAAAAACCACTGGTCGAGTTCCTTCTGCACTACAATGCTGTCGCATCTCCAGCATTTCGTATCGATCACCTGTTCGTTTGCGAGGACCGTGGCGCAGGAAGGACACCAGTTGACATAGGAAGATTTTCTGTAGGCGAGATCCTTTTCGAGCATTTTCAGAAAAAACCACTGGTTCCATCTGTAATATTCCGGACTGCAGGTTGTCACTTCCCTGTCCCAGTCATAACTCAGGCCAAGCTTGTCAAGCTGTCCTTTCATGTAGGCGATGTTTTCATATGTCCATTTTGACGGGTGAACTCCATGTTTGATTGCGGCATTTTCGGCCGGCAGTCCGAAGGCGTCCCAGCCCATGGGGTGAAGGACGTTATAACCCCTCATCCTCTTGTATCTTGCAATCACATCCCCTATGGCATAGTTGCGGACGTGCCCCATATGTATCTTCCCGGACGGATACGGGAACATTTCGAGGCAATAGAATTTCTCAAGTGATTTCTCACTGCCTGTTCTGTAAAGATTTTTTTCTGACCAGTATTTTTGCCAATCTGGTTCGACTTTCTTGTGGTCGTATCTTTCTTCCAAAGCTTGCTTCCTCCATTCTTATCTGAAGACCTGGAACTAAAAGGGAAAAAAGCTGTCCGATGCCTTATCCATGAAAAATTAGCACAAACAAACGGCTGTTGGCAAGGATGCCGATCAAAAGACTTTAAATGTAAATGCCCGGGGATATTTCCGTGAAGGGAGATCACCCGGAAATTTTACCGTTGGCAACGGCTTTATTTGATGACATCGAGTTTTTCCCTGGCTTTGCTGTTACCGGGGTCAAGAATCAGAACTTTCTTGTATTCAGCGATCGCCCTGTAAAATATGCCTGCTTCTTCATAAGCCCTGGCAGCTAAAAGTCTTGTGCTGATATCATCAGGGAACTTCCGGGAGGCTCTTCTTATTACTGAAAGAGCGTTGTCATATTCTCCCTTAGCTCTGAAATATTCATAGACTCTGGAAAAGATTGAAGGACTGGAGTCATTTTCATCTTCAGCATAACCCAGAGCGTCAAGATATGTCTTTTCAGCCATTTCCTCCTGTCCTGTCCGCAGAAGATAATCTGCAAAAATAACGCCGGCCTCTGACTTCTCAGGGATCGCTTTCACGATATCAATGTCGCTCAAGCCGTTCAGAACCATGGTTGTTATATATTCACCTGTCCGTTTTGGTTCCAGGAAAATCGCCTCTCTTATTTTAATGATGCCTTTTTCTTTTTTGCCATGAGATAAGAGCCATAATGCATATACCCGGTATCTTGAAGCATTAATTGCGTCGAATTCGATCCCGGCCCGGAGGAGTCTGTCTGCTGCATCGTCTCTCTTCATCTCCGACATGACAAGGCCGGACATCTGGAGATATTGAGCGCTTAAAGGGTTCAGCTGAACAGCCTTTTTGTATTGGTTTAATGCAGTATCATTATTTGAGAGAACCCGCTCGGTGTTGGCTATTTCATAGTGATAACTTGCTTCGAGAGGGTCTAAAAAGGAAGCCCTGCCCATTTCCTTCCTGATAGCGTCAAGATTTCCGTTGCGTCCCTCTGCAGCGGAAATTTTCGCCTTTGAAGAAGAGAAATAGAACTGACCGGCAAGCACGGAAATATTAAATGCGCAACAAAGCAGGAAGAATGCAGATGAAAAAACAAGCGTTTTTTTGGATAAGGGCGATTGCAACTTATGCAGGTAGGTCCTTCTCTCTTCATACAGTCTTGTATTCGCTGAAGATACTGCCAACCCCGCGAGGAAAAAAAAGTACAGGCCATTTGCCGCGATATGCAGGTTAAAATCCGTAATGCTGTGAAAAAGTATCGAGATTATGCCTGCCAGACTTCCGATAAATATGTACCGGGAGTAAAGCTCTTTCCGTTTCAGAAAGACATTGTATGATTTGAATAAAACCGAAGCTATAAACCATAAAAAGAGCAGGGCTGCCACGATACCCCCGTCAGTTAAAAGTTCGATATAGTCATTATGGACATGGTCTGCTGTGCCTTCGGCATGTATGGTGCGATATTTAGGATAGATATTAACGAAACTCCCGAACCCTGTGCCTGTTACGGGAAAGTCTTTTATAATATTCAGACTGTCTTTCCATATATCAAGCCTCAACTCGGATATGTCGCCCCCGGGATTCCTTATTTTTTCGAATCTTTCGAAGATGGGATCCCATCCAAACCATCCCACGGAATAAAGTATGAGGACAAAAGTCAATATGATCAGTGTCCCTCTTCTGCTCTTTTCCCCTTTCCTCATGAGCATTACGCCGAGGAAGATCATTGACAGAGTAAGGCTTATTATCCCTCCCCTGGAAATGCTCAAAAAAATGGACAGGGCTATAAGCACCGCTGAAAAACCGAGAAGGATATGTGCATTCGTCTTTTTCTGACTGAAGATTTCATATATCCGTTCTCGAAGGGAGCCATAACTGAAAGCTGGTTTATGGTAGAGAAAAACGGTCAGGACAAGAGGGAAGATCATCCCCATAAGGCCGGCGTAATGGTTGCGGTTTACATATGGCCCGAACGGAGTCCCTCCATGGGTCAAAGCCCTGAACCAGAAGATTTTGTTATTTGAAAGTATATGCTGCATTATCCCTAAAAAAGAAAGAATTGAAGCAAAGCCGATAACGACAGCAACCGTTTTTTTAAAAGTATTTTTCCGCGCCATGATCTGTACTGTAAGCACATAGAATGCCGCATAGGTCGCAAACCTGAAAAACTCCGTCAATGTCGATTTCCTGCTGATTGAAAGTGATGTCCATGTGCTCTGCCCTTCAACCCAGACAGTTTTATCGTACAGGGAATATGTTTTAGGTGAAATAAATTTTATTACCCCCGGCGGGAGTGGAACAAGTTGAAGAGACATATAAGACAGAATAAGGAATAAAGGGATAATCCCGGGTGTCCTGAAGAATTCCGTTTTGTCGCGTACATTTTTTAAAAGGAGCAGGGTCAGGGCTAACAGTGAAGATGTTTCCATTACAGTCAGGGACCATTGCTCAACGGTTCCGAATGCAATGGGAGAAAAGATCAGGATAAAAACAAAAAGTCCGTAGATAATTTTGTCCATGAAGTTGTTACTCTGTTTTACTCCTTCGGGTTCGGGACATTCTGGCGACCCTTTCCGGCTCTTAATCCATCAGTGGGAATCCTTTATAGTCAAAGGTGGATTCAGACAGTCGCTATTTTGTTTTTTCCTCTGAAGTGTAATAGTAATTATAATAGTTTTGATAGTAATAGTCGCTCTTTTTTACATCGAGTGCGTTGATAACAACACCAAGGAAACCGGCCTCGATATCCCTCAATGACTTCAACCCCCTGTTAATGCTCTCGTATGTGGTTTTTCCTGCTTTGGCAACAAGAATCGTGCCGTCCAGGACTTTGCTTAATATAAGACTGTCTGTTACTGTCAAAAGCGGCGCAGAATCCCAGATAATGATATCGAAGTTATTGTTAATCATCCTGAGCAGTTCGTGCATCCTGCCGGAGCCCAAAAGCTCTGAAGGGTTCGGAGGAATAGGGCCTGAAGTTATTACACTCAGATTCGGCGTCACATCCCTGATGATAATATCGCTGTCAGAAGCTCCTGCAAGATAGGTGCTCAACCCTTTCGAATTATCCAGCCCGAATATCTTGTGGAGCCTGGGTTTCCTCAGATCACTGTCAACCAGTAATACAGAGCGGTCCGACTGTGCGATTGTGAGAGCGAGATTCATCGATGTAACCGTCTTGCCCTCTTCAGGAGAAATGCTTGTAACGAGAATGTTTTTGGGAGGTCCTGACGCCGAGGAAAGAAGAACCGCCGTCCTGATAACTTTATAGCTTTCTGCAAAGGCCGACTGGGGTTCTTTTATAACTATCTCATCCATATTTACATCGCCGGATTTCAGAAGAGTTACCACACCGAGGACAGGAACACCGAGCCTTCTCTCTATCTCATCTGGAGACTTGACTGTATTGTCGAGATATTCGATGAAAAAAGCCATGCCGACGCCGCCCAACAGGCCTACAAGCAGCCCGAGAAGAATATTAAGGGATTTTTTTGGTTTTGCAGGAGACTTGGGCACTTCGGCCTTTTCCACAACCCACACATCTATTGTCTGTACATCCTGGGTAATGCTCTGCTCTTTTATCTTTTTTATGATTGCGTCAAATACCTGTTTGTTCGTCTCCGTCTCCCTTTTTAATGCTTCATACTGTACGAACTTTTCGCTCAGGTTCAGGGTCTCGGATTTTGTCTGGGAAGCCAGCTTGCGGAAATTTTCCTCATTAGCCCTGGCGAGTTCATATTCATTCTTTATCGTTTCGATCACCCTCCTGATTTCCTGCTCTTTTTTCTCATTTAATCCCTTAAGGTCTTCCTTTGCGGTTATCATTGCAGGATGTTTCTGCCCGAATTTTTTGGACATTTCCGCAATGTTCTGTTCCGCCTTCATTATCTGTGAGCGCAGCGACTGTACCGTAGGATCAGAAGCTATAGGAGGTATTGTTTCAGCGGCGGAGAAATCCCGGGAGATATTTCTTATCTTGCTGAAAAGTGACTCCATCTCTTTTCTCCTGGTTTCGGCTGCAGCTATTTTGTTCGCGACTTCGGAGAGTTTCTCGGGCACCATTGCAAGCCTGTTTTCAAGTGTGACGATATCATTTTTCCTCATATACTCCTGCAATGCATTTTCGGATTTTTCGAGCTTTATCCGTTCCTCATCGGCCTTTTCAGAAAGCCATTGCATCGCATGTCTTGAGGAGTTCATTTTCATATCGAGGATTTCTTCCATATAAGCCTTTGCAACGGAGTTCACAATCAATGCAGAGAGCTCAGGGTTTGGAGACATATAACTGATAGTTACAAGCTTGCTGTTTTTTATGGGGCTCAAGACAAGAGAACCGCTGATTATCCTTGCAAGTCTGTTTGATTTTTCAACAAGAGAATCCGGATCATCTTCTGTTTTTTTATCATCATCTTGGGGTTTTGTGATGCCTGTTACGTTCAAGATCACGGAAAAAAGATCTCCTAACCATTTAAACGTCCCGCTGATGATATTAAACCCCTGCCTGTCATCCTTGAAATATGACTCATAATTCCTGTCCAGGGAGAGCATTTTGACCACCTTCTGAGCGACAGAAGTGCTTTTGATCAATTGGTTTTGTGTTTCGTAGAAGTCGGGATCGTAAGGGAAATAATAGTAGTTCATCATCGGTATGTTGGCGGACATGTTTTTCTCTATTAAAACCTTGGTCGTTGCCATATACATAGGAGTGGCCGAGAATGTTCCTAACAGGACAATAACAAATACTACGATGAAGAAAGTAAAGACAGTCTGCCTTCTCTTTAAAATTATTCTCAGATAATCCCTTAAGTGTATCTCTTTTTCTTCCATATATTAAAAGAAACTCTCGGGCACGACAATCACGTCGTCCGGCAAAACAGGTTCATCCATTTTGACTCTTTCGATTATCTCTTCCCTGCCGTTGCGCTTTCTCATTATCTTGACTCTTCCGGTTGCAGCCTTGTCAGTGAACCCGCCTGCCATTGTAATAGCCTTGACAAGCGTCAGCCCTTCTTCATATTTATAAGCAGACGGATTTTTAACCTCGCCTGTTGCGTAAAAGACGCCTGCTTTCGGAATATAAATGCTGTCTCCGTCCATTATCTGTATGTCCAGAAACATATCGCCTTTTTCGATAAGACTTTTAAGATCAATGATTACTCTGTTTTCATCATTGCCGGGCTGGTTAGCCCTTCTTTTTATTGTTGCTTTATCCCCTGCATCTTTTGTCAGTCCGCCTGCTTTTGATATGAGTTCCAGGAATGATATCTGTCCGTGAAGCACAAAAAGGCCGGGGTTCTGCACCTGTCCCATTACAACAGCCTTTTTGCTCCTGTATTCCTCTATAAATACGGTCACCTGCGGTTCGACAATATATCCGTCAGCGAGCATTGCCGAAATTTTTTCGACTAATCTGGATATTGTCAGCCCTCCTGCTTTAACCTGGCCTATGAGCGGAAGGAGAATATCCCCTTCCCCGGTTACCCGTGCGGTTGTAGTCAGGTCAGGGTGGTCATAGACGGTTATCCTTAAAACGTCGCCTTCCCCGACAATATAGTCCTGGGCCGGTGAAATGTGGACCGGTATGAAGCAAGATATGATGATCAACAAGGGTAAATATTTTTTCATGTTAAACAGTGTAAGGTCTCTTCATATATTTGGAAAATATTTTAGCTTAAAGAGACCAAAAAGAAAAGGCATCGAATTGCCTCATCAAAAATCTATCTGAAAACGGATCGTTGCCTCACATAAGAAATCTACACGAAAAAAAGTAGAAAATTGACTCCTGTGGATACAGAAACAGGAGGTAGAAATGAGGTTAACGA
>JBFMDL010000064.1:0-17527 GCA_040753635.1 Nitrospirota bacterium | reverse complement strand
CTGCCCATGAAAAATATTGTATGCCTGCTCCGCTTGCATTTACATTATATGTCTTGTTCACGTGTAGGGTTTTATCAGCTATTGTTGTATTTGTTGTTGTTACCGAATAATGGCACATTGCGCATGATGGATCTGTAAGTACGCTGCCGTTTGCCCTCAGATGCAATTGATGCACATTCTTTTTCGGGGTACCGTCAGTGTATAACGGTCCCGCTCTCCTGTAGTCTGCATATGTTGCGTTGCCGTGGCATGCGTTACAGGCCAACACTCCAGAACCCCAGTTTGCTGAAGTATTGTTCGGTATCGTCCCTGTAGAAACCGAGGTCCCGTTGCCGTGGCAGTAAGTATTGGAGCAATCGCCATAACCATCGCCTGGAGCCGGGGTGCCGCTGTAACTGCCGCTGTCGACAAAATTCGTTTCAAAGGCCACGTTGACCTGATGATTCACATGCTTTTGCATAAGATCAGAGCTGCCATGACACGAATCGCAGTCGTTTGATGGTCCGGATGAGTTGAATTTATGGCATAATGCACATTTTCTCGAATTCCCGGTTCTCGAAAAGCTATATGCAAGATGGCTGGTATGGCTTCCGCTGGACATTACCGCAGGAACTCCATGCGTAACGTGTCCTCCGCTTATGGTATTCCCGTCGCTGTTATGGCATGAACCGCATGAAACAGCGCTTACACCCCACTGCGGCGTATCATAATAATCCGGTTCTCCTGTCCCGCCATCCGGCTGAACATTAGAATGGCAATATACAGTGCTGCAGGTTCCGTACGCACGTGGTGTAGTCCCATCAGAAGGCATTGCAGCGCCTGCGGCAATACTGTAAGCGGCAGATGATGTCATGAAGCTTGTATCGAACCGCCAGTCAATATATCCGCTGACGTGTTTGCTTTTATCCGCAATTGAGTAGCTTGCAGGCCCTGAGCCGCCTACTATGCCGTTATGGCACATTGAGCATGAATAATTATGCAATAAAGATGAGGCATGGGTGCTGTGTGAACCGCTTGGAGGGACGGTAGTATTGGTTGCCTCATGGCATGAACCGCACACAGCAGTGCCTGTATTAAATGTAACCGATGCGTTCTTGCCGCTGCCGGGATAGTTGCCATGGCAATATGTATTTGTGCATGTGCCGTCGCTGTAATTAAAAGACCAGCCTCTTCCAGGGTCATCTACGGAAGATGCTGCCGGTGCATAGGTTGCAGGGCCCGGATCCGGACTGTCAGGATCCTGCGTTGCCACACCTGCAAAGACTATTTCAACCGTATGTGGAGTAGGATAGTTGTTAGGCAATGTATTCAGGTGTGTGCCATAATGACATATTCCGCAGCTGAAACCGTATGCAGAGGCGGTCGACTGAACAGTTGTTGTACCATAGCCTACAGAGCCTGTTGCAAAATGTGTCCCGTGTTTCCCTGTCAAAGGAGGAGAGTTATGACATCCGTTACAGGAAGCCTTGAATCCTTCTATATGAGGATGACATGTTGTACAGTCCTGTGATTCATAATGCCCTGTATCTGCATGGCCTGTATTCCTGAACCGCGCGGCAAGCGATGAAGGGTTCTTTGTCTGTGTATGGCATACCTCGCATATGCCGTCAATCCCTGTGCCCGGGTCGCCGTCAGAGAATGAGTTGGCCCCCTGATTCCTGAAGAATTTTACTGTCTTATTGTCTACATATTCCTTGATAAGTTTTCCGTATGCTATCGCAAAGGTGGCGCCGGGCCTGATGTATGTCAGATTTATGGCATCGCCTCCGCCTGTGTCTATAGTTATGGTATCTGATGAGTTTGATGATATCCTGTAAATGAATGACTGGTATCTTGAATCCGGTATCAATACCATACCAGCCCACTGGTTGGCTGTCCAGCCTGCCCCTGTCTTTGTCAGGGTTGATGCGGTCACAGAAGTTGATGTGTTTGTGTATAAATAACTTAGGGATCTGAATATCCTGTTCTGTCTCTGATAATGAGGGTTGTGACAGGCTGTGCAGTCCCTCTGCCATATACCGTACTGTTCTGAGGTGTTTGCACTGGAGTGCGTCTTCACATTTGTGCCGGAGCCGGAAGGGTTGTGGCAGGAGTAACATACACCGTTTGTGCCTCCCTGGTCTGTCCACCATCCGGCAGGGGGACTGGTCAAGTGGCAGTCCGCGCAATTGACCGTGTTATTCAAGTTATGGGGATTGTCAAGGGCATCGGATGCGGATATGAAAATAAAGGGGCTGATGAACAGTAAAAAAAATTTAATGGCTTGCAATATCAACATTTCGCCTGTCTTCATCTTCACCATAAATCTCACCTGCCTTTAAATATGAATATTACATTAATCCAGTCTGCCGAGGCCGACATTGACTCCTCCATTCCGGTCAAACGGCATGAGGCTGTTCATGAACACTCCATCTGCATTGTATATCCTGATCTCAGAAGGATTCTTTTTGAACGGTCCGGCGCCTACTATTATCTCAGCGATCCCGTCTGTATTCGTATCGCCTGCTGCTATACTCATGCCCCGGTGCTTCGTTGTCCCTGTGAATTCGACTCCATAAGGCGTACCATCTCCTCTGAATACTTTGATTTCAGAGCCGGTTGACTCACCTGTAATTATCTCATCTGCGCCATCTCCGTTTAAATCGCCTGTAGTCACTACTACACCTTTGTTTCCCCTGAAAGCAGTGAAGTTAAGCTTTTCGAGAACTCTCCATTTACCTGTTCCTGATGAGGCGTCGGCTTTCCAGACCCTCACAGGGAATATTGTTCTGTCATCCGGACCAGGGCCGGTTATTATCTCGGCTTTTCCGTCTCCGTCTATGTCGCCGGCTGCCACATACACGCCGTATCTGCCTGTATCGCTGATGAAATAAATGCCTGTATCTATAATCTTAATGCCATCATATGCGAACACCCTTACTTCCGGGTAGTTGCCTTTGCCTATGCCGGCCCCGACTATTATCTCCGCTTTTCCGTCTCCATCAAGGTCTGCGGCAGCTATGCCGGCTCCGAATTTTGTGCCGAGGGCTATAAAGTCAAGACCCGGCATTTCTGTGCCGTCTGCCCTGAATATCTTTACTCTTGCAGGGTTTTTCCTGTTGCTGCCCGGGCTTACTATTATCTCATCTATGCCGTCTCCGTCTATGTCGCCGGCTGCTGTGTTTGCGCCATATTTGTTCGTGAATGCTGTAAATTCAGTCTCTGCATCGCTTCCGTCTGCAGTGACAATCTTGACTTCCGCAGGGTTTGCCAAACCGGATCCTAATCCTGCTATGATCTTCTTGCCGGCCTTCATGTCTCTGTATTGACCGGTAATCGCTGAGGTCTGTCCTGTGCTGACCGTGAATACCCGGGATGCCGGTTTCCTGTATCCCTGTATGCTGCCGAATGTAATAGTATATTGCCCCACAGGCGCATCTGCCTTGTTCCAGCTCATACCGCTGCCTTCATAGTTCTCAGGTCCTGTTATTGTGAAAGTCGCGCTTTCAAGGTTTGTCGTCACCTCGATATTGCCGGCTGATATCAGGGTCAGTGTAACTCCAACTGTAGCAGGGCTGCCCGTGACCCCTGCAGAGGTTATTGTTATGTTTCCATTATGTACGCCGGCAGGCAGTCCCGTTGTATTTACCATCACCGATGATGCGGTTTCAACTGAACCGCCTGTTGCAGGAATTATTGTCAGCCATGATGAACTGCTTTCGGCTGTCCAGGCGGACTGACTATTTATGTCATTGTTTATTTTTACTTTTAATGTCTGTGTTCCTGGCTGGCTGCCGTTTGCCTGGCCTTTAAAGCTGAGCGATGCAGGGGTTACTTCAAGTATCGGGGATGGAAGTATCTCAAGCTCCATTCCGACTGTCTCTGCTGCACCGGGAGATCTGATCGTCAATTGCCCTGTATGAAGACCGACGCCGAGTCCCTGGACATTAACTCCTATTGACACCTGTACTGTCTCTGATGCCCTGAGTATGCCCGAAACCTGGTTTACTGTTATCCACGGCGATTCAGACTGTATGCTCCAGTCAAGGCTGCCTGCGCCTGTATTTCCGATGGTTATTGTCTGCGTTCCGGGATTGATGCCTCCCTGCGCAGTATATTCGAGGTTTTTCGGTGTGACCGTTAAAAACGTATAGTCATCAAGCCCGTAAATCTCTACTGAAGAAGTGTTAAGCGATGCTATGAATATCCGGTTGTCTTCCCCAATTGCAATGCCTATAGGGGTCTTCATGGGATTATCGAGGTCATATATCGTGCCTATGGAATTGCCGTAGCCGTCGAATATATGCACAACCGCCTGCAATGAATCTGTTATATATACTTTCCCTTCACTGTCCAATGCTATCCCAAGCGGTCTGATGAGCTTGCCGTCTCCTGTTCCGTATTCACCGAAGCTTCTTTTGTATACGCCGTCCAATCCGAATACCTGCACCCTTGCTCCTGCTGTATCGCCATTCTGGGGATCATTAAATATCCCAAGGTCTGTTACATAAAGCTCACCAGCCTGTTCGTCTATCGCGATCCCTGACGGTACGTTAAATTGTCCGTTGTCCTTTCCCCAGCCGCCGAAAGAAAATAAAGCCGTCCCGTCTGAGCTGTATACCTTAACTTTGTGCTCCTTGCTGTCCGTTACAAAAATCCTCCCGTCCCCTGAAACAGCTATGTCGTTCGGCTTGCTCACCTCTCCGTTGCCTTTGCCGAGGCTGAACCGATATTCCAGGTCCTCTCCGTATACATCAACACTGTTTGTCCCGCTGTTCCCTATATATATCCTGCCTCCTGCATCCACTGCAACTCCTATCGGTTCTGAAAGCCCGCCCATCATCCGCTCCGGTTCTCCATTCCTGTTAAATATCAGGAGACGGTCCCTGCTTGTTTCTGTTACATAGATCTTGCCCCCTGCGTCCAGGGCAATCCTGGATGGATCATATGAACCGGTTATCGATGCCAGCCGAACAATCGCTGCGGAAGAATAAGATGATGCGGCAATAAAAAATCCTGCTGCCATCAGCGCTATCATGCCGGGGATCAATACCTTATTTTTTATGCCTGTTCTGCATATCATCGATAGCCTCCTTATTTCAGGTGACACGTTGAACACAATGCACTTGCATTATTTGTTTTTCTCAGGAAAGGAAAAGTATGGTTGGCTCCCTGTATCGCCGGATTACCCTCTTTGTGCGGGTCATGGCAGGTTGAACATTCAAGTTTGCTGTTGTAAAGCTTTAAGGGGTCACCTGCGGCAGGAAGCTGGAGTCCGCCATCAGCAGCAACAAGAGAAACATCAAATACGAATGATACAGGATGGTCGTCATCAAGCCTTTTTGTCGTTGAATCCGTGCCCCCGTAAGGAGCATATGCATATGCATTTGGCGTTGCCCCGCCTATGTTTGCGCCGGGGAAACGCGGGAAAGACGGATTCCATACGTCTCCTATCTGGTCAAATCCGTTCATCGTAATCGGATTAGTCTGTCCAAAATTTATCAGAGAATTTATTGCGGTCACGCCGTCATGACAGCTCATACAGAGAAGGCTGACGCCTGAAGGCTGTCCGACTGTTGCATTCAGGGTTGAGCTTGAATATACTGTAAACCCTGATTCGTTCCTGCTTATGCTCCTGTTCCAGAGCGGAAGCCTGTTGCCGCTTGAATCCTGAACTATCGCATTATGGGGCGTATGGCAGAAGATGCATATCTCATCTTCATCCGTTGCCTGAAAGATCCCCGCTCCGGTCAAAGATGAAAGGTCGTGTTTGCTGCCGCATATGGTGTCAGGGTCGCCGCATGCTGATTCAGAATTTCGTCCGATTAAAAACAATGAACAGATGAAGATTATTAATATTAAGATTACTGAAAATCTCCGGTTGATTTTACCCATCCTGATAATCTTCCTTGTCACTTGATATTGAATTAAATATAGAATTAAAAAATCTCATAAATATAGACCATATTATCTTGTAATTCAAATATCTTCACCTCAGTATTTAGCAAATTTGCTGCCAGTTTAGAGGTTTTTTAAAAATAAATTAAGTCAACGCTTGGATTCTGCTTAACATAAAGTAATCCAGGCGGCAAAAAATTATAAAACCTTATATAAGTTAAGTAATGTGTCTTATAACTCAATTATTGTGATATATCACCCTCTTCTTTACCTTTTTTGACTTTTTAACGGTGATATCCCGGCCGGGAATACGCCGTCTCTGTTATGGTCTGCGTCATGGCATTTGAGAAAACAGTCAAACCTGCCCTCGCCATATTCCACAAAATCGAGCCTTCCATCCCTGTTGGGATATACTGCCAGCGGATTGAAATCTATCAGATAAGGATAGTTCCTGCTGCCGTGTGAATTGTGACATGTCCTGCAGGATGTTTTGTTTATATGGCTGCTGTGTGAGTCCCAGCTGGCGTTAGCAAGTAGGTTTTCCCTCCTGTGACAGTCATAACATAGTTCATAATTCAACGGACTCTCCGCGGATCTTATCGACTCAACATATTTCTTTTTTAATATGTGTTCGTACATCGAACCATGTGGTCCTTTTGATGCATTGTATCCGTCACCGCTGTGGCAGTCGCTGCACGTTATGGCGCTTGCTGTTGTAAGAGGCGGGATAAGGCTTGGGACTCTCGAATTTTTTCCTGGACCTTCTACAGGATGATATGACCGGTTTCCGGGGTCGAATTCCTGCTCCTTGTTCTTCTGGTTCCCCGGAAGGTTTGCGCTGTATGAATGGCATTTGTAACATATCTCGAATTCATTCACGGAATTTCTGATTTTAACCTTCCTTTTGGCGCCATCCACTCCGTAAAGAGCGTTCTCTCTCTCCACTTTGTGGGGATTATGGCAGTCCATGCATGTAGCATGTCTGGGCTTGGAAGAGTCAATCTCCGGCAGCACTTCATCAGGGCTGTGAACCCCCTCTATCTCAATCGGGTGATGATAGACCTTCTTGAAATCATCCTCGATGTTCTTTAATAATTTCCCATGTGAAAGCTTTTTTGAATTCAGCGCATTTCTCTGTCTGCTCTGTGAACCGTGACAGGTGAAGCAGAAATCCTTTTCATGTGAAGGCAGCATCGGGGTGCCTTTCACGCCGTGTCCCTTATGGCAGCTCCCGCAACCGGCCGGAAGACCCGCCTTCTCTCCATGTACGCTGTGTTTTATTGAACCACCGGAAGTAATTCCCGAGTATAAGAATACAGCCATTAAAAACAGAAGTCCGGTTAATATCTTATATTTTCTCACAGCGTACATTCAACACCTCTGACAGCTATTTTCCTAAATATTATGACAAACATTACATACCTCATCATGGGTTGTCTTGTTCCAGAATCTCAGGTTGGGGTTAAAAGGGTCATTTGCCCTGCTGTCGTCATGCGGGTCATGACAGGCTGTGCACTGGACCTTGCTGTTTGCATCGAGTCTGACATCTGTGTCATTTATCGGCCATTTCAGATTTCCGTCTGCAGCAGCCAGAGCAGCATCAAATACGAAAGATATGGGATGTGCGCCTGACAGGTCGGTGCCAACATAGCCGGGTCCCCCGATAAGTTTGCCTTCTGCGCTGACAATGCCGGCAACCGGCTGCATCTGTATATCCGTTGTCCGGCTCCTGACAGCGCCCAACGCTACTGTGCCGTCGTGACAGCTGAGGCAGAGCTTCGAATATCCGTCTACCGGCGGCGCCGAAGCAACCGACGAATAGGCATTCATTGAAGGACTCCAGTAATAAGTATATGTGGCTGTGGTTATATCATGGTTCCATAAGGGGGCTTCAGGCGAAGAGTTGTGCGGCGTGTGGCAGAAAATGCATATTTCTCTTTCGGTCGTCGACTTTACGGTCAGGGCGCTGTATATGGACAAATTATGCTTGCTCTGCGGATCAGTAACACGTTGAGGACCTGCGGATGTAATGGCAGAAAAACATACAATGAATATCAGGGAAATTATAATGCTTTTTCTCATCTGCCCTCCTCATGTTTTATATATCTGAATATCTGAATTCTCCTGTTATATGAATCAACGACATATATATTATCTTTTCCGTCAATAAAAATACCAGTGGGAATGTTGAAATTGCCGGGGCCGCTCCCTGCTGAACCGAATGACAGAAGCAATCTTCCATCCCTCCTGAATATCTGTACAGTTTCGAAAACCGAATCTACGACATAAATATGCCCTTCGGAATCGGCCGCAACCCCCTTGGGCTTTGACATATCTCCTGACCCGTCTCCCGGTTTTCCGAATTTGAACTGGAACCTTCCATGTTTATCAAATACCTGCACCCTGAAATTCAGGGTGTCTGAGACGTAAAGCAGTCCATCCTGTCCCAGAAAAATATGAGTCGGGGAATTAAACTCCCCGTCGCCGCTCCCGGGTCTCCCGAAAGAATACAACTCCCCGCCGCTCAGATCAAAGGCAACGATCCTCGCTCCTATGGTATCCGAAACATATATAAGTTTATTTTTGCTGTCTATCGCAAGCCCTGTAGGACGCTGAAGGCCTTCCCCGAATGAGAAGAGATATTTCCCGTCAACGTTAAAAACCAATATCCTGTTCAGGGCTGAATCTGAAACATAAATATTGCGGTCTGGATCTTCTGCAACAGCTATCGGGGAAATAAGATATTCGTTGTCGGATATTTTACTCAAAAAGCTGTATCTCTTGTTCTTAAAGTCCATGATATGGACAATTCCACCCTCATTGTCCGTCACAAAAAGTGTTTCGTTCTCACTGTAAAAAACACCGTGCGGTCTTATAAACCCGTATTCGACTTCCTCCCCCCCGAATACTGAATCCAGAAATCTTCCCAACCATGTCCTGGTTATGCCTATATCATACGGCGAGTATATGGAACGCATATATTCTATTCTGGATTTCTGCGGCGGGGGAGGCCAGAACAGTTTTACATCAGAAGTCTCTCTTTCAGCAACAGTGGCGCATCCTGCAAAGGAAAAAAACTGAAATGAAATCCCGATAAGCAAAAGATACATCTTAATTCGGGATAATAATCTCTTCTCCATTTATAACCTGTGTCTCCTTAACACTGATTTTTTTTGAAATAGCGCCATAGGAAATCAGATATGAATCCAGAGCGCCGACAGAATAATTTTTACCTGTTGCATACGGCACAACAAATCTGAAAAATCCGTCCTTATCAGACAATGACCTGTTTTCATAAGTAAAATGTCTTCCCTGATTCGATACAAGGTTTAATGAAATCATGATCTCTTTTCCCGCCGATGTTTTCCCTCTTATAACCGCTCCTCTTACGAATTCGAATAGTTTTATTTTTTTCACCTCTTTATTGAACCCCCTCAAAGGGAAAGGGGTTCCGGATTCGTAAATAAGCCTGAGATGTTCTGTCCCGGCGCCATCCCGGGCAAAGCTGTTGCCGTCGTTCATAAATAATCTTGTCGAAAAAAGCCTGTAATATGATAAGGGCGGAGTAAGCGAGCCGTCAGCCATTTTTTTATACTGATAAGCATCTGCTCTTTTGCCCGCCATCCCTGCAAGAAAAGGCAGCGCTCCTGTAATATCAGAAAGAATTACATATTTAGCTCTCTTTTCTTCGAGTATTCTAACCGCTTCGGACTCGTTTTCCGACATCAAAAAATCAGCAGATGGTTTATAGCCCGCCCCGCTGTTTACAGCAATAGCAGGTCTCTCAGCAAGATAAACTATCCAGTATCCGAGGTCCCAGCGTGACATTATCCCGTAGTCATTATTGGGCGGGGTATTGAGTTTGATCCATTCGAGCGCAGGGAACAGGTCTTTTGTAACCGGATAATATCCCGGAGATTTATAAGTCGATGCATGTGCAGGGATTGTAGACAATACGATAATAAACGCTCCGGCCGGGGCCAGTATCGCACCTCTTTTCAGGTTCCTTACGGAATTGAACGCATAACCGGAAAGTATTGCGAGATTTACTGCAAACATATACGAGAACCTTGTAAATTTAACAGCAAGAACAAGATTAACCATGCTCCATATAATGAAAAAAACCCTCTTTGTCCTGTCCACTTTTTTATCCCTGATGAAAAAATAAAGTACAAGGGGAGATATCCATAAAAAGAAGGTGAGCCCTTCGTTTGCCGATCTGAAATTCAGCCTGCCCTCTTTAATAAAAAGCGGCTGCATCTCTGATATATGACTGTAAAAAGGGTCTTTATAGAAAAAAAGATTATTGATACTTTTATAAAAGGATGTGAGATACATAGGGGAGAAAATATACACGGCGATCAGAATCACAGAAAGTGACATGGATGCTGCGGCAGCATAATACTTAAGCCCCGCCCTTTCTTTTTTGTATCTTTTATACAGGAAATCTGTAATGACAAAAAATGCGAGACCGGAAATCGAAAAATAAAGATTGACCCGATGCAGCGGATACTGATTTATTCCGAAGATGTCGACAGCTGTGCAGGATAAGAGCAGGATCACATGCAAAATAACAGCTTTATAAAACCACGATATGTTAATTTCAACATTTTCTCTTATTTCGATCATCGTTTTAGCCAGATTAAAGACAAACAGCAGGCATAAAAAAAGTATGGAACCCTGCCATAACAATGCGGCAGCAGGCAGAAAAATTCCCAGGATTACAGGAAAAGCCCCCGGAGAATCAACAGACTTCAGTGTCAGGATAAAGAAAGCAACTGCAAGAAGCGGTTCTATGGAGTTTGTATCCGGGTTGCCGAACACCGTATTTAAAACCGGCGCAGGTGCGACCGCAAAAAAAAGCGCTGGAACAAGCGCTCCTTTTTCGTCAAAAAACATTTTACCGATAACGTATACCAAAAATACAGTTATAAGACCAATTAAAACAGGGAATGCCGCCCCTGTTAGTTCAACAACATGGGAAGAACCGGATAAATTCTGGAATAACCATGCGGCAGTCGAAATGATCAGGACGAATAAAGGAGCATAATTCACGGAAGAGCCTTCCGGAAAACCCTGATAGGCATCATGCTGAAGCATATGAGGGTAATCCCTGACAGTATTTTTAACATTCCACATGAACGAATATGAATCCACTCCGGAAAAATAAATCCTCCCTTCCGACATGACCTGTTCCATCGGCAAACACCTGACAATAACACCGATTAAGAGAACAAGGATGAGAAGGATCCATTTCATCAGATGGGTCTTGTCAGCCTCAGATATATGGTCCTTTTCTTTATCTTTGTCCCGTTGTCATCCTCGTTGGAAATATTGAACTCACCATGCAGATAGACCTTTCTGAGGCGGTAATTCAATGAGGTCAGCACCTCATAATATTTATAATCCGATCCGTCCGAAGAGTTCATCCGCTGCAATGCAGAGACGCTAAGGTCAAGATTTCTGTAAAGAATAAAGTTAAGCCTTTCTTCAAGCAAAAGACTATGTGAAGAAGCATTGCTGGTCCTGCCTAAAATATACTGAGCTTTGATGCTGAGCGTTGAATAGTTTGTAAGTCTTGTATACAGATTTGTCTGAATATTGAACGTAAAACCGCTTGATTCAGAGCTTCCCTCATTACTGTTCATATAATAATCCAGCCCGGCCGAACTGATCAGAGTGAAACGCTTGAAATTCCTTATTGCGTCGGCATCAAGCTCAATCTTGTTTGTAATGTCACCCTTTGAGTCGTAAGTTCCTGTATAGGCGCCTGAATACTTGTAAGTAAAAGATTTGTATATTTTCGGCAGAGATTCAAACCTGATGCCATAACCAGCGGAGTATGAATCTTCTGTTGATGAAGAAGGACTGAAGGCTGTATTTGCATACACCTGCATGACATGGCTGGGAAAATACTTTACATAATTGACACCGAGGTTCATATCGTAATTTTCCGAGGTATCGGACCCTTCCTGTTTATATCTGTTGTATGATGCGCCTGCTGTAAATGTCAGGTTCTTTGTATGCCAGTATGTGTTCTGGGTTCTTATATCATGCCTTGTCGATTTGATCTTACCGTCGTCCAGACTGGAGAAATTATAGTTGTTATATGAATAGAATCTCTCTGTCTGCCGTTTCAGATTAATCGTCAAATACATGTTTTTGACATCTTCCTGTTTGTAAAGCACAAGCTCCGAATATGCTGAAAAAAGCCTCCATATATCCCTCGAGGCATGAAGCCTCAGCCTGTGAGACTTCTCGCCATCGGTTGATGTCATGCTGTCATCCGTTTTATAATTCTGGAATTCATACGTTAATCCCCATGTGATGCCGAGGCCGAGATCGAGTTTTATCTTTTTCCTGGCGTCATTATTGTTCGAATTATTATTCGCGTTGTTTCCGGAATTTCCATTGTTGTTATAGTTGTTGTAATTATTGTTGTAATTGTTCAGATTAAGGTTCCTGTTGTTCCTGTAATTACTATAAAGTTTTCTCCTGTCCAGATAAGGTGCGCTCTGGAAATCAACTATAAATGTATCAAGGACTGTTGTTGAATCACCCGAACCGTCGCCCTTTATGTCATATGTCGAATGTGCATAGCTCAGGATCAGCTTTTTGTTTGTAAGCGTAGTGTAACCCCATCTCGCCCCGAAGTTTGTTGAGGTAGTATCGTTGCCGGAGCCGAGATATCCGTCGAAAGTCGTGGTTGATCTGCTGGCAAAAAGTATAAGAGGGAATCTTGTCCTGGGAAAGACCACTGAATTGAAACCGAAATTAATATTCCTGCTGTCGTTCTTCGGGTCCTGGTTATAGATCATGAATGAAACATCCGACGAAAATATTATAAGCTTCGGTCTCCATATATAACCTGACAGGCCGAGGCTGTATCTCTGCATAAAGGCTGTTTCGTCCCGTGTAGTCACACCATTGCGCTCTTCCGTGTAATTCCTGTAGGAAAACTCAACACCGCCATAAAATTTGTACCGCTGTCCCTGTTCCCACCTCACAGTATCTAACGCTGTAATGCCCTGCGCGCTTACAACAGCAGGAATTAGTACCAGCAGCAGTGCAAAAATTATGAATTCAACCTTTTTCATTGCATCAATTCAGGTTCGAATATCTCGATCTTCGATCTTTTTCTCAATGATTCCATTAGATTCTCAAAAAGCGTCTTCCTCTCCAAATTCTCAAGGTGTCTCTTGATCGTTTCTCTGGCATCGTCAAAAGAGAGCAAGGCTTCAGGTTTCTTTGCGCCGACCTTAACAATGCTGTACCCGTGCATTGTTTTCACCGGCCCTCCTATCTGCCCATCTTCAAGGGAAAATGCTGCTTCTTCGATAGCCTGATCAAGCCTGCCCCTGTGAATATAGCCCATGTCCCCGCCCTTGACCCTGTAAGCGTCTTTTGAATATGTCGCTGCAAGTGTGGAAAAGTCCTCCCCAGCCCTTGCCCTACTCGCCACTTCTTCCGCCAGGGCCTCTGCGTCATCCCATCCCTTCCTGTCCGATGACGGGTCAACGCCTATCATGATATGAAAAACCCTGATCTTCTCCGGTTCAAGAAATTTCTTCCTGTTCTGACTGTAATAAGCCCTTAACTGTTCTTCTGTGAGAACCGCTTTTTCATCTATCTCCTTCTTCAGGAACGTCTTCCCGGTGAGTTCCCTTTCGATCGATCTTCTGTATGAAGCAATTGTCAGACCACTTTTTTCGAGTGCACTCATAAAATCTTTTTCCGATGGAAATTTCCCGGCAATATCTTCTATTTTCTCATCAATCTCCGGATCATCCGGGAGCATTCCACGCCTCACCGCCTCTGAATAGATCATCGCCCTTTTTTTGAGATTCTCAAACGCCTGCAGTCTTATCTTTTTTTCCTTTTCGATGGTGATGGTTCTGTGAAAATATGTTCTGGGGATGAGCTTCGAAATCTCGAAATCGAGTTCTCTATCGGTTATTTCAAAACCGTCTATTCTGGCTATGATCTTTTCTTCTGCAAGACAGTTTGGAACAAAAAGGGTTGACATAACAGATAACAAAAATATGTTGATCAGGAGAAACTTAATCTTGGCCTCCTTATGTTTTTGACAGAATCATCTACATTAGATAAATTTAATATTAAGCCTTATAAGGGATAGAAAAATCAAGAAAAAAGGGATGCCGGGGCATCCCTTTTCTGAAGAGACAAAAAGACTACTTAATGTGACAGGAGAGACAGAGCCCGCTGCCTGTGTTGTCGACCTTCAGGAACGGCGCATATCCTGCCTGTGATCCTCCGTAATAAATGTGCGGCCCGTGGCATGATGAGCACTGGAATGAATTACCCGGAACAAGAACCTGATCCAGGTTCCTCCCCGGATAGTCTGTATCAAAGGTACCCATTGAGTTTCCAGATGTGCCGGGGTCGGCAAGTCCGCCGTCAGCAGTAGCAAGCGCTGCGGTATAAGAGAAATTCACTGGATGGTCGTTCGAGAGGTCTGTGCCGAGGTTCGCATTTGAGTTGATACTTCCGCCATTTGCGAATCCTGATGTCAAATCAGTCACGTCATTTGACGGGTTGTAGAGACTGTTGACCGCAACTGTTCCGTCATGACAGCTCATGCAGAGGAGACTGGCATTGTTTGTGCCTGCTATTTCTGCTGGAGACGCATTCAGGGTATTGCTTGCATATACTCCATATGCTGCTACGGTTGAGAGTGTGTGGTTCCAGAGAGGGTCCTGACTTGTGCCAGCCTGGTGGGGAGTATGGCAGAAGACGCATATCTGGTCTTCATCCCCTGTTGAATGCCAGCTGCCTGAACCTGATGTTGAAAGGTTATGCTTTGTTGCAGTAACGTTGTTGATCGGCGCACTGACCGCAATCGCAACCAGCGCAAAAGTCAATGCAACTACCATCAATAAAAGAAAAGCTTTTTTCATTTAAACACCTCCTTCCCGCTTTGAATTGTTCTTAAACTAAGTTTAAGTTGTTAAGAGAACAGCAATATTTATACCACTCTGTATTTAAAATACAAAATGGTCTTAAAATCAGGTCATTCCGAAAATATTCATATATATATTCATGCGCCATATAACACATCTAAGTGTCAAATTACCCAGTTTCCTTTTCGGTTTTAGCTTCATGATCATTCATCTTCTCAAAATAGATATACAAATTACTTATTTTTGTCAAGGATTTTTTCAGATCCACTCTTATACCTGCCGCCGAGATACTGGAAGACCTGAACCCTGAAGTTCAACTGGTCTACAACATAAATCCTGTCCAGATTATCAACAAACATCCCGCTCGGGATCTGGAACTCTCCCGGCCCGCGTCCAGCATGTCCGACGAACATCAGGAGCTGCCCGTCCGGATTGAATATCTGGAAGTTGTTGAACGCCGCATCACCGACATAAACATGGTTTTCAGAATCGATAGCAATGCCTTTAGGTCTCGCAAAACTGCCCATCACATCCCCGAGCTGTCCGAATTTCCGCAAAAATTTTCCCTCAGGGCTGAAGACCTGGACACGAAAATTGCCTGAATCCACCACAAAGATCTCGCTCTTCGAATTGATCGCAACATAGGTCGGGAAATTAAACTTTCCGTCTTCAGTTCCCCTCTCTCCTATATCAAAAACATATTTCCCGTCAAGCGAATACACAAAAAGCTTGTGTTTCTTCGAATCAACAATATAAAGTCTTTTCAAGTTCTTATCTACAGCAAGGCCGGTCGGATTTTCGAATTCCTTTTGCACATGACCTCCGATCACCATCTCGAAACCGCCGTCCATTTTATAGACATTAACCACGTCCGTCTTGCTGTCTGACACATACATCCTGTTGCCTTCCTCATAAAGGGCGATCCCCACGGGCACAGCAAGCTTGCCCTGGCCTGCCCATCCGATAAACCAGAATTTTTTTGCGACCTTGTCGATGACTATAACAGCGCCCTGAGCCGTATCTGTAACATAAATCCTGCCGCTCGAATCCACAGCAATATCCTGCGGCTTGCGCAGACTCGACTGTGTCTCCTCTCCTATGATCCTCTCGGCAAAGGCAGCAAATGCGCCTTTTCCGAAATCATCCTGTTTATGCCATGTCTCAACATATTTTATCCTCGGCTGATCGGGCGGCAACGGCCAGTAAAGATCTACAGGCTGCTGTACTGCTGTGGGTGCGCAACCATTTAAAACAAGCAAAAAGTAAAAAGTAAAAAGTAAAAAGTATAATCTATGCATATTCAACTCCTGGTCGATTCGTTTCTTTTCAAGGACCTTATCAGTCCATATATTGTTTTTGAAATCTCCTTGCAACTTGCCGCTATACTTTATGACAGTTCTTGCATAAACCCATAACACCTGTGCTTTCGAACTGAAAAAGCTTTCCGGCATTCGACTGGTGGGGTTCATGGCAGCTGTAACATGTCAGTTTCCTCTTCTTTTTATCAATCGCAACAAAAACCTTGTCTTCAACAGGATGGAAACCACCCTTCAAACCTCTGATCACATGCTCTCCGCTCTTCTTGTCCGCATGACACGAAATACATACCCCGTTTGCAGGTTTAAGGAGGAGCGCCTTACTGTCGGCGCTATGAGGACCATGGCATGAAGAACACATACCACCCAAAACAGGAGGATGGACGATCTTCTTTGTATCTTTTCTCCCGTGGCACTGATAGCACAGATCCGGAGGTTGCGCGATCAAAAGCTTGTCCTGGTCAGATTGGTGAGGATAATGACAGCTTGCACACATTCCTGATTCGACAGGGGGATGAGTAACCTTGCCGATGAACTTGTCTTTGCCGTGACAGTTGAAACAGACTTCAGGAGGGTCTGAAAGCAGCAGTTTCTGTCCTGCGGATGCATGCGGTTCATGGCATGAAGCGCATTTGCCGGCGGCAACAGGCCCGTGAACCCTTTTCTTGCCTGAGAACATTTTCTTATCATGGCAGTTAAAACACAGACCCGGCGGTTCTGACAGGAGAAGTTTTTTGGCGCTGCTGCTGTGAGGGTCATGACATGAAGTGCACATCCCTCCGATAACAGGCGGATGGTTTACTTTGTTTTCGAACTTCGCCCTGTCGTGGCAGTTAAAACAGAGGTCCGGCATCTTCGCAAGGAGAAGTTTGGGAGCATCCGATACATGAACGTCATGGCATGACATGCATTGCCCCTGAGCTACGGGAGGGTGTTTTACTTTATTCGAAAATTTGGTCTTGTCATGACAGCCCCAGCATAAATCTGTACCGGTTGCGAAGAGGAATTTCTGGGGTTTGGCGTCTTTTTCGTGCGGCCTTGTATGGCATGCGACACAGCCGCCTGTTTTTATTATGGGATGGAATGACCTTCCGGTCATCTGCACCTTATGGCATTTTGAACAGTCGGGATATTGTTTTTCAGCAGAAAGGCTTTCGCCGGAGAAAAATATAAAAACAAGAGAACTGACAAGAACGAACAAAGCTGAAATGCTTTTCTTCAAAACAGCCTCCTGTTTGAAAAATTAGAATACACTATACAAAACTTTAGTATATATGTCAATCAAACGAATTGCCTCATCAAAAATCTATCTGAAAACGGATCGTTGCCTCACATAAGAAATCTACACGAAAAAAAGTAGAAAATTGACTCCTGTGGATACAGAAACAGGAGGTAGAAATGAGGTTAACGATG
>JBFMDL010000063.1:0-17603 GCA_040753635.1 Nitrospirota bacterium | reverse complement strand
TCCCATTTGATTTTTTGCCCATTGTCCGATATTCTTTCTTCATAGCGACTCCTTTAAATCTTGTTTTTCGGCAATTCAAGTTTAATTGAGTCGCTTCTCTTGTTCAACGAACTTTAGGACATGATCTTATTTGATATCCAGATAGTTATCTCACGCACGCTCACCGTTATTTTTCTGCTCATTGGGGCTATCGGCACACATGTCGGTTTATTCAAATTTTTTGAGCCTGTTACCGGTTCGATAGCAGCGATATTGCTCTCTCTGTCGGTTATAGCATGGATTTTTTTTAAAACACCGGCAAGGAAGACATTGCAGGCGGCCATGAACGATATTATTTTGAGAGACAAATACGGCTATCAGGAAATTCTGAGGGAGTCAGCAAAAGCTGTAACCACCATCCTCGATCCCGATGAGCTGCTGAATTATTTGGTGAATACAATTAGAAAAAGCCTCAAGGCCGGGAATATATGTATTTTCATCAGGGGAGAGGATGGGCGTTATCACATAAGAAGCAGCTGCGGAATTAACAAGAAGACTGCGTCCAACTTTAAAATAGATAACGGTATCATAAGCTGGCTGATATTGACTAAACAAATCTTTGTAAGGGAAGAACAGGAACTCTCAAGGGATCCCGAGGGTTTTAAGGCGATATATCAGGACCTGGGGGCCATTGATGCAGAGATAATCATCCCCATGTTCTATAAGGGAGATTTGCTGGGGATACTGACTTTGGGATACAAGGGCAGTAAAGACATGTATGTGCAGAGCGATATGGATATCCTCGAAGCATTGGCCGGCCAGGCTGCCATTGCGATAGAGAATGCCAGGCTTTCAGAGGAAGCGATAACCGACGGTCTTACAGGGCTTTATTGCCATAAATATTTTCAGATCAGATTGCATGAAGAATTGGAGCGCGCCAGGAGATACGGACATCCTCTGAGTTTACTTATGATAGATGTTGACTATTTTAAAATGGTGAACGATGAACACGGACATCTTGCAGGCGATAAAGTCCTGAGGGAGGTTGCAAGGGCATGGAAAGAGAAAATCCGGTTAGGGGATATCCTGGCCAGATACGGGGGAGAGGAGTTTGCGCTCATATTGCCGGAGACCTCCGCGCCTGATGCCTTGAAGATTGCCGAAAATCTCAGGGCTTTGACAGAGGGCAAAAGAGTTGACGGAATCAGGATAACTATAAGCATCGGCATATCGTTTTTTGACGGTAAGAAAAGTGACTTTGATCGCGGCTGGTTAATACGTTGTGCGGATAAAGCATTATACCGGTCGAAAAATAAAGGTAGAAACAGGATCGAGCTTGTGAATTGATGTAAGGCGGGCTTTTTTTTTACCCACTAGTTCAAAATATGTTCTTGATATGGAAGGCAGATGTGATGGAAAAGGGCTGCCATCAACACCTTACAGCCCTCAGGCGCGGCCAGCCAGCCCCTCTATAAATGCACTATTAGTCAAGTCTGCATTCATGTGAATAATAACTGAATCCTGTTGATTTGCAGAACTTTTGCAGCGCATCTGCCTTCCTCTTACGCAACGTTGTGGTTTACCATCCCTTCGCATTTTTACATGGCCTAAGGATACTGTTCAAAAATATTTACCCCTTTAGGCAGGGAAAATTCAAAAAGTGAGTCCTTTAATCCCGTGTTTGTTTTTATATCCTTCAGTTCGATCTCGATTATATTTGAATTTCCGTCCTTGATCGTAAAGGAATGGATTGGAAAGCCCTCGTCAGATAATTTTATTCCTATGGAAGTTATATTCCCCATAGGGTTTTTAGGTCGCAATAAGAGTGAGCTGCCGTTACCGGATATGTTGAATTCCTTATTTATATTCCCGAAGCCGCTTAAGAGGGCGACAGGTGTACGTCCGTATGTTTCACTGTAAAATTTGCTTTTATACGCCTGGTTATCGCCTTTTTTATATATCAGTACCATATCATTATTAATGGTTAAGTCATGCGACGCCTTTCCTTTGTAAATCCATTTCATTTTAAACGGCTGCTTGATGAAGAATTCTCCTCTGTAAGTGTCTGTTCTGTTCAGGTCTTTTATTATGTTTTTCTGTGTAAAAGAGCCTTTGATGTCTTTAATGTTCTCGTATGCCTTCTGGATCTTCAGAACGTTTTCATCTGCATCCAAGGCGTAACATTTTAAAGGAAGGGATAAAAAAAGAATTATGAAAAAAACATTATTAAGGGTCTTCAAATTGAATTTACATTTTATCAGGAAATCTCCCCTCGCCCCTCTCGTAGAGTCGAGACTCCGACTTTGCCAAAGAGGGGGAAGTTCCTCCCTTTTGCAAAGGGAGGTTAGGAGGGATTTGATAAGTAATGTTGTCATTATTTTAAGACCGTTATTAAGCATATCAATGGCGCCTCCTGAGAAAATCTCTCGGCTTGCCTGCGCCTTTTGGATGTCCTACAAGTCCGTCTTCCTCCATGATTTCCATTATTTTCGCTGCCCTGTTATAACCTATTTTAAACCTTCTCTGCAGAGAAGATATGGATATTTCCCCTACAGAATCAGCGAATTCAACAGCTTTATCATACATTTCATCTTTCTCTTCAGTAATTCCTTCGGAAGAAGGTTCTTCGAGTTGTATGTCTTCAAATATCGAATAATCAGGGTTTCCCTGTGATTTAATGAAATCGGTGACCGATTTTATCTCATCTTCCGTGATTAAAGCGCCGTGGACACGTGTTATCCTTAAACCCGGCAGCATCAAAAGCATATCGCCTTTGCCGAGCAACTGCTCAGCGCCCTGGGAATCAAGGATTGTACGTGAATCGATTTTGGAAAAAACCTGAAAGGAAATCCTTGCGGGGAAATTAGCCTTTATTACTCCTGTGATAACATCCACAGAGGGCCTCTGGGTGGCAATTACAAGGTGTATGCCCGCCGCCCTTGCCATCTGGGCAAGTCTTGCGATGGAATCCTCTACTTCATTTGCGGAAGCGAACATCAGGTCGGCAAGTTCATCTATAAATATAACAATATACGGGAGCTGTTCTTCTTCGGTAGCCTGCTTATTGAAGTTTTCAATATTTCTTGCGCCTTTTTCAGCCAGCAGCCTGTATCTCCGCTCCATTTCGAAAACCATTTTCCTTAATGCTTCCGCCGCACTTTTAGGATTGGTTATTACCTGTGAAATAAGATGGGGTATGTCCTCATATATCGAAAGCTCCAGGAGTTTCGGATCGATCATCAGCATCTTTACCTCTCTGGGTGACGCCTTGTACAGTATGCTCATAACCATTGAGTTAATGGATACACTTTTGCCTGCGCCTGTTGCCCCGGCGACAAGCAGGTGGGGCATCCTTGTAAGATCCGCGATAACAGGATTGCCCGAAATGTCCTTACCGAGGGCAAGCGTCAGCTTTGAATGACTTTTCCTGAATTTATCCGATGAAACAATCTCCCTCAGAGATACGAGTTCCCTCTGCTTGTTCGGGACCTCTATGCCGATGGCGGCCTTGCCGGAGATTGGAAATACCCTCATGCTTTGCGCCTTCAGGGCGAGGGCGAGGTCATCCGACAGAGATACAACCCTGTTTATTTTCACCCCAGGCGCCGGTTCAAACTCATATAAAGTGACGACGGGGCCGGGACTCACATGTGTAATCTTGCCTTCGACATCAAAATCAGCGAGCTTGCTCTCAAGCAGGGCGGAGTTGGCAAGCAGTTCTTCTTTTGAAGGTCTGATCGAAGCGGTATCGTATGAGGTTAAAAGCTCTACAGAAGGAAGTTCATATCCTGATTTTGAGAAATACTTCCCCGGAACTCTCGCCGCCTCCGGAGGCCCGGGCTCTTTTCCGGTTTTGAAATCCGGGATTGTTTCGGTCAAAACAGGTTCGGTCTTGACCTTTTCAGGCTCGCGGATAAGAATTTCTTCTTCGAGCACTCCTTTTACAGTCTCCTTTTGTTTTGAAGATGCCTTTGTTTTTTCCCTTCTGATCGCCAGAGAGGTTACTGATACAGGACTGAGAAGAATTACGGAAGTAAGAAATACTGTAAGGGAAAACAGATATGCGCCGAGGACTGAAAAATATTTTTCGAGAAAACCGGAAATGTATAATCCCGCGATACCGCCCGGATTATTTTCGGTATTGATGTTAAAGGTGTTCAGCAAAAGCGATACCATCAGTGAAGACGAGAAAACAAAAAGGACCGCCCCGAACAAATAAATTCTGTGCGGTTTTTTGCCAAGCAACCTTTTTATTCCATAGACGATCAGAAAAACAGGAATGGAGAATGAAGAAAGGCCTGTAAGAGTTATCAGGAAGTCGGAGATATAAGCCCCTGCAATCCCTCCATAGTTTTTGGCTGTTGTCCTGGTAAAAGTAAAGAGCGACGGGTCCCATTTCGAATAGCTGTAAAGGCTCAACCCCAGGTAAATGCCCCCGAGGATGGAAATGATCCCGGTTACCTCCTCCCTTATCCTCTTTAACCTTTCAGCCATATGCCTATAATTATAACAACTGCGAGCATAAACCTGTAATATACAAAAATATTGAGAGGATATTTCCTGAAAAAATACAGGAGAAATTTAATAGCAAAAAAACCTGTCAGGGCCGATGCCGTGAATCCCGCAACGAACAGTTCAAGATTATTCCCGATAGTTCCATTAATGATATTTTTTATGTGGAGCAGCACAGCGCCTGCGATAACGGGCGTGGAAAGGAGAAATGAGAACCTTGCGGAGGACTCGCGATCGAGCCCCCTGAAAAGTCCTGAGGATATTGTTATGCCGGATCGGGAAACGCCAGGTATAAGTGCAATGGCCTGTGAGAAACCGATGATAATCGCATCGTAGAGATTAATCTCATCCGTCTTTTTATGTTTATATGTTTTTTCAGATGCAAGCATTAAAAAACCGATAAGGATAAGTGATATACAGATTATATAAGGGCTGCGCAGACTGTTTTCAACAATGTCATTAAGCAATACTCCGGAAATACCGGCCGGCAAGGTTGCTATGATAACAAACCACAGGAGTCTGCGCTTTTTAAAGATTATTTCCAGCCAGTCTTTCCAGAAGCAGATGATAAGAGCAAACAGGGTCCCGGCATGAAGCGCTATGTCGAAGGTCAGGGTGTCCACCAGTCCGCTCCAGGTGAAAAACCACGGCAATAGTATCAGGTGGGCTGTGCTGCTGACGGGAAAAAATTCAGTAAGACCCTGTACAATGCCGAGTATTATCGCTTCTGTCATCAGGGAATTATAACAGATTAGACGTTTTCGTTTCCGTTTTATGATAAAATAACGTCTCGTAATGTTCTGAAGCTGAATAACAACAAAGCATTAGAGGCTGCTGAAAAAGTCTCTTTTTGTCATTTCGAGTGAAACGAGAAATCTTAAGAGCCGTTATGATCCAATAAGTTTTAAGATTCCTCGTCGCCTTCGGCTCCTCGGAATGACACAAAAACTTAGTTTTTCAGCAGCCTGTTAGAGGACTGCTAATGAATCTGTTTGAAATAATAGGTTATCCGCTGTTTCTCATAGCTGCCTCTGAAATTTTTTTAGGCATTCTGCTCCTTAAAAAAAATCCCCGCAACAGCCGGTTTTCAGGAAAAGGACGTAGAGCTTGAAGAAAGAGATCTTATAAAAAAAGCGGACGATTCGCTGTATCTTGCAAAGCGCAAAGGAAGAAACAGGGTCGAGATGCTGTAATGCTTCTATACCTCGAATATAATCGGCATTATCATAGGTTTCCTGTCCATGGTATTCCTGAGGTATTTCTTCAAAACACTTCTTATCTTTGCCTGAACGAGTGAATTGTCCGAGATGATCTCGCTGTCCAGATCCTTTATGGTAGTATATACAAGTTCTTTTACGTCGTTTATTATATCCTGTGACGCATCCTCGAACACAAAACCTCTTGAGATGATGTCGGGCCCGGAGACAATATTGCCGGTGAGCTTTTCAATGGATAGTATTATAATGACGATTCCGTCATGCGCAAGCCTTCTCCTGTCTCTCAGGACCATGTCCTGAACATCGCCGACGCCTTTGCCGTCGACGAATATCCTGCCCGAAGTAACCTTGCCGTTTTTTATTGCGGTTTCCTCTGTTATCTCGAGGATATCCCCGTTGTCAAGCATGAATATGTTTGATTTTGGAATTCCGGTTTTTTCCGCAAGCCTTGAGTGATAAACTTTGTGCCTGTGTTCACCATGGATCGGCATAAAATATTTCGGCCGGACAAGGTTCAGCATCAGCTTGAGTTCTTCTTTTGATGCATGGCCCGAAACATGTATTTCGGAGACCTTTTCGTATATGACGTTTGCGCCGCGTCTGAAAAGGTGGTTTATGATCCTGCCGATCGATTTTTCGTTCCCCGGGATCATCTTTGCTGAAAGGATAACGATGTCCCCTTCTTTTATCTTGATTGTCTTGTGCTCATCGGTTGCTATTCTCGAAAGCACGCTCATGGGCTCACCCTGGCTGCCTGTTGTTATGATAACGACTTCATCATCCTTCAGGCGCTTGAGGTCATCGAGTTTCAGCCATGTGTTCTGTGGAATTCTGAGATAGCCGAGGTCAAGGGCTATCTGCGCATTCGATACGATGCTCTTTCCGGAAAGTATTACTTTCCTTCCGAACATGGTCGCTACATCAATGACCTGCTGAATCCTGTGTATGTTTGATGCGAAGGTGGCTATAATGATCCTCCCGTCCGCATCGGAGAATATATCCTCAAAAGAACGTCTTACCTCCTTCTCGGAAAATGTAAAACCGCCTTTTTCCGCATTTGTGCTGTCAGACAGAAGGAGCAGGGTCCCTTTTTCGCCATACTCGGAGAATCTGTGAAAATCCATCAGTTGTCCGTCAACAGGCGTCGGGTCGAGTTTGAAGTCCCCTGTGTGAACAATAAAACCCACGGGCGTTTTTATGCCAAATCCGACGCCGTCTACTATGCTGTGCGTCACCCTTATGAATTCTACCGAAAATACACCAAGCTTTATTATATCCCTCGGCATCACAGGGATGAGGTCTATATCATCTAATTTATGTTCACGGAGTTTTTCTCTTACAAGCCCGAGAGTCAGGGGTGTCCCATATACAGGGACTTTTATCTCCTTAAGCAGGAACGGGAGCGCCCCTGTGTGGTCTTCGTGTCCGTGTGAAAGGACAACCCCTCTCACCTTGTCTCTGTTTTCAATTATGTAAGTAAAGTCAGGGATTACAAAATCAACGCCGAGCATGTCTTCCTCAGGGAACATGAGGCCTGCGTCAATAACGATGATGTCGGTCCCGCATTCAATGACAGTCATGTTGAGTCCGATTTCCTCAACTCCGCCGAGAGGTATGACCGAAAGAAGTTTATCCATTAACGCTGATTATAGCAGATTTTTTCGGGATATTTTTATAAGAAAGCATCATACTTGTCCAAAATAAGACTTTACAGAAGGCGGAATGCCTCGAAAACAGAATAAATCGACATGATTATTAAATGTCAGACCTCGACTTTGTTAAATAAACGTATTAACGGTAACTCTGTATTTGTGTTATTTTGTAATTGTTTGTGGATTGATTTTCAGGGTGTCGTTATTCTGTTCCCTCAACATCCCGCCTTCTTATCCATATTTGAAATTATTTTGGACAGCAATAAGAAAGCATCTATTTTTATTTTTTTTACAGACAGGGCATATTTTTTGCTCTATAAGTATTTATAAATTTTATGATAAAATGTTTAAAATGACTGAAAAATTAATAAAATTATTGACATCAAGAAAGAACATTTCTTTTCTGCTGATTATTACAGTCATGACAATCCCCGTTATCATCTTTTCTTTTATCTCGATAAAATCTCACACAAAAGCGTTCAAGAATAATTTATCTGGGACAAATCTTTCAATTATCCGGATAATCTCGGAGAATATCAGGAGCAATATTGAGGGCTTTGTCAAAGTGCAGGGAGCTTGCGCAAAAAAACCTGCGGTAATAAGGGCGTTCAGGGACGGAGATGCAACTTTGCTCAAGAGAGAGATAAGGCCGATGCTCGAACTGAAAAAATGCCTCATGCGGATATTTGTTGTCGATAATGACGGCAATGTGATTGCCGAGGCCGTCACGAGGAATATGAGAGGCTTAAAAGGCGATAACATATCCGGACTTGAATGGTTCAGGCAGGCAAGGAACGAAATCAAGCCGTACATTTCAGGGGTGTACAGATCAGAAAAGGATGCAATGGATTTATTCGTCAGCGCTGTCCCGATTCTAAAAAACGGAAGAAAAATAGGGATGATCGCAGGGGATCACAATGTTGCTTATGCATTCGATTCTGTCAGAAAAATGAATTGCCCTGCAAACAGTTTTATTGTACTGGTCGACGGAAAAGGGAAGGTCATCACGGCTAATATCCCGGATAAAAATATTCCGACAGGCATTTTTTATAACTGCGATTCTGTCTCTAAGGTGATAAAGGGCGAGGAAGGCTGTATGGAAGAATGTGGAGAAGGGCGAGAACATGTTATGGTTTCGGCCTTTGCTCCTGTAAAAGACACCGGATGGGGCGTGATATTGGAACAGCCCTTTGATCAGGCTTTTATGCCTGTAAAGGATTACAATATAAGGATTATTTCTGTGGGGGGGATTGTTCTTGCCGTAAGCTGGATGCTCGCCTTTGCAGGAGCGCATCTCTATGAAAGGAACAGAAGGCTTGTCAGAGAACTGCGGGAGTCTGAAAGAAATCTCGAAGGAAAGGTTAAAGAGAGGACAGAGGAACTTTACAAATTGCTGGAGACCATTGAGATCGCAAAGCGGGAATGGGAAATGACCTTTGACAGTCTTAACGACCTTATTTATGTACATGACAGAGATTTCAGGATAGTCAGGTGCAATATTGTTTTTAAGGAGTATGTCAGGCTTGAATATGAAGACATAATCGGCAAGGAATATTACAGGATATTCCCCAGGTCCGACGGGCCTTTATCCCTGTGCAAACGGGCTCTGGAGACGCATCTTGAATATGCTGAAGAAATAGTCGACGAGGAAAGAGACAGGACATTTCTCATCGGGTACTATCCGATCTTCGATAAAGCCGGGAAGCATGTGTATTCAGTGCATTCAGCCAGGGATATAACAGAAAGGAAAAAATCGGAACTGAGGATCAAGGAAGAGGCCGAGGTCTCAAGATCGCTCCTCCGGATATTCGAGGTGATAAGCACTTCTCTTGATGAAGGCGAGCTGATAAATAACGTCATTTCAATCGCCCCGAAGTATCTTAAATTCGACAGGATCGGCGTTTTCCTGTACGACGATGAACTGAACGGGTATATTCTTGTTAAAGTCCACGGATTGGGTCAGCTTGAAGAGAACCTCCTGAAGGCCCGGGTATTCAGGGAAGATGATATTAATGTCATATCCCTTATAAAGGGAGGCATGCCCGCGCTTATAGAGGATGCGAGACAGGGCGATTTAATCCCGGCCGAACTGGTAAACAGGCTTAATATAGGATGCGCGGTTATCGTTCCGATATTATTGCGTGACAGGATGGCCGGAGCAATTTACGGTGACTATACAACTGTCAAACCCATTGAACAGAAGGAAGTAGAACTGATGAAAGGTCTTTCAGACGGCCTCGGGATCGCTCTCCAGAACAGCAGGCTTTACAGGGAATCCCTCGAAAGACTGGCCGAAATATCAAGAAAGATGGAAATAATAGCGACAATGAACCAGATCGACAGGAGTATACTTTCGACTGTTGAAATATTTGAAATACTTGATTCAACAGTGAAGATAATAAACAGGGTAATACCATGTGAAAGGGCGACGATACTCCTTCTCGATGGAGATGTTTACAAGGTTCTTGCTGAATGGGGGATAGGCAATTTGAACTCTGCCGCATATTCTGCAAAGATAAGCCACCTGAATTATATTGAAGAAACACGCTCTCCCATGTATATCCCCGACCTTATGGAGGATAAAAGACCCTGTGCTTATCACGAGGATCAGAAATCCATAGGTATAAGATCTTCTCTCATAATACCTCTGATCAGCAAGAATTCTATAATAGGCATTCTTGATCTGGGATCAACATATTCCGAGAGATTCACCCCGGAGCATATCACGACTGCAGAGAGCATAGCAGACCAGATTGCTGTCGGCATTGAGAATGCGAAATTATACGAGGACCTCGAGAACCTGCTTGTCAGCACCATCAAATCACTTGCATCCGCGATAGATGCCAAATCTCCGTGGACAAAAGGACATTCAGAGAGGGTGACAAACTACGCCCTTGCGATCGGGAGGAAAATTAATCTCGATGAAAAAAACCTGGAGGCGCTTAAGCTCGGCGGGCTTCTCCATGATATAGGAAAGCTGGGCACTTACGATGTTGTTCTTGACAAGCCCGGAAGGCTGACAGATGAGGAATTCGCTCTGGTCAAAAAGCACCCTGGAAGGGGTGCGGAGATCATTGAGCCCATAAAGCCGCTCAGGCACCTGATACCGATTATTAAATATCACCATGAAAGGATTGACGGCAGGGGCTATCCCGAAGGCCTTAAAGGCGATGAGATACCGTTGCTCACAAAGATCCTCTGCGTTGCAGATTCCTTTGATTCCATGACCGCAGACAGGCCTTACAGACCGGCTCCCGGGAAGGAATATGCCATAAGCGAACTGAAGCGCTGCGCCGGGACCCAGTTTGATCAGAAGGTTGTTGAGGCATTTCTGGAAGTGCTTGAAGAGACAGGATGAATTTTCATGATCTTATCAATAATTCCAGCAGAGCCTTCTGGGTATGGAGGCGGTTTTCAGCCTGGTCAAACACTACACTCTGCGGACCGTCCATCACCTCGTCTGTGATCTCTTCGCCCCGGTGGGCCGGCAGACAGTGAAGCACTATCGCATCTTTTTTCGAACATGACAGCAGTCTGGCGTTTATCTGATAATCCTTCAGTTTTTCCTTTTCATCATCACGCTTTTCCTGCCCCATGCTGACCCAGACATCAGTATAAACCACATCAGCCATGCCCGCGGCCTCTCTCGGGTCCCTGAGAATTATTATCTCACTCTTTGAGGAAACCCTGGCGTTCTCAAGTATATCGGCGTCCGGCTCCATCCCTTCGGGACATGCGACTGTAAGGTTGAACTCCATGCGCGCCGACGCCTCTATCAGTGAATTGCAGACATTATTCCCGTCGCCTATAAAAGCGACCTTCAGTCCTCTGATACGCCCTTTCTTTTCGAGCATTGTCATAAGATCAGCTAACACCTGACAGGGATGATGTACATCGCTCAGGCCATTGATCACAGGCATGGTGGAAACAGACGCAAATTCCTTAAGAGTTGAATGCGCGAATGTCCGTATTATTATCCCGTTCAGATAACGGGACAGAGTCTTTGCGGTATCGGACATTGTCTCGCCTCTGCCGAGCTGCAGTTCAGAGGGGTTCAGGCAGATTGACTTTCCTCCTAACTGGTATATCCCTACTTCGAAGGAAACACGCGTGCGCGTAGACGGCTTTTCAAAAAAGATCCCTATGCTTTTGCCTAAAAGAGGGCATGCGTTAATATCTTTCCCTGCCTTAAAGTCGGCCGCTCTTTTGAGGATTGCGGAAATCTCATCAGCTGACAGGTCCCGTAACGAAAGAAAATCTTTTTTCATGTTTACCCCGTTAGAAAGCCCCGCGTTTGCAGCGGGGATATAATTAATTCGTTTTGAAGCTTACACGGGATTTAATACCCCGTTTAAACTTTCCGTCAGAAGGGCGATATCCCTCTAACGGCATTTACCTCTAAGAAAGACGGTCAAAAATCTGTTCAAGCACTTCCATGAGATGATCTATATCTTTTTCGGTCACAATAAGCGGGGGCATGAACCTTATTATATTACCTGCTGTGCAGTTTATAAGCACACCCCTTTCAAGGCATGCCTTTACTACAGGCGCACCGTCACGTGTCAGTTCCATGCCGATCAAGAGACCCATACCCCGTATATCAGCAATTATGCTCGGGAACTCTTTTTTCAGTCCTTCGAGTCCCTTCTTGAAATACTTGCCCATTCTTCTGCACTGGTCAAGAATAAAGTCATCTTCGAGAAGAACGTCCATTGTGGCCAGAGCAGCAGCGCAGACAAGGGGGTTGCCGCCGAATGTCGATCCGTGTGTTGCGGGCTGAAAAGCAGAAGCAACCTTATCCGTCGCAAGCAGGGCCCCTATCGGAACACCTCCGCCGAGACCCTTGGCGATGGTCATAATATCAGGCGTGACTGCATAATGTTCGTAGGCAAACAATTTCCCTGTCCTGCCCATGCCTGTCTGAACCTCATCAAGGATAAGGAGAATCCCGTGTCTGGCACAGATTTCCCTAACATCCCTGAGATAATCCGGATCGGGTATTTTCACCCCGCCTTCCCCGAGTATAGGCTCGATCATAACAGCGCAGGTGTCTTTTGTTATGGCTGCATCCAGCGCATCAGCGTCGTTAAACTCAACATGTTTAAACCCTGGCACAAGAGGCTCGAATCCCTCCTTGAATTTCTCCTGTCCTGTAGCAGTGAGAGTAGCGAGGGTCCTGCCGTGAAATGAATTAAGCACGGTTATAATCTCGTATTTATTCTGGCCGACGATTTCCTTGAAGTATTTCCTTGCAAGTTTGATGGCTGCTTCATTTGCCTCAGCGCCCGAATTGCAGAAAAAAATTTTATCGGCAAATGAGTTTTCTACAAGAATTCTCGCAAGCTTTATCTGAGGCTCTATGTGGTAATAGTTGGAAATATGTATCAGGCGCTGTGCCTGCTTCTGTATGGCAATAACGACTTTTGGATGACAGTGTCCCAGGCAGTTCACCGCAACACCGCCTACAAAGTCAAGGTACTCTTTTCCATCCATTCCCCAGACCTTCATACCGCGGCCTTTTCTTATTACAAGCGGAAATCTGTTGTAGGTGTTCATCAGATACCGGCCTGATTCCTCGAGGAGTTTTTTCATTTCCATACAGGAATAATAACGCAGGAAATCTTGAAAAATCAAACAAACAGGCTTTTGACAGGGGTTTGAGCGCAATGGTAGAATTTTAAAATGAAGATAGCAATAACAGGAAAAGGCGGGGTAGGGAAAACAACCCTGTCCTCGGTTTTAAGTCATCTTTTCGCATCGGAAGGCAAGAAGGTTATCTCGGTGGATGCCGATCCCGATGCAAATCTCGCTTCAGCGCTCGGCATCCACCGGGATGAATTTAAAAAAATCAGGCCGATTGCTGACCTCAACGAACTTATTGAAGAGCGCACCGGCGCAAAACCCGGGAGCATGGGGGGAATGTTCAGGCTGAATCCCAGAGTGGATGATCTGCCGGAAGGCCTTGGATATAAAATAAACGGCATAACTCTTCTTGTGATGGGAAAATCCAAAGCAGCAGCTTCAGGATGTTATTGTCCGGAAAACGTTCTTCTGAGGAGACTTCTCAAGCACCTTGTTGTCGAGAGAGACGAAGTAGTCATCGTCGATATGGAAGCAGGAATAGAGCATCTTACAAGGGGGACAGCGGGTTCTGTCGACGCATTTATTGTTGTTGTTGAGCCGGGACAGAGAAGCATACAGACGGCGGACATAGTGAGGGATATGGCAAAGGAGCTCGGGGTTAAAAAAGTTTTTGTAGTTGCCAATAAGATACGCGGGGAGGAGGATCTGGATTTCATTAAGGACGGGATAGGAGATGCAGAACTTATCGGTCATATAACGTTCAATGATGCGATTATGGAGGCCGATATAAAAGGCGCTTCGCCCTTTAGCTGTTCCCCTGATACAGTAGATGAAGTAAGGAAAATCAAGATTGCTTTAGAGAAGAAGTTATATGTTTGAGATCGGGTCCAAATCTTCTGTCAGAAAAGAGCTCCTCAAAAAAAGAGATGCCATCCCCCCTGAAGTCCGTAGGGCAAAAGACAGACTGATACATGAGCGCCTTGCCGCCCTTGATGAGTTCAGAAATGCAGATCTTATATTTTTCTTCGCCTCCTTCAGGTCCGAGGTCGACACAATCATGTTGATCAAGGAAACACTTATTGACGGCAGGAGGGTTGTGCTTCCGAAAGTGGAAGAAGAGCAGGGCATGCTGTTCCTGCATGAAATAAAGTCCATTGAAGAATTGAAGAAAGGTTATATGGGCATCCCTGAACCGTCTGCTGAAGCTGAAGAAAGAATGATGGACATAAATGATGTTGATGTTGTGATTATCCCTGGAGCCGGGTTTGACATTACAGGCAACAGGATAGGATACGGAGCGGGATATTATGATAAATTACTTTCCGGCTTAAAGAAAGATATACCTGTTATTGCCCCGGCATATGAAGAGCAGGTTGTTGATTTAATACCTGCGGAGCCGCATGACAGAAAGGTCCATTTGATTGTTACAGACAGGCGTGTGATAAGATGCGCCTAATATATGCGCATGATAAGCCGGGTTTTTGCAGGACACAAAATAAGATTATCACTGTCTGGCTATCGCCATTTCTTCAAGTATCTTAAGCTTTGAAATTTCACCTAAAGCGATAAGCGTATCTCCTTCTTTAATAGCGCTCCGGAATGTCGGATTAAACCTCATGCTGCCGTCCGCCTGCTTAATCGCCACAATAATAATACCGAGTTCTCTCCCTATACCGCATTCATCGAGTGTAAGCCCGGCCAGTCTGGATGATTCCTGAATTTTAACCTCCTCCATCTGGAGTTCGATATTTCCGCTCTTGGTGGCAAACTCTATAAAATCCACAACAGCAGGTTTGAGCAACGTGTGCGCTATCCTCAATCCCCCGATATGATATGGCGAGACAACTTTATCAGCGCCCGCCCTGAACAGTTTCTGTTCCGATCCCTCTTCACCGGCCCTTGCAACTATTAAAAGACCGGGATTCAATCCGCGGGCGCTCAAAACCACAAACAGATTTTCGGCATCGGTCGGGAGCACAGTTATCAGACCCCTGGCCCTGTCTATCCCGAGCTCTTTGAGTATTTCGTCTTTTGTAGCATCGCCCTTGAATATAAGAATATCTTCCTGTCCGGCAGGGATTTCGGGTTCTTTTTCGATAACGACAAATTTATGGTTTTTTGCCTTCAACTCATTGCATATTATTTTCCCCATCCTGCCGTAACCACAGATAATATAATGATCTTTTAATTCCCTGATCCTTTTTTCCAATCTCTTCCTCCCGAAAACCTCTTGCAGTTCACCCTCTAAAATAATTTTTGCGCCGGTGCTGAGTGCATAAGCAACCGTTCCTACTCCACCTATTATAAGGATTATTGTGAATATTCTCCCGTAAAAAGAGACTTCGTGGACTTCCTTGAATCCTACACTGGAGAGAGTTATTATCGTCATGTAGACTGAATCAAGCAGGCTCCATTGTTCTATAACCATATAGCCCAGTGTTCCGAATGAGAAGACGAGAAATATGAGCAGCATCGAAAGCAGCAGCCTTTTCCTGAGTTCTTTCAATGAGGTACTGTCTCCTTAATATTAACCCGGCGGCGTTTTTTATATAATGATCTCATTAGGTTCAACCGTTTTTTCTCTGTAAAGAGTCTGTTTCCGGCTTTCTATCAGAATGCTCAGCACTTTTTGCGTGATTGTGACTGCAGGGACGGCCAGTATCATGCCGATGACGCCGAACAGCCTTTCACCGATGATGATCGTTATCACCAGAAGCATAGGATGAAGTTTTACAGTCCTGCCTATCGTAAGGGGCTGGATAACCAGATCATCAACCAGCTTTATTGAAATGTAAAAAAGTATTATGTTCACTATAATGCTGAAAGAATTGGACTGTATCAAGGCAATCATGCAGGCGGCTGAACATGCCATGACGGGGCCGAGGTACGGGATGACATTTGCGGCGCCGGTCAGAATTCCCAATGAAATAGGATAATTGACCCCCATCATCCATAAACCTGCGGTAGCGATGACAGACAGCGCAAAGCAGTCTGTTGTCAGCCCTCTGATGTATTTGCCTATAAGAATGTTGATCTCCGAAATTACGGATACGGTTGTTTCGACATGTACAGGCGGGATCAGATGCATGACTTTTTTAAACATCACCGGCCAATCTTTCAGCAGAAAGAAAACAAAAAACGGCACAAGCACCAAACCGAGCAAAAATGAGGCTGCCTGGCTGAAGACTCCAGAGATATTCAGGGCTTTGTTGACGATGTGACTTGGCCTGATCACATCACTGAGCATTTTTCTGATGAGTTCCTCGGCGAGCGGATAGCCGCCTATATTACCTTGAGATCGTTGCGCTATGATATTTTCGAGATGTTCGGAAAACTCAGGCAATTTCGCATAGAAATTCTTTATTTCCTGCTGCAGATATGGCGATAAAATTGTTTCGGCCATGATAAGAAACACAGCGGAAAACAGATATAACAGGATAACGGCCGCGTCCCTTTTAAGGCCGAAAGACTCGAATTTATTGATTATACCGCTAAGAATATATGCAAGCAATCCCGACAGAAGAAGAATGACCAGGAGGCTTGCGGCATGAAAGGCAAGGATAGCAAAAATCAGAAGCGTCAAAAGGATAATTATCCATCTCGGCATCTGATGATGCACCTTCTCTATCATGCTTAACAAAACTCTGTCGTTTACTTTTCTGTCCCGCATCCGAACATTCAATCAGTTTGTTTTTTTAATTATCTGTTTCAATAGTCTGGTTTCTGCAAATATAGTTCGAAAGTGATCTGACAAGATTCAGCAGTATCCTGGATGAGATTGCGCTGTTTCCCTTAATAAGGTCATCAAAGTATGACTTATACATTATTAGCAGATTTGAATCTTTCTCCGCCACAGCCGTCGCAAACCTCGGCGACTGATTAATAAGGGCCAGTTCCCCGAAATAAGAACCGGGTCCCAGAACTGCGAGAGTATTTTCACCTGAATCAATTTTCTTGGCAATTTTTACTGAACCGTCCATTACAATATACAGGGCCTTGCCGTCGTCGCCTTCGGAAAAGATAATATCACCGGCATTATATTTTTTCTCGACAAGGTCTGTTAGCAGTTTTCTGAGGAGATTATTATTCAGCCCGTTAAAGAGCGGGACTTCCCTGATAATATCGAGCTTGTAACTTTTTTCGGAGTCTATCGCCCATTTAAACAGTCTGCGCAATCTTCAGTGTCCTTTCTGTGATCTAAAACGATTTTACAACCTCTTTACGCATTATGACAACATCTAATTTATCTCTGTTCTCGATGAAAGGACCGTCTTATAGAAGCTCACTTATGTGCAGTTACTCTATGCACGAAAAATATCAGAGAGGATTATAATTAGCAGGCTGCTGAAAAACTAAGTTTTTGTGTCATTCCGAGGAGCCGAAGGCGACGAGGAATCTTAAAACTTATTGGATCATAACGGCTCTTAAGATTTCTCGTTTCACTCGAAATGACAAAAAAGAGACTTTTTCAGCAGCCTGTTAGATCGATGAGGATATCGTAAAACAACAATAAACTTGTGTCAATAAATTAATTTTGAATTTTTGAAAAGTTTTCAGACGTGATTAATATCTTGCAAACTTATCCGTAATCTGTTATTCAATTATAAGATATGACAAAAAGAGATAAAGTCACGGTTGAGCGGGACTATCTAAAAAATAT